>JBCDLR010000133.1:0-9827 GCA_038745205.1 Verrucomicrobiota bacterium
GAGACCCAACCCTGTGCTTATTCCTCGGAGCAGGTTTTCTCTACGAAAAATGAAAAGCCGCGTGGCCATGACATCGCCGCAGTCGTCATCGACCGCGATTCTTCGCAGGGGTATTTTTCCTTTCTCGAAGACACGATCGGCTCAACCCCGCCAGTCGCGGAATCCGTTCGAACCGTCTCCGCCGCCCTGACCGCCGTCGCCCTCGGCCAGGGTGGATTTCTTGGCGGGGATCATCCGGTGGATGCTGTTTCCATTCCGGTGAAGAAGGTCCCGATCAGGACACGCCCCCCGATTGGGATTGTCGCCGTCTGGACCGGGGAACACGCCAAGCTTGGCGAATTCGTCATGGCGTCTTCCCGGAGTCTCTCTGGCCTTCCCTCCAGTGAAATTCTAGCCACCACCTGACATGATCGCGCCCTTCGATGTAAAACAAATCCGCTATTTTCTCCATGTCGCTCGGACCGGCAACGTCAACAAGGCTTCGCGAGAACTGGAGATCTCACAGCCCGCCTTGACCCGCCAGATTCAGGTTCTTGAGGAATCCCTCAATCGCCGTCTCTTTCACCGCACGCCGTTCGGCGTCGAGCTCACGGAAGCAGGCGTCGCCTTTCGCGGAGGCTGCAAGTCCTTTATGCAACTTCACCGCCGGGCGGCGAACTCGATTGACGCCCAGCGCCGCCGCCAGAACCGGGCGATTGTCGTCGGCCTCAGCGGCTCGGTCATGAGTCCCATGGCTTCCATCACGTCCATTCTCGCCGACATTCCCAGGTTCCAGCCCCACTGCGACATCAATTTCATCGGCACCGGCACCGACCGCGTGGGCATGGAAATGCTGCGTGCCAAGGAGATCGATCTCCTTCTCCGCTGCCGTGTGGCCGCCAACGCCGAGTCTCATGACTTTTCCGTCGATTCGGTCTTGCTCACTTCTGTCGTGGCCCTCGCCCCCTCGGGACACGGCCCCATGGCGATGAAGGAACTCGAGAAGAAGGATATCTTCGTCCTCGAGTTCGGGGACGAGCAGGAATTGCGGAAGACTGTGATCAGGGCGTGCGAGGAGAACGGCGCAGAGCCGAACACCGTCACATCAACAAAATCCGAATTGAGTTTCCTCGGTTTCGCCACGCAGGAGAATCGCGTGGGAATCCGCATCGGCCACGTTGCGGGCAGTGCGGGCGGGTCCGACCTGCGCCCTGTGCGCCAGTTGGAACTCGACCATCCGCCTCGCTTTGAAGTCATGAGCAGGCTGGATGATTCCAATCCCATGGTTGAACACGTACGCGCGTTCCATCGCAGGCACGTATTCTCCCTGCTTCGATAGGCTTCCCCCCTGGCTCGGATGAAATCTCGAAATGCTGGTCATGCGGCGCGATTGTCGCTAGACTCGCGCCATGAAACCCTCACTTCGTTGCCTATTTCCCGTCCTCGCCTTTATCGTTTCTTCCGCTGTCGCCACCGAGACCACTGAATACCGTCTCTGGCCGAACGGTAACCCCGGCGGATGGTCTGTCGAGGGGCCGGAGCAACGAGACGTTCGAGAAGACATCGAGCGCGTGCGCAACGTCAACACACCCACCTTGACCTACTCGCCTCCCTCCGAGAATAGCCCGATCTTCGGACGGGGCGCCATGGTCATTTGTCCCGGTGGCGGGTATTCCATTCTCGCCATCGACCACGAGGGCCGGGAAGTCGCCGCTTGGCTCAACTCCCTGGGGATGCACGCTTTCGTCCTTAAGTACCGCTTGCCGAAAAAGGGCGTCGATCCGAGCCACTGGCATGTCGCGGTGCAAGATGCCCAGCGCGCAATCAGCCTTGCGCGGCAACTCGCCTCGCATCTCGGATTCCGACAGGACAAGATCGGCATCATGGGTTTCTCCGCCGGAGGGCACCTCACTGCCGCGACATCCAACGCGTTCCTCGGGGACTTCGATCATATCTACAGTTTCTCCCGGTCCGGCAAAAAACGACCCGCGAGCAAGCGCACATATGCGCCGTTGAAGTACGAGCCTTCCAGCCACCCTGACTTCGCCAGTTTGATCTATCCTGCCTACCTCATCGCCGATCCCGCGACGAACGCGCTGGCTCCTGAAGTGCAGGTCCGCCCGCAGACGCCCCCGACTTTTCTCGTGCACACGCAGGATGACCACATCACCGCCGTGAGCAGTCTCGCCTATTATCGGGAACTCAAGGCGGCCCGCGTCCCGTCGGAACTTCACCTCTTTGCCAAGGGCGGCCACGGCTACGGTCTTCGCCGGAAAGAGGACCGTATAGGCATGTGGCCTGATCTCATGGCCGGATGGTTGAGGGCAATCCTTGCAGAGTAGCGTGTTTATTCAGCACTTTGTCGACGTCGGCGACTCGATGAAAGCCAGCGCTTTCTCGTAGCTGCAATTCTCAAGGAAATGGCCGAGTCGAAAAGGGATCTTGTCCGCGAGGGCCGCCTGTTCCGCAAGAATGGCTTCCGAAACAGTTTTTAATTTTTCCAGGTGCGCCTGTGGATCGCGATCGCGGAAATCGTGGTCGGCGATGACGGCGACCCGTTCGCGAAGGAGGATGGCGAGTTTTTCAAATTCAGCATTCACGGTGGTAGATCGACAAGTCTTGGAGGCGCGGCTAGGATGCCGACTTCAGACTTAATTCACTCTCACTGTGCCTTACGAGTTCTTCAAGCCCGTCGATTGGATTGTCATCTTCGGCTACCTGCTTCTAACGACCTGGGTGGGACACGCCCTCCGCGGCTCGCAAGCGACGATTCGCGACTTTTTCCTCGGCGGGCGCTCCCTTCCATGGCCAGCCGTCAGCGGGTCCATCATCGCCACCGAAATCAGCGGCGTCACCTTCATTGGGGTCCCCGGAACCCTCTTCGCCCTCCATGGCGACTTCACTTACTTGCAGTGGGCCATTGGCTCGATCATTGCCCGCGTCATTGTCGCGAAATTCATTGTTCGCGTTTACTACGAAAGGGAGATCTACAGTCCCTACGACTACATGGGACTTCGACTCGGCCTGAGCGCAAAGACCCTTGCCACGGTCATCTTCACGATTGGGAGTATTCTTGCCCAGAGCGTTCGTGTTCTCGTCGCGGCCATTCCTTTGAAGATCGTGACGGGCATGCCGCTCTGGTGTTGTATCATGATCATCGGCATCTTTGCCATCGGCTGGACGCTCATGGGGGGAATGCGAACGGTGATCTGGACGGACGTGATGCAATTCGTCCTCTTCGCGGTGGGTGGAACGGTCGCACTCGTCTGGCTCGTCAGCGGAATCGATGGCGGCTGGTTCGGTATGCTGGAAACCGCGAAGGAATTCGGTCGCACCCGCGTCTTCAATACGGAACTTCAAGCCGACCTCCAGTTCACCCTCTGGGTTGCCCTCTTCGCCGTTCCTTTCCAGAACCTCGGAATCTTTGGCGTCGACCAACTGGCGGCCCAGCGGATGTTTTGCTGCAAGGACGCCCGGGCCGCGGGGAAGGCCATCCTTTTCAGCTCGTTCGGGCAACTCATCACGCTTCTCATGCTCCTCATTGGAGCGGCCCTTTTCGTCAACTACCACCAAACGCCCTTCACCGACGCGGAACTGGCGACCGTTTTTGATACCCGGATCGAGAATGCCGACGCCGTCCGGGAGGTCGCAGCCCGCGCGGAGCATCCGCAAACCGGAGCCACCTCCAAGGTGCTCGCCCCCAGGACAACCAAGTTGGCCAGCGGTGAAGTCCTGACGAACGCGAGCGCCGACTACGTTTTTCCGATGTGGATCGTCCTTGCCCTCCCGGTCGGTCTGAGCGGGCTGATTATCGCCGGAGTTTTTGCCGCCGCCATTTCGAGCCTCGATTCCATCCTCGCCGCCCTCAGCCAGACCACTCTTTCGCTCATCTACCATCCGGAAAGGGGGAACGTCGGCCTCACCGAGAAGCAGTTGATGACCCGCTCTCATCTCCTCGTCGTTGGATGGGGCATCACCCTGACCCTGTTCACGCTCCTTCTCGCGCAGGTGCGGGAGGATATTCCGATCATTCCCCTCGCCTTTGGAATGACCTCCTACACCGTCGGCCCCCTCCTTGCGCTCTTTGTCTGTGCCATGGCCGGGCGCGGATCCGTGAAAGGACTGCTCATCGGGTTCATTCTCTCTTTTCTCCTCGTCATGTTCGTCCGCACGGACATCTGGGTCCTCCTCCTGAAAGCCGGATGGGTCTCTCCCGAGTTCCTCGCCGCCCTTCCAACCTACGCGCTGAACGCGACCAAGACAGGCATCACTTCAGCGTTCTCCTATACGTGGATGTGGCCGATCACCTTCGTCATCACGTTCGCCTTTGGCGCTTTATTTGCAGGTCCACCGTCAAGGAAAAACGATTAATTTTTTCGGTTATCATTCCAGAAATTTGGAGGTTTTTGGTTACTTCGTTGGCGCGTGACGGTTTCCACTTCTTCCCCGAAAAAATGGTGCGCAGATGTGCAATTTTTCTTGTGAGGGAAGAGTGGTCTTGTTTATGCTCATTTCCCACCGCGGTTTAGGGATTGCGGCAAGACGGCGCTCACGGCATACCAACCTGCCATCGTCGACGTGGAACCTATGTTCCACGTGCCACTCCCGTTCCGCACTCGGTCGTTCCTTGTCGGCCCATTCATATTGAGCGGCTTCACCGTCGCCACTCATGCCTATCCAACCAACCCTCATACTCTCATGTTCACCCTGCCAACCAGCTACCATCCTTCCCCTGCGTCCACGGAAGGGGCCACCGGAACCGACCGCTTGATCGTCAAATCCCACCCCATTTTTTCTCAAGGACGCTGACGGATATGCCGGATTCGAACGAATTTATTTGGAAACAGATCTGCCAGGAAGTTCGGCGCAAAGTCAGTGAAGACACTTTTCGCCGATGGTTTGCACCAACAAAACTGCTGGACGCCAACGAGCGTGAACTCGTCGTTGAAGTGCCCAACCAAATCTTCCAGGTTTGGATCGACAAGAACTACCTCGGGACGCTTCACCACTCCATTGGCCTGATCCTTCAGGGACCGCGGGAAGTCGTTTACGAGATGCGCGATCCCGGCCTGATTGACGCCCAGTCCAACGGAGAGAAACCCGCGACTCATCCGCTGGACCTGCCAGGTTTGGGTGCGATCAACCAGCAGGCATCTCCCGACGACGATCTCCCCATGGACGTCGTCCGCTCCCTGCGTCGCGCTGGCCTCAACAACCGCTACCGCTTCGACACCTTCGTCGTGGGCGCGAACACGGAGTTCGCCCACGCGGCCTCCGCCAGTGTCGGTGAGCGGCCTGCCCACAGCTACAACCCCCTTTTCATCCACGGTCCCACCGGGCTTGGAAAGACGCACCTCCTGCATGCCATCGGCCGAACGATCCTCATCAATAACCCAAAAGCGAAGGTCATCTTCGTGACGAGCGAGACCTTCACGAACGAGTTTATCGACGCCCTCGCCAACGACTCGCTGACAAAGTTTCGCAACCGCTACCGCCGTGCCGATGTCCTCCTCATCGATGACATCCAGTTCTTCGGCGGCAAGGAACGCAGCCAGGACGAATTCTTCCACACGTTCAACACGCTGACCGACGGACGTCGCCAGATCATTCTCACCAGCGATTGTCCCGCGAGCGAGATTGCCAACCTCGAGAAGCGCCTCGTCACACGCTGCGAGTGGGGCCTGACTGCGGAACTTGTTCCACCGGACACCGAAACCCGTCTCGCCATCCTTCGGAAAAAGATGGAGGAACTCAATGTGAAGCTGGACGACCACATCGTCGAGTTCCTTGCCGATCGCATCCGCAAGAGCGTACGGCGCCTCGAAGGCGGCCTCATGCGGCTCGCTTCCTTCGCCTCCCTCAGTGGCGGCAAGGCCCTGACCGACGCAGTCATCGAACGACTCCTCAAGGACATCCTCAAGGAGGAGGGACGACGCCGCGTTTCCGTGAGCCGGGTCCAGAAGGAAGTCTCCGACTTCTACGACATTCGCCTCGCCGACATGACCAGCCATCGTCGCCCGGCCAACATCGCGTTTCCACGGCAGGTGGCCATGTACCTCACGCGTACGCTGACCGACATGTCCCTCGTGGAGATCGGACAATCCTTTGGCGGCCGGGACCATGGAACCGTGATCTACGCCTGCAAGCAGGTGGAAAAGAAAATGGCCACGACCAAGGAGATCCGCCAAGCCGTCAGCATCCTCAGCAACCGGCTTTCCGGCTAACAACGCCCACAGAGCCCTCACACTTGTTAAGCCGGTTCCCGGAACTCCCCCAGACCCCAAAAATAGCCTATTAATTTCGGTGTTCCGTCTAGACACCCCGAATTTCCCGTGCAATGTCGCCCCGGACATTACTGATTTCTTAAGTTTTTTGAAATTCCTTCGTTCCCAACCAGCGCCAGCAGTATTCTCGGATATATGAAGTTCTCGATCTCGAAAGAAGCCTTCCAGGACGGACTCGGGCAGGT
This sequence comes from Verrucomicrobiota bacterium, assembly GCA_038745205.1. GTDB lineage: Bacteria > Verrucomicrobiota > Verrucomicrobiia > Verrucomicrobiales > DEV007 > JBCCWV01. The sequence continues at coordinate 6,449 of JBCDLR010000133.1, forward strand.
TCAAAACGTCGTCAGCACGCGAACCACCCTGCTAATTCTTAGCAACGTTCTTCTCGAGGCCAGAGACGGCGAACTTCAGCTGACAACCACCGACCTCGATGTGGGAGTGACCGGAAAGGTGGCCGCCGAAGTCTCCGCCGATGGCTCCAGCACCCTGCCCGCCCGCCGGCTCTCTTCGATCATCCGCGAGCTTCCAGCCAACGACATCGAGGTTGAGATCGACAAGGACAACATCGCAACCATCGTCAGCGGCCCCAGCCGCTTCCGCATCTTCGGCCTCAGCGAGGAAGAGTTTCCACCTCTTCCCACTTTTGACGAGGCAAAGGAATTCAAGATCGATCAGTCTGTCCTCAAGGACGCCCTCAAGAAGACAGCCTACGCGATCTCGACCGACGAAAGCCGCTACGTTCTCAACGGCATCATGTGGTCGTTCAAGGGAAGCAACCTCACGCTTGTCGCGACCGACGGACGTCGCCTGGCCATGGTTGAAATCGAGACCGAATTCCCTGAAAGCCACGAAACCGAGGTCATCATCCCGACCAAAGCCATCAATGAATTGCAACGCCTTCTCACCGACGAGGGCGAGGTCAAGGTTCTCGTCGGCGAGAGCCAAATCGGCTTCCAGATCAACGACAACACGCTGGTCAGCAAACTGATCGACGGGAACTACCCGAACTACAACCAGGTCATTCCCGACGAGTCGAAGATCCGCATCACCCTTGAGCGAGAAACCTTTCTCCGTGTCATCCAGCGCGTCTCCCTTCTCGCTAGCGACAAATCGAACTCGGTGAAGCTCAGTTTCGACGACAACAGGATCGAAATCTCCGCGAATTCTCCGGATGTCGGCGAAGCGCAGGAAACGTTGCCGGTGCAGTATGAGGCCGATCCCATCACGATCGCCTTCAATCCGGAATTCCTCATGGCGCCGCTCCGCAACCTTGACGAAGACGCCGTTTACCTCCACCTCATCGACGAAATGAGTCCAGGCGTCCTCCGCATCGAGGGCAGCTTCCTCTACGTGCTCATGCCCATGCGCGTGAGCCAGTAGCCCCAGCGACTTCGGCGACTAGGCGTTTCGCTTGAAGCGCACATGGAACTCCGTCTCAAGACCGTCTCCAAGTTCGACATCGCCACCCAGCTGGCCGGCGAGCGCGTGAACGATCTGCAATCCAAGCCCGGGTGACTCGTCGATTTGCAGCCAGTCCGGCAAGCCACACCCGTCGTCCTTCACGACGAGCACCCCTTCATCGGCGCCGAGCGAGGAACTGATGGCAATGATGCCTGCTTCCCGTCCGGTAAAGGCATGCTTCAGCGTGTTCGCGAGAAGCTCGTTCAGGATCAGGGCCAGCGGCGTCGCGGTTTCCGGTCGCAGAACGAGGTTCTTCACGTTGAGGTGCACCTCGATGCCGGTCTCCTCGGGCCCGATCTCCTCGAGCAGAAACTGGACGAATTCCCTGACGAACCCCCCAAAATCGACTTCCGCCTCGTTCCCATTCACGGACTCGTGCTTCTGGAGGATGGAAAGCGCTTCGACCCGCAGCTGACTTGCCCCCAGTGCGTTCAAAGCACCCGCGTCCTTCATCGAGCGCATCTGCAGGTTCATCAGTGTCTTGATCGTCGTGACATTGTCCCTCATCCGTGCCATCAACTTCTCCCGCTCTTCGTCGGAAACCGGAGCCGCCACGACGGTGGACTCCGTCGGCGGTGCCGACACCGGACCCTCCACCACCTTTTCCACGGGCACCTCCACTTCGACAACTCGTGGCTCTTTCAATTCGCGATTGACGCCGACGAGACCGATCGCCTTCCCCTCGTCGTTCAACGCGGGCACAAATACCGCTTCACAGATTCCCTTCGAACCATCCTTGCGGGTGAAGGCGGATTCCTTCTCCCACCGGCGGTGGGCGGAGATTCCCTGCGTGAAGTCCTTCTTGAAGGACTTGGGATCATCCGGGGAGTAGAGCATGTAGAGCCCTTTCCCCACCGCCTCTTCCGCGGAAAAGCCAAACATCCGCTCCGCACCCTGGTTCCAGTCCGTGATGCGGCCCTTCAAATCGGCCATGACCACGCCGTCGTGCATGCTCATGAAGGCGTCGCGCTGACGAACCACCCGTTCATCCATTGGAACGTCTCCGCCATCAACGCGGCCGACGCCGGGTGCACTTTCGGCCTTCCGAAGAAGCAATACGGACGTGTCCTCATCGGACTGCGTGACACGTCCCACCAGAGAGGCGCCTTCGATCTGGAAGCCGTGATCAACGACCACGCCTTCGGTCTTCGCCTTGGCGACAGCGCCCGCAAGTCCCGTTCCCAGCGCAGGCAACACGTCGAGAACGCCTTTCCCGACAACCTCCTCTTCCCGCCAGTTGCTCCAGGGGAGTCCGTGGGAACGATCCGGAACCCAGGCCTCAATCACCCCGCGCGCATCGAAGACCATGATTGCCTCGGGAGCCACTTTCAAACCCGACCCGGTCTCCGAAGGGAGAGGCTTCCCTTCCTTGGGCGCTTCTGCCGACGCAACCAGTTCCCGGAAGAAATACGCGGAGAACAACACGTCACCGTCGACGTTCCTCACGAGGGTAATCTGCATTTCCGCGGGCACCTCCTGACCGGCGGATCCCTTGAGGCGCACGTTGGCAGATCCGGACGGCGTGTGGGATTTTTCCAAGTCACCAAAAAGCACCGCTCGCACATCCCGGTCGGCTTCCGGAAAGAAATCCTCGATTCCCCGACGCAGGATATCCATGCGCGGGTGCCCCAACAACTTCTCGAGCGCGGAATTCGCATCAAAGACCTGCCCTTTCGCATCGACAAGGGCGATGGGCACGCCCGCGTCCTGGAAGAGGGCGCGGAACTTTGCCTCACTGGACGAGAGGGCCTGCTCGCTACGCCGGGCGTCGGTAACATCAAAAATACTGACCAGGAATTGACCATCCCTCACCATTTTCGGGCGGAACTCCAATTCCCTTACCGTGTCGTCATCGGCGCGCACGGGAAAGATGCGGGTCTGCTGCTTGCGCCAGACATCTTCCCGCCAGGCGAGAATCATGGTGTCCACCGCCGCCGGAGAACTGTCGGGACAGTGCTTCGCGAGCCAGTCCTCGAAGCGCTCCGACTTCCTTACATCGGAACCAACGACTGAAAGATGCGCGGGATTCGCGTAAAGAACGCGTCCCTCCCGGCCGAGAACAACGAGACCGAACGGCGCGTTTTCCGATATCGAAGCAAAGCGCTGCAGTTCTTCGTTCAGTTGCTTCTGCTGTCCGCGGACGGCCGTGAGTTCCTTCTTCAGTGAAGCCTCGCGCTGCTGGAACTGCTGAACGGCTTCCTTCACTTTCGCCGCGGAGACCGTTTCGGCGACCTTTCCATCCGGGGCGAC
>JBCDLR010000134.1:0-9822 GCA_038745205.1 Verrucomicrobiota bacterium
GGTGAAACAGTGGGCAAAGACGGCGAAGGCAACGGGCTCGCCGGCGGGAAGTTCGAGCCGGGCGTCGAGAGATTGTCCGTCGCGATTGGTGAAAGTCACGCGTTCGGTTTCCGGCTTGGTGCGGGTCGGCGCGTCGCCGGGCCAAGTGCTGATCTTCTCGCGAGCGCTCATCCCTTCGATCCAATTGGCTGGAATGGCCTGTTTTCCGTGGGCTGCGCCGAGCACGGCGCCGACGAGCATGCCGCGTGCGGCGGAGTCGCCTCCGGCCATCGTGTTTTCGATGAGAGCTTCCTCAAAGGAGTGGCCGTGCTTGAGAAGGACAAAGACGGTGGCGGCAAAAGCTTCGTCGACGTGGCAGGTGAGGCCGAGCTTGGCCAGCGCGGCGGCTGTTTCGACGCCTTCGTCGACGAGCGACTTCGCCTTGGCGAACCAGTCACCGGCCGGTGTGTCCGCGTAGATCCGGGTGGACTCCGCTTTGAGGGCGGCAGCGATGGCTTCTCCGTCGAGGACTCGGCGGAGGACGCGGGTGAAATACTCCGCGCTGTCGACGACCTGTGCGTCGCCGTGCGTCATGGCCGTCTGCGTGCGGGCAGCGAGAACCACGTCCTCGAGCGGCTGATCGGCTAACACATTCACCACAATACCGAGCCGGGACGCCCCCGCGAGATCGTTGGACTCGGAACCGCTTTCCTGTGGCGACAGTCCATGGGCAAAGTTCTCGAGCGATCCTTTCGTCGCGCCGTCCACGTAGCCGGAATATCCCGGCCACATGGCCTTCCACGCGTCGGCAAAAGCGGGCAGGTCAAAGGCACCGGGCTCTTGCGAATCCAAGAGGACGATCGTCTGGTCGCCGTAATGGGTGAAGTCGCCCTTCTGCTTGCCCTTGTGGTAGGAATCGGCGGGCACGTCGACGTAATCGGTGATCCGACCGAAGACGCGGTTGATTTTCGATTGGTTATAAATCCAGTGCGACCCAAGCGTAAGGGCGTCGCCGATGAAGGTGCCCCAGAGGAGGCCGTGGAGTTGGTTTTGCGAACTAGGGCTGTTTGACATGTTGAAGCTGCGAGATAATCCGGGCGAATTCTATTCCTTGGATGCGAAAAACGGGAAACATTTCTCCTATCCGTCCGTGATGATTTCGTTTCCAAAGACGGTTCATTGGGTAAGTTTCACCTGATGTATTCTCGCTTCATTCTGGTTTTCGTCTTCTGCGGTAACTTTATTTCGTCGGCTCAAGAAGTTGCAAATGACGAAGCCATGGAGAAGGCCTTCGGCTTTGTCGCGGATGAAGAGGAGGAAATTGCCGATGACGCTCCGCCGGTGGTGAAGTTGACGCGGGAGGTGAAGAAATCGCTGGTGAGTGTGTCGCATTTTGGTCGTGACGGGGCGGTGACGGGGACGGGATCGGGATTTGTCCTGTCGGAGGACGGTTTGATCGCGACCTGCCTGCATGTGATTGGCGAGGCGCGGAAGATTTCGGTCGAGGACGCCTCCGGCCAGTTTCACGAGGTCAAGGCGATCCACGCCTGGAACAAGGCGCTCGACCTTGCGGTTCTTCGTCTGGACGCGAAGGGATTGAAGCCGCTGGATCTTGGGGATTCTGACATGCTCGAGCAGGGGCAGGAGGTCTTTGCCTTTGGTAACCCGTTAGGATTCCAATTCAGTGTCGTCCCCGGTCTCGTTTCCGCCGTGCGCAAGGTCGAGCCCTACGATGTGGAAATGGTGCAGTTGGCCATGCCGATCGAACCGGGCAACAGCGGAGGTCCGCTTGTCGATGGGGAGGGGCGGGTGCACGGGCTGGTCAACATGAAGTCGTCGGTGACGGACAACCTGGGGTTTGCCATGCCGGTGAATGCCCTGAAGTCGATCCTGGAGAAGCCCAACACGATTCCGATCGAGGGCTGGGTGACGATCGGCGCGATTGACAACCGGGAGTGGACGACGCTCTTCGGCGGCGAGTGGCGGCAGAGGGCGGGTCGCATCATCGTCGATTCGGCGGCGGGAAATGGCTTCGGGGGCCGGGCGCTGTGTCTTTCGCAGGCGGAGCCTCCGGAAGAGCCCTACGAGGTCGCGGTGAGCGTGAAACTCGGTGACGAATCCGGCGCGGCGGGATTGGCCTTTGCTTCCGACGGGAACACGCACCATTACGGATTTTATCCGAGCGGTGGCCGGATCCGTCTTTCGCGGTTTGAAGGGCCGAGCGTCTTTCAGTGGAAGGTCCTGGAGGAACTCGATGTTCCGGCCTACCGGCGGGGTGGTTGGAACACGCTGAGGGTGCGGATCGAGGAGAAGAAGATCGTCGGCTTCGTCAACGAGCAGAAGGTGGTGGAAATCGACGACGACGTGTTGCGTGGAGGAAAGGTGGGCCTCGCCAAGTTCCGTGACACGGCGGCAGAGTTTCGTCGCTTCGATGTCGGCCCCGACCTGGCCCTGCGCACGCTGTCGCGAAAGGAGTCGCTGGCGCTCGATGTCGCCCTCGACCGCGCGATCGCCGGTGACGATGATCGCCCGGTTTCGCCGACGCTGACCCGGGATCCGGAGGCGGTCTCGCGGCGCCTGACGGAGAAGATCACGGAATTGGAGAATCAGTTGGCGGGTGCGCAGCGGCTGGAGATGCGGATTCACCGGGAAGCGGTGAAAAGCCGGTTCGAACGCGAGTTCAAGAAGGACGACGCGGAGCTGGATCTTGCGCGGGTGGCCTTGCTCATTGCCCGCTACGACAACCCTGAGGTGGAGGTGGAGACTTATCTTGGAGAAATTGACCGCTTGGCCGCACGGGCCTCGGAGTGGATTGGAGAGGAATTGAAGGGGAAAAAGAAAAAGAACCGGGGCGACCTCACAAGACTGAAGTTGCTCGGGGACTGGATTTTCGACCGCTGCGGATTTCACGGAAGCACCATGGAATACTCGAATCGTTCGAACAGTTACCTCAACGAAGTCATCGACGATCGTGAGGGGATTCCGATCACGCTTTCGATTCTCTACATGGAGGTGGCGAAGAAAATGGGGGTTGACGGACTGGTGGGTTACGGCTTGCCGGGTCATTTTGTCGTGCGATTCGAAGACGGCCAGGGCAATGCAAGAGTGTCGCAATTCGTTGACGTGTATGAGGGCGGGAAGTTCATCACTGAAGACGAGGCGGACGAGATCGTTGCGACTTTCGGTGATCCCCGGACGACGGCCCGTGATTACGGTCCGATTTCGAAGCGAGAGATCACGCTCCGGTTGCTTCGGAACCTCAAGATCTGGGCGATCGACGATGACCACTATGAGGCGGCCATCGGCTACGCGGACTTGACCTTGCTTCTCACGCCCGACGATGCGCAGGAGCGCTTGAGCCGTGCCCTGTTGCACCTTCAGACGGGTGCGAGGGAAAGGGCGAAGAGCGACCTGGAGTGGTTGTTCCACGAAGAGCCTGAGGGAATCAACCTCACGCGATTGCGCGAACTCTATGATCGGATGGAGCGGGAATAGGGTCCCGGGAGGGTGGCCGGCGAGGATGTTCCACATGGCGGTCGTGAGGCGGGAAATCTTTCGCGGATTCGCTTGCAAAGGTTGGCCGGACTTCCCAAACTGCGCGGCTCGTGGCTGGACCCATCGAAATGCTGAAAGGCGTGACACCACTGCCCGCGGGTTTCCGCGCGGCTGCCTTGGCGTGCGGCATCAAGGACCCCAAGAAAAAGAAAACCGATCTCGCGCTGCTCGTCTCCGACGAGCCCACTGTGGCCGCGGCGTCCTTCACGACCAATCGCATCAAGGCAGCGCCTGTTCGAGCGTCCATGCTGCACATTCGCAACGAGGAGATCCGCGCGATGATCGTCAACAGCGGCAATGCCAACGCCTGCAACGGACCCAACGGCATTGTCGATGCGCGGAAGATCTGCAAGGCCGTGGGCAAGGAACTCGGATTGCGGCGGCGCCAGGTATTCATTTGTTCGACAGGCATCATCGGTGTGCCCCTGCCGGTCGAGAACATTCGTGATTCGATCCCGGATCTTGTTGGGAAACTCGGTTCCGGCGGCTGGAACAAGGTGGCGAAAGCCATTCTCACGAGCGACACGAAGAAGAAGGTCTCCGGCGCGAAATTCAAGGTTGGACAGAAGGAAGTGACGCTTACCGGCATTGCCAAGGGTGCGGGTATGATCAATCCGAACATGGCGACAATGCTGGCCTTCATCGCGACGGACGTGGCAATCACGAAGGAAGCGCTTCAGCAAAGCACGCACTGCGCGGTCGACGAATCGTTCAATCGCATCACCATCGACGGCGACATGAGCACGAACGACACCGTGCTCGTCATGGCGAACGGCACGGCGGGGAATCGCCGTATCGAACTCGGGAGCCGGTCTTGCAAGTTGTTCCGCGAGGCGCTGACCTGCGTCATGCTCGACCTCGCCAAGCAAATCGTGAAGGATGGGGAGCGTGTGACGAAGTTCGTCGAGGTGCACGTGCGCGGGGCCGCGAGCTTCCAGGACGCGCAAAAGGTGGCGGAAGCGGTGGCGAATTCCGCGCTCGTGAAGTGTTCCTGGAACGGGAGCGACCCGAACTGGGGTCGAATCATGGACGTGATCGGATACTCCGGGGCGAGGGTGAGCGAGCAGGTGATCGACATCTTTTTCGACGGCCTTGCCGCGGCGCGCAATGGCATGGCGAGCGACACACCGATCAACGAGTTGAAGCGCGTCGTGAGTGCGCCGGAGTTGCGGGTCGTGATCGATCTCCATCTCGGTGACGCTGACCACACGGTGTTTACCACGGATATCTCGGAGGGTTACGTGGCCTTCAACCGGCAGGAATACGCGGAGAAAGTGAAGGGGCGTTAGGATGGATCGTGCCCTCCGGGCGCGATGGCAAAATCGTCGAGCGGAGCGAGCATGAATCAATGTCTCCGGCGCGAACCGGGAAGAGTTTCCTCGCTTCGCGCGCAACGAAATCCATCGCGCCCGGAGGGCACGATCCACCTTGGCGAAAGAAACTTGTGCCGCAATTTGCGGAGGCTACGGCATTTGAGGAATGGACGAAAGCGGTTAGATTCCTTCTTGAACTCCACGGAAAAAGCTGAAGTCCTGCTGGAAGCACTTCCCTACATGCAGGGATTTCGCGGCGAGACCTTCTTGATCAAGGTGGGCGGCAGCGCGATGGAAGACCCTTCGCTGGTCGATCGGTTGATGCGTGATGTGGTTTTGCTAGAAGCGGTGGGGATTAATCCCGTCATCGTGCATGGGGGTGGAAAGGCGATCTCGCGGGCGATGGCCGACGCGGGATTGAAGGCGGATTTTGTCGGCGGTCTGCGGATCACGGACGAAACGGCCATTGCCATCGTCGAGCAAACGCTGTCGCGGGAGGTGAACCCTGCCCTCGTCAGGCAACTGAAGGACCATGGCGGGAAGGCCGTCGGGATCTCGGGACGCGATGTCTTTGTCGGGGAGAAAGTCTCCGGCGTGGGCCAGCAAGGGGAGACTGTCGATCTCGGATTTGTCGGGAGGGTAACGGAGGTCGAACTCGACAAGGTCTTTGCCTTTGTCGCCTACGAGACGGTGCCCGTAATTTCGCCGGTAGCGTCCGTCGCCGGCTCCGATAGTGCGCTGAACGTCAATGCCGACCTTGCCGCGAGCGCCCTCGCCGCGGCCATGAAGGCGACGAAACTGGTCTACCTGAGCGATGTGCGGGGGGTCATGCGGGACCCTGGAGAGGAAGCAAGCCTGATTCCGACGATCGCGGATTCTGAGATTGAAGTCTTGATCGCGGAAGGAGTCATCACCGGCGGAATGATCCCGAAGTTGCGTTCGGCTTCCGAAGCGTTGCATGCAGGCGTCGGAAAGGTGCACATGATCGACGGGCGAATCGCGCATTCGTTGTTGTTGGAAATTTTTACCGACATCGGGATCGGCACTGAGATCGTTCCCTGAAATGAAGGATTCAACGATGCATGTTTTCACCCATGGAGCGTCGGTGCCCCCACCGACCAATCTGCTGACTCCGCGTGGTGCGCGGCAAGTGTGGGTCGCGTGGCGTCCGGGGTTTTTGCCGGTCGGTGAGGACACCGGCGTTCCTTTCCCCTTCGTCGAAGAAACGAATGGTTCGAGATGGGGCAGCCTCGGCAAATCGGGGCCATTTCAACCAACCTTGTGTTTGTGAAAGCCCCATCGACAGCAGAACTGCACGCGAGATACTCGGTGCCGAATTACGGGAGGTTTCCCGTTTCATTCGTGCGCGGTGAAGGGGCCCGACTTTGGGACGAGGACGGGAAGGAGTATCTCGACTTCGGCGCGGGCATTGCCGTGGACACGCTGGGTCATGCGCACCCGGTGATGGTTGAGGCGCTCGCCGTGCAGGCGCAGGAACTGATTCATTGCTCGAATCTCTATCAGATCCGACCCCAGGCGGAGCTGGCTCGTGAGTTGACCGAAACCGTCATGGGAAATCCCGGGAAATGCCTCTTTTGCAACAGCGGGGCCGAGGCCAACGAGGCACTTATCAAGCTCGCCCGAAAGTTCGGGCATCGTCATCCGCAGGCCGACGGCACACCGAGGACGGAGATCCTGACCTTTTCCGGTTCGTTTCATGGCCGGACGATGGCGGGCATTTCCGCGACGGCCCAGCAGAAGGTAAAGGACGAGTTCGGCCCCTTGCTGCCGGGTTTCACCCATCTGCCCACGAACGATGTGGTGGCGCTGGAGGCGGCGGTGGGACCGGAGACGGTGGCGATCCTGATCGAGCCGATCCAAGGCGAAGGGGGCATTCACGTCGCGCGGGGTGAGTTCCTGTGCGCAGCGGCAGAACTGGCGAAAAAGCACGACCTGCTCTTGCTTTTCGATGAAGTGCAATGCGGGATTGGCCGTGCGGGCGAGTTGTGCGGATGGCACGCCATCGACGGTGCGAGCGGCATTGTGCCGGACGGCGTGAGTTGGGCGAAGGGAATGGGCGGGGGATTCCCCATTGGGGCGGTGTGGATTCGCGAGCGTGAACTTGGCGGCGACAACGGCAGGCTTTGTTGCTTGTTAGGGCCGGGAACCCACGGAACGACTTACGGGGGATCGCCACTTGCAAGTGCGGTGGCATTGGCCGTCCTCCGGGAAGTGGAAAACGCCGGGCTTTGTGAGAATGCGAGGGTGCTCGGTGAGCATATCCGTTCGGAGGTTGCGGGCTGGGGTTTGCCCGTGGTCCGCGAGATCCGTGGACACGGTTTGATGATTGGTTTTGAAATCGACGCCGGAAAGCTCTTCGACAGCACCACCTTCGCCGCGAGCGGGAAACCGGTATCGGTCTATCTGGTGGCAAAACTTCTCGACCGCGGGCTTCTCACTGTCCCGGCCGGAGCGAACGTCGTCCGCTGGCTCCCACCCCTGAATATTACCCGGGAAGACGCGGAAAAGGCTCTTGCCACATTCGAGTCCGTGCTGCGCGAAATCTCGTAATTCCCTTTCCATTGTTTTTTCCATGAAGCATTTCCTCACCATTGAAAACTCCAGCCGGGACGAACTGGTCTCGCTCATCGACGCGGGTGCGCGCTTGAAGGCGATCCGCCGCCAGGCCCACGAAAAGCCGCTTGCCGGCCAGGTTTGGGCCATGATTTTCACGAAGTCGTCGACACGCACGCGCGTGAGCTTTGAGGTCGGCGTCCGGGAGTTGGGAGGCGACGTCATGTTTCTTTCCAAGGATGACCTTCAGCTGGGACGTGGCGAGCCGGTGAAGGACACGGCTCGCGTCCTCGGGCGCATGGCGCACGGTGCAATCATCCGCACGGGACCGCAAGCGCTCGTCGAGGAGTTTGCCAGATACTCTAACATACCCACTATCAATGCCCTCACCGACGAGGAGCATCCGTGCCAGATTCTTGCCGATCTCCTGACGATTCGCGAAAAGCTCGGCGGCTGGGCGGGAAAGAAAGTGGTCTTTTGCGGTGACGGCGACTGCAACATGTCCCGATCCTGGATGTGGGCCGCGAAGCATTTGGGCTTTGAGCTGGTCATTGCGGCGCCGGAGGAATTCCAGCCCCCGGCCGAGTTGGTTGAGGCGACCGGCCCTGGTGTTTCCGTCGAACCTGACTTGAAGAAGGCGGCGGACGGGGCGCATGTCCTCTACACCGACGTTTGGGTGAGCATGGGCAAGGAAGACGAAGCCGCCGAGCGCCTGAAAACCCTCGCTCCCTATCAATTGAACAGCGATGTCCTCGCCGCAGCGAGGGAGGGGGCCATTGTCCTGCATTGCCTCCCGGCCTACCGCGAAAAGGAGATCACCGAATCCGTGCTTGAAGCGCATGCCGAGACGATTTTCCAGCAGGCGGAGAACAGGCTCCACGCCCAAAAGGCGGTATTGGCTGCTTTGGTGAATGATGGCATCGCCTAGGGGGTCGACGGCACGGGAATTCGTGCGATAGTCCCCTCCAAATGCGGACGATTTTGACTCTCTCTCTGGCCGTCTCGACCGGTGCGATGGCGGCGGATCCTCCGGTGCAGATCGAGATTCCTGACACCCCGGGCGCACTGGTGAACCAAGTGGTCATCCCGGTACCTCGGGAAGTTTTTCTCTCGCTCGACAAGCTCGGCGCCCGCGATTGGGCAGGGCAGATTCGCGAGACCGATTACCGGAGAACGGGCCACCGTTCCCAGGTCGCATTGCTTTTCGGCGTCTGCATTGCCGACGGGTTTCTCGCGGTGCAGGCGGAGGACAGCCTGCGTGTCGAGGACATCGGTCGCTCCGTCATCCGGCTCTCCCATGCTTTGGCCGTCTCCGATGTCGTCATCGAACATGCGCGGGCGATTTCGGAATTTGGACAAAAGAATGACTGGGACGGCGTGCGGCGTGAACTCGACCTCATCGAGAACAATGTCCGGGAGAAAATGCGTGCCCTTGATGACGAGCCGGTCGCGCAATTGATCAGCGCCGGCGGATGGTTGCGGGGAACGGATGCGGTCTCGTCGATCCTCGCTTCCGACTACGCCATGGAGTCTGCGGAAGTGCTGCGGCAACCGGAGATCGTCCGCCACTTCGCGCGGCAAATGAAGACGCTTCCGCTTGCGGCGAAGCGCAATGAAGTCGTGCGCAGCGTCGATCGTGGTCTCGGGCGACTGGAACCGCTTCTCGAAGCCAACGGCGGGGTTCCCTCCGAGGAGGGCATGCAGCAAATCTCACAAATCCTGTCCGGTCTCGTCAACACCATCATCACGAACGGAAAATGAGGCACGCATCGATTCACTCCAGGTTTGCTCGCTCGGCGGGATTACTCGTCTTCGCGATCCTCTTCGGCGGGAGTGGCGCCCTTTTCGCCACCAACGACGACGCACGTTCTTTCGCCATCGAAGCGGCCATTCCCTGGCTCGACCAGGAAGAAGATCCGTACAGCTTGCGCGAGACATGGTGGGCGCAGGATTCGAAGACCGGTGAAGCCAAGCTCATCCGTCACCAACTCTTCGCGCGGAACGACTACCGGTTCTGGGTCGCATGCAATGAGTTGGAAGCCAAGGTCTCCATCCACATCTACAACGAGTCCGGGAAGTTGGTCGATACCGAGGCATTCGCCAAAGCCCACACCGCCGGAGTCCGCTTTGTTCCCGAAAAAACCGGGATTTATTTTCTCCGCATCGTCGTCGAATCGTCACCCACGGACCCTACGCACTGGGCGGTCGTCTACGGGTATCGCTAGATCGATGTCCGGCAACCGGGCCCCTGACCCGTTTTTCATGGGAAAACGGGCTTCAGGGCCCGCCAAAAGGCACTTTTTTCTGGAAATTATAGTGTTAAAGTTCGGTAAAGCTCAAATCGAGAGGACAATCCTGTGGTTTATCCTTTCCAACTCTTTCTTTTTCTATTAAAAACACC
>JBCDLR010000135.1:0-9807 GCA_038745205.1 Verrucomicrobiota bacterium
CTCGGGAGAAGATTTTCCAGCGCCTTCCCAGAAGGACGAGAAACTGTGACAGTCGTCCCGGGGTAGAGGAGGGACCGTCTTCGATTTCGTCAATATCGTCCTCCTCTTCTTCATCAAGGTCTTCTTCCTCTGCTAAGCGAGATTTCGTCGGCAAATGCTCGGTTTTCGGGCCTCCACTCATGTCGGTCTCACCGTCGGGAATGACAGGATCGACGGAAAAGGCGTCGCCGAACGTCTTGTAGTAGGAAGCCGCATGCTTTCGCCAGGAGTCATGCCAGTTGGACGGTTTCCGTTTTGTGAGTCGCGGGTAAATCTCTTCGGCGCTTTCGACTGAGAAATAGTGGTTCGCGGAATCCGGCGGTCCGTGGTAGACGACGCGTCCATCGAAGAGAACGAGAATGGAGTCGTAAAGTTCGAGATTGCTCAGGCTGTGGGTGACGTTGATGACGACGCGATTGTCGGATTGTGAGAGCTCGTGGAGGAGTCCGACGATTTCCCGTTCAGACTTTGGATCGAGTCCGCTAGTGACTTCGTCGCACAGGAGAAGTCGCGGGTTGCTGACGAGTTCGAGGGCGAGGCCAAGGCGGCGTTTCTGTCCTCCCGACAACACCTTCACGCGCTTCTCGCGAATGTCGCGAAGGCCAGTGCGGTCGAGAACGCTGTCGTGAATGGCCCTGATCTTTTCTGCTGATCGCGTCTTCACCCGGAGTTGCACGGCGGCTTTGACGCTTTCGTCCACCGTGAGGTGGTCGTAAGCGATGCTGAACTGCGGCACATAGCCAATTTCAGCGGGATCGAAGTCTCCTTCTTCGGCGAGATCGCGCCCATCCCAGAAGATCTTTCCGTCGGATTCCTCGTAGAGGCCGGCGACGATTTTGAGGAGCGTCGTCTTTCCGCAACCGGACGGACCAACGATGGCCATGAAGTGTCCCGAGGCGACTTGGAGTGAAGCTTTGTGAATGAGATCGACGTCTTCGTCGTCTTTCTCGATGGAGTAGGTGATGTCTTCGAGGCGGAGCACGGCGGGTTTGGTTTTCTGGGACCCACAATAAATGCCGGATTTCTTCCGCAAGCGAACCCAAAAATGGGTCGTCGACTCGTCGAAGGGCATGTAGGGTTTCTTCCCCTATCCCATGGCCCGGAAATCCCGGAAAAAGACCGCAAAGGCGAAGAAGAATTCCCGTTGGCTGCCCATCTTATCATGGAGCGCCCTGGGGTTGCTCGTGTTTGTCGCACTCTTTGGATTTGGCGCCGTCGTTGTGATTCGGGGCTATCTGAAGAGTGAGAAGTTCCGGGAAATGCTGAGCGCGAAAGCTTCGGGGATCCTGAAGGCAGAGACGGAATTCTCGGAGTTCACGTGGAATGGGACGAGTGTCGCGACCGACAAGTTGACGGCCTTTGGTTACGAGGACGCGGTTTTTGCCAAGCTAAAATGTGAGGGCGTATCGGCGTCCATCGATCTTGACGAAGCGCGGCGCGGGACCTGGCGCATCCCGGAGGTGACGATCAACCGGGTGAATCTGCTCTTCGACGAAGAAGACAGGATTTCCGCGCCGGTTTCCCTGGCCGCGTCCGGAGAGGCAAGCGGGGGTAGCGGTCTCTTTGCGAGGTTCATCCCGACGGAGGTGGCGGTCGACCGCGCGACCGTCGAGGAACTGAGGTTTGACATAAGGACTTCCGACGGCTCGTTGATTCGGGGCCGCGAGTGGGCCACCGAATTGACGCCATCTTCGACGGACAGCGTATGGAAAATGCATGGCCGGTCCGGGAAGCTCGAACTGGAGGGCCTCAAAATGCTGCCGTTGCTCGATCTCAATGACATCTCCCTGCGGATTGCCGAGGATCGCCTCTTTGTCGACGACGCTTCATTTACCGCCTTTGAGCGAGGAAGAATCTCGGTAAGCGGCGAAGTGTCACTCGAGGAGGATGGGGCCCTCGACCTCGTGGCAAGATTCCGGGATATGGACGTCGCCGATCTCGTGCCGGAAGACTGGGTGAAGCGGATGAAAGGGACGGCCAATGGCCGATTGGAGATTGTCGGAAGGCCGTCGGATGAAGGCGGGGTCGAGCAGAAAGGCATGATCGAGGTGGAGGATGGATTGCTGGAAGCACTCCCGGTGCTGGACCGCCTCGAGGAACTGACAAACACGAAGAAGTTCCGCCGTCTTCACCTCTCGCAGTTGAATACCCGGTTCGTGCGGAATCTCGATCAACTGGAACTTGAGGATTTCATCATTGATTCAAGCGGGGTGATTTGTTTGAAGGGGCACGTGCAGTGGAAACAGGAAGATGTTGCCGGTGGCAGGTATATGCTGGGGCTTTCGCCAGACGTCATCAAGTGGATGCCATCGTGGAAAAAGATCATCGTGGAGGAAATGTTCTCCCGGGAATTGAGCTCGGCTTTCTCGGATACTTTTGCCGGCCGGAGTACGTCGGACATCGAGATGCCGCCCTCAGGATACCGATGGACTGTCGTGACCGTGGATCCGAACGCAGCCGAGCCGTTTACCGCCGACCTGAGGCGCCAGTTGATCGATGCCGGTGGATTGGCGATCCTCGCGGAGATTGAAGGCCTGTCGGAGGAGGCGATTGAGAAGGCGAAGATCGTTGCGGAGGCCGCGGTCGAGTCGGGAACGGACCTCGCGG
Organism: Verrucomicrobiota bacterium; assembly: GCA_038745205.1. Taxonomy (GTDB): domain Bacteria; phylum Verrucomicrobiota; class Verrucomicrobiia; order Verrucomicrobiales; family DEV007; genus JBCCWV01. The sequence goes on from JBCDLR010000135.1 coordinate 2,647, forward strand.
TGATCATGGCGGAAAATGGATTCGAATCGGTCGACGCGCTGCTCTCGGAAGAGGGGATTAGCCGGTTGGGAGGAGTACTCGAGGAGTCAGGGCTGCTTGAATTGCCGAGGGGAGTCCTCGACGAAGGTCTCCGGACATTGAATGGGCTGAATCCATTTCGTTGACCCTTCCGCAAATCGCGCTACCCTTCACGACCGATGTATTCCACCCGAATTAACGGTTTCCTGATTCCCATTATTGGCGCCTGAGGCGGCGCGGATTTTGGTTCCTATTCTCTTGGTCTTTTCTCCAGCCTCCTCTGTTCCTGACGATTCTCATCAACTACGCACTCCCATGTCCACGTCTCAAAACTCGAATTCAGTCAAAATTTACGACACGACCCTGCGTGACGGCACGCAAGGGCTCGGTGTTTCCTTTAGTTCCGCTGACAAGGTTCGGATCGCGGAAAAGCTGGACGATTTTGGGATGGATTACATTGAGGGCGGCTGGCCCGGTTCCAATCCCAAGGACGTTGAGTTTTTCCAGATGGCAACGGAGCGTGAATGGAAGAATGCGAAGATCGCCGCTTTCGGAAGCACGCGCCGGGCGAACACGGCGGTCGAGGACGATCCTCAGGTGAAACTCCTCCTCGAGGCGTCGACGCCGGTGATCACCATCTTTGGCAAGAGCTGGAAACTCCACGTCACCGAGGTCCTGCGCACGACGCCGGAGGAAAACCAGAAGATGATCGAAGACACGACACGTTTCCTGAAAGAGCAGGGCAAGGAAGTGGTTTACGATGCCGAGCATTTTTTTGACGGTTACAAGGACGATCCGGAACACGCCATCGCGACTCTTGCCGCGGCGAAGGCTGGTGGCGCGGACATCCTGGTCCTCTGTGATACCAACGGCGGGGCCATGCCGCACGAGGTGGAAGAAATCACGGTGACGGTCGGTGAACTGGGGATTCCTGTGGGAATCCACACGCACGACGACACGGGAGTGGGCGTCGCGAACGCGCTGGCAAGTGTCCGGGCCGGTGCGGTGCAGGTTCAGGGAACAATCAACGGATACGGGGAACGGACGGGAAACTGCAACCTGACGACCGTAGTCCCCAACCTCGCGCTCAAAATGGGTTATGAAGTCCGTCCCGACCTCCAGCGGCTCACATGGATGTCGAACTACATTGACGAAATGGCCAACAACAATAGTTTCGATCGGGCGCCGTATGTCGGGCAGACGGCGTTTTCTCACAAGGGAGGCATGCACGTGAATGCGGTTCAGAAACTCGCCCGGAGCTATGAGCATATACAGCCGGAACTTGTTGGAAACAAGCAACATATCCTTGTTTCCGAGTTGTCCGGTCGCAGCAATATTCTCATGAAAGCCGAGGAAGCGGGGATCGATTTGCAGAAGGATGACCCGCAGGTTCGCGGGATTCTGGAAAAACTAAAGGCGATGGAAAAGGAGGGCTATGAGTTCGAAGCGGCAGAGGCTTCTTTCGAACTTCTCGTGCGTCAGGCCGTTTCCGAATACAAACCTTTCTTCAAGTTGCTCGAGTATCATTGCACGACGCGCAAGCATCCGGGCAGTGACTTCGATACCTGCGAAGCAACGGTGAAACTCGAGATCGATGGCGAGCGGTTCTACACCGTTGAGGAAGGGGATGGCCCGGTCAATGCGCTCGACGGCGCCTTGCGGAAGGCCCTTGTTCCGCATTTACCCGAACTCGGGACAATCGAGCTCCTGGACTACAAGGTACGGATCATCGACGGCCATGCTGGAACGGCGGCGAAGACCCGCGTCCTCATCACGTCTTCCGACGGCGAACGCGAATGGGGAACGGTGGGTGTTTCGTTCAACATCATTAACGCGAGTTGGAAGGCCCTGGTCGCGAGCTTTGAATGGTATTTGCTGAAGGACGGGGAGTGAGGCGTGCCGCCGAACGCGGGCGTGGCACTGCGCAGGCAGTCCGGCCTGCGAGAGGCTGGCAAGGCCAGGGGAATTCCCCGACTCCGTGCCGGGATTAGCCGTTCCTTCGCGACCTTACAGCTTCGGCAAAACCGTCGAGCACGGACTTCGTTGCTTCAAAATCCATGCAGGCGTCGGTGACGCTGACACCGTAATCGAGATCTTTCCCGTCCCCGAGCTCCTGGCTTCCGGGCTTCAGGTGGCTCTCAAGCATCACGGCTGCGATTTCCCGCGCTCCTCCGGAAATCTGGCGACAGAGTTCGGCCGCCACCGCCGGTTGCCTGGTATAATCCTTCCCGCTGTTTCCATGGCTGCAGTCGACCATGACCTGCTTGCGCAGTCCCGCCTTCTCCAGCATGGCGGTCACTTCCGCGATGTTGTCGGCATCGAAGTTGGGGCCGGACTTGCCGCCGCGAAGAATCAGGTGGCAGGAATCATTCCCCTTGGTCGCAACGATGGCGGAGACGCCCTGTTTCGTCACGGAAAGAAAATGGTGGGAGCCTTTCGCCGCGCCGATGGCATCCACCGCGATTTGAATGCTTCCACCGGTTCCATTCTTGAAGCCGACCGGGCAGGAAAGGCCTGATGCCAATTCTCGGTGCATCTGACTCTCCGTGGTGCGCGCCCCGATGGCTCCCCAGGTCACGAGGTCGGCCACGAACTGCGGGCTGATCGTGTCGAGGAACTCCGTGCCGGCCGGAATTTCCATTTTTGCCAGGCCGAGGAGCAGGCGACGGGCACGGTGAAGGCCCTCGTTGATGTCGAAGGATTCATCAAGATGCGGGTCGTTGATCAGCCCTTTCCAGCCCACCGTGGTTCGAGGCTTCTCGAAGTAAACTCGCATGATGATGAAGAGGTCGTCGGCATGCTTTCCGGCCTCCGCTTTCAGCAACATGGCATATTCGAGGGCCGCCTCGGGGTCGTGGATGGAACAAGGTCCGACCACCACGAGGAGGCGGTCGTCGTCGCCGGTGATGATCGCCTCGGCGGACTTGCGGGAGGAGGCGACAAACTCGGCGACGGCTTCCGTGGTCGAAAGCTCGCCCATAAGGACGGCGGGGGGAATGAGCGGTTTGATGCCCGCAATGCGGACGTCGTCGATGGGGTTTGGCATGGCCGGAACCGATACTGCAATCCACGGAAATGGGAAACCGCGAAAGGGCACGAAATTTTGCCGCTGCTCCCGGAGCCCGCGAACTACGCGAAGATCACCTCGACGTCGGGATAACGTCTGCAGAGTGCCTTGATCTCCGTTTTCGACATGACGAGGAAGGACGTCGAGAGGGCGTCGGCAAGGGCAGCGTAGGGGGCGAGGGACCAGATGATTTTCTTGCGGATCGAAACTGGACGGAATGTGCGAGGGTCGATGACATGAGCTCCGCGTTCTTCAAATCCCGACCCGCTGAGGGCACGGTTCCCGAGGAAGCGTTGCTTGCCTCCTCCGGCCGTGACGGGCCAGCCGTCCGGGCTTGCAAGTGGGGCCTCAAGAGCGAGGAGGGTGCTTTGCCCGGCGTTCAACAGGGCCCGCTCACAGTTCCATTCGCGGAGGGTGTCCGCGAGCTGGTCGAGGGCATAGCCCTTGCCGATGCCGCCGAGGTCGATGACGGGTTTCTCCAGCTGTGTTGTGACTCGGAAATTTTCTCCGTCGACATCGATCTTGTTCAGGCCGACCCGTACTTCCGCGGCCGCTCTTTCCTCTTCGTCGGGGTCGAGCGTGAATCCGTCCTTGTGGACCCAGATGTCCATGAGGGGACCCACCGTCACATCGAAGGCGCCCCCGGTTTCCGCGTGAATCTGCTTGGCAAGGTTGAGGCAATCGTAGGCAGCGAAGCGCACAGGAACGCTCTTGCCCGCCGATTGCTTGTTGATGAGTGAGATGTCACTGAGGTCGCGATAGCGGCTGAGCTCATCCTCCAACTGGTGCAGTTCGCGGAATGCTGCGGCCGCCGCCTTTTCCGCGTCATCGCCGTCCATGGTGTCATCGATGAGTATGCGGAAGGTCGTTGCCATCGCATCGTCGAAAAATTGATATGGGGTGAAGGGGGCTTCCTCGTTCATCTGGCGCGACTTTTCACGAGTTGGTCGAAGACCTCGTCCTGTACGTAGAGAACGAGCATCGAATCCTCGCGGAGGTTGCAGTAGGTTGGGACGTATCCGTTCAATTGATCGGAGAGGTTACCCGCCCATGGCTCATCCACGATGATCACCGGAGCCATGGCTGATTCAGGAATCCTCTCGGAGGCCTCCGTTCCCCAGTATCCGATCCTTGTGAAGTCACGGAAATACCAGGGCAGTGGCCAACCGAACTCCGGATGGATGACAGTAACGTTCATGGCTTTCCCGTCCGGGTGAAGGGCGGAGATCTCGTGAACGGTTTCGACGACCTTTGTCAGGAGACGCGTCGTCGTTTGCGAGTAGAGGTAAGGATTTCGCGCCTCGTTGGCGAAGAGCGGAGCCTCGCCTTTCCCGGGTGGGAAGTTGGCGCGGATCGATTGCTCGGAAAGGTGCCAGAATCCGAAGCCCAATGGCAGGGCGAGAGCCAACCTCGCGGGAAGGCAGCAGGAAACCTCGAATAGTCGGGCCGTACCGAAGCCGGCAAGCAGGACAATTCCATGCAGGGGGGCCAGGATCGACCATGGAGTCTTGTAGGGGATGGCGGAGTAAATGAGGAGGGAGAGGATCGTGTAGAAGGACAGGACCTGCATGAAGAAGCGGGAGCGTTCACGCATCTTGCCGGGGGCAAAGGAGAAGACCGCGCCTGCGGTGGCCAGAAGGATGGTCAGACCTTCCGTCCAGAGGTGCCCTCCCTCCATTTTCCTCCATCCGAGCAATTCCAAGTAGTAAGACCAGGGTTTCTCATGCCCGGATTCTCCGGATCCGCGGTCGAGGTAATTCAGGTAGGTCGTGTAGCTGTCGAGGATGGCCGCGGGCCGGGTGAAGAAGAAGGAAACGAGGATCGCGGACGTAAGGGCTGCTGTGGCGAGACCGAGTCCAAGGTGGGTGGGCCTCAGGAATGGAGTGGCCTCAGCATCCGGGACACGAATTCGCTTCAGAAGAAAGGCAAGGCCAATGCCAAGAGCCAGCGCCGCCACCGAAAGGACGAAGGTCTCCTTGGTCGCGTGCATGACTCCCGCGAGAATTCCGCCAGCGATGATCCACTTCCACGACCGCGTTTCAAAATAGCGTGAAACACTGAAGCCGAAGAGAAGGAGGAGGACAACGAGCGGGGTCTCCATGATGAAATACCGGGCGTAAAAAACCAGCATCGGTGAGAGCGCGGAGAGTCCGGCGGCAAGGAGAGCGGCCTTCCATCCCAGCCATCTTCCGCTCAGGAACGTCAGGCCAACGAGGGCTACGCCCCACGCGGCGGTTACCGAGCGGAGATGGACTTCGTTCAAGCGCGCGAAATTCTCAACTCCGCTCAGCCACAAAATGGGAAAGGATGAAAGAACGAGAACGGGGCCGTGGAGATCGTGCGGATCGTAAACGTAGTTTCCTTCCTCCCAGATATCTCTGAGGATCGCGGCCTGGACGGCTTCATCCGTGTGCATGGGACGAAGATCCAGGTGCTGGAGGCGAAGGAGTGCTGCTGCTGTTATGACGGCGACAACGGCAATGCTCAAAAGGGTGCGCTGGCGGGGGGCGAACACTGGAGAACCATGGCGAGGAGACCCGGACGCACAATCGTAGAAAGAGACACTGTCGCTCCGGCGGAAGGCGTCTTACCTGCCCCAGACCTCAACCTCGATGTAGTGATTCAGGGCGTCCGCGGTGTTCCCTGCGCTGTGGAGCCGGATGTACTGCCTATCGATTCCGTGTGCTGGCATGAGGCGGCCGTGATTCTTGTCGATGTAGGCCGGATCCAGACCCTTGCCATGGCCTGAGCTGGCGTCGTGATCATTGTTGAAAACCGTTGTCACGTCTTGGTGGAAACCCGGGTCGTTGGAGGTTTGCACGATCACATCGTCGTAGGCGCGTGCATTCTTGTGGTAGTGCCAGACCATCACGAACTCGATCCTCGACGGCCTCCCGAGATCAATTTGCACCCACTGTTTCCCCGGTGCGAGTTCGACAAAGCTTCCGTCGGCCCCTTCCTTGTCGCCGTCGGTGATCATTTCCAGGTCTCCGATGATGGGGAAGTCGTCGCTGCTCGTGACGGTCTTTCCGGCGGCGAGATTTCTCGTGCCCGCGGGGACTTCGATGGCTTTCTTCGGCCGGTAGCTGTCCTTGGGCTCCAGATGGGGTCTCCTTGTCGGGCTGGGAGTCCCCTCGAACATGGCCTTCGGAAATCTGAAGGTGAGGATTTCCGTGCTGGCTCCCGAAGGGTTGTCAAAGGCGGTCAACACGAGTGCGGTAAGGATGAGAAGGACGGCGACGATAGGAAGTTTCTTCATGGTGAATAACCTCTGTCAAACGGGACGTCTTAGTACGACTTCGGAAGTATTCGGCGGACCTTGAGCCCAAAAAAAGCCGCCGCGGTTTCCCGCGACGGCTCCGAAAGAGCTTGGAATTGAAGTCGGGAATTATTGTCCCCAGACTTCGACCTCGATGTAGTGATTGAGTTCGTTGGCCGTATTGCCGGCGCTGTAGAGGCGGACATACTGACCTTTCTTACCGCCAGCGGCGAGCACGCGGCCGTGGTTGGTCTCGATGTAGGCGGGATCGTCGCCCTTGCCGAGGCCAGAGCTGTCGTCGTGGTCGTTGTTGAAGATCGTCTCCACGCCGTCGCCGAATTCCGGATCGTTGGAAATCTGCACGATCACGTCATCATAGGCGCGGGCATTCTTGTGGAAGTGCCAGAGGACAACGTAGTGAATGGTGGATTCCGCTCCGAGATCGATTTGCACCCACTGCTTCTCGGGTCCGAGCTCGACGAAGCTTCCGTCGGCTCCGTCCTTGTCGCCGTCGGTCACCATCTCCAATTCGCCGATGATCGGGAAATCGTCACTACTCGTGACGTCTTTTCCGGCCGCGACGTTGGTGGTGCCTTTGGGAACGCTGATCTTCTTGATGACCTTTGTCGGATCGGGCTTTTCGAGGTTCGGGCGCTTGGCTGCGACGGGCGTGCCGACGAACATTGGTTTCGGGAACTCGAGTTCAACCTCTTCGAGGTCCTGGGCGGTGGCGGGGGCCGCGATGGCCACAGCAGCACCGAGGGTGATAACGGATTTCAGTGTGTGTCTCATGGTTAGATGCGGATTCTCTTGTCTC
>JBCDLR010000136.1:0-9766 GCA_038745205.1 Verrucomicrobiota bacterium
GCGACGCGAGCGGCCTGGGCAAGCCGAGCGTAGGACATCCCGACTACCAATGGTTCAACAAGAAGGTCGGGGTTGGCCCCGAGGAATTGCCCGATTTGAAACTCCACCTCCTCCATGTCTCCCTCGAAAGCGGCGTCGAAAAAGCTACTCATTGCGTCGCCCCCCTGGATGGCGAACGCTTCGAAAACCATGGGAATTTGGCTTCCTGCTTCACCAGCCATCACGCCGAGCTCGACGAGCTGGACGTATTTGTCGTAGGAATCGCGGAAGAGTTCGTCGAAGGCATTGGGATCTCCCTTCGCGGCGTCGTAGAGCGACTTCATGGCAAGCATCTCGTAGGCGATGAGGCCCCGGTAGAGATTGGCACCGCCTTCAGCAGTGGAAATGAGGAACTTCCCGAGGCCGTACATGCCCTGTGAAAAGTCGATCGTTCCTTCCTCGAAACCGCAGATGAAGGGCCAAATTCCAAGAGCGATACATTCACGACGTCTTTGATCGGCCGCCGACAGCAAGGGCTCGTTTTTCGTGAGCGTGACCTCGAACTCGTCGCTCCAGTTTTCGTCGATAACGGACTGCCCGTCGGCGGGAGTGATCGTGTCGTCATCTTCGACGATCCAGACGCGAATGCCGTAGCGGGCCGTGCCACTCGTATCCTTGGCTGAAGGAAATGAGATGAAGATGGAATCGATGTCGATGCGTTTTCCGGGGCCTTCCGCGGGTAACTCAAAAATCTCGTAATACTTCGGAAAGTCCGTGTCTGGAAGCTCCTGTTTCTTGGGGAATCCGCCTCCGAGGTTGCCGTCCTGGGTCGGATACATCATGACGAGAATGTCTTTTGGCACCCCGCCGTCTTTCGTGGACACGTTTTCCAAAAAACCGTCGACTCTCACAACCTGACCGGAGCGATAGGTGGTTCGTCCGTCCTTGGGCTGGATGCCCCACTTGACGAGCGGTTTGTCAATGATGTTGATCTTTTGTTCTTCGAGAACGCGAAGGTCGACCTCGGGATCACCGTTCTGGGCAACGATGCGACCGAGGATAAGTGGCTCGAAGGCGAGATTCTGCGTGTCGTCGATCAATGGATCGGGGTTGGCGTCGTAGGCCTCCATAACCCACGCGAACGTCACCTCTCCATCAGGAGCCAGCGTGACTTCGGGAATGGTGATGTCGACAGTTCCGTCGCTGACGTCATCGTTCATATTGTTGTGGGAATAGAATTTGAGCGGAAAGACGGGGACGCTGAACTCGCCTTGTTCGACGTTTTTGATGAGCCGGAGGATGCTGTCTTCGATGCCGGGGATCGTGAGGCGATCAATGGTGCGGTTGGTGACATTCTTCAGTTTGATCTCCAGCTCCAATAGGTTCCGAAAAGGCCGGGCGATGCTGCCGTCCTCAAAGAAGAAGTTTTCAGCGACGCCGTTGTCGACGTCCGCCCGACGCTTCGCGGCGACTGCCTTCGCCCGGTCGCCCCAGTCGTCTTCAGGAATCTGGTTCAGCGCGTAGTTCTCGACGTGGACGGATATGGTGACGTCAATCGGATCGATCAAGACGGGAAGTCGAATAGGAAGCGTGGTCGTTTGTCCGGCATTGTCCGTGATCGTCGCCTCGGTGGTGATCTCCGTGACGCCTGCCTTCAGTGCTTTCAAGGGGAGACTGAATTCAAAGGGTTCGTCGTCGGCGTTGAGGACGAATGGCGCAATAGGATCAAGAATGGGATCGGGCGGAGACTCGCCCTCTTCCAGTTCTTCGGCGAGAGGGTAAGCGAAGAACTCCGGATCAAACTCAAAAGGACCCATGGCGAACTCGTAAGTGGAGGGCTCTGTGGCGAAGTGATCGACTTCCAGTTTAACGACGATTGTTTCGTCAACGTTGTAGTAGTCCCGGTCGGGATCGATGGTCAGGGAGACGGGACTCGGGCTAAGGATGCGGTTTTGAAAGCCATCGACACCGACGAGAAGTTGCCCGGCTTCGTTGATGTCGATAATGCTGGTGATTTCCAGGGAGGAATCAGGATTCAGCGTTGAGACGTCACGCAGGGTTCCGGCGTCCCAGATTTTCTTGGAAACCGTGTCTCCGTTCGCAAACCAGACCGGAAAAATGACCTGGCCCCGGTTGTTGATTTTCGCGTCCCGTCTCAGGAAACGACCTCGCCAGTCTTTCTGGCTTCCCCAACTGTAGTCGGATGACGAAGGTTCGTAGATGAAGTGTGTGCCGGCGGAAAGTCCGTATTTTGCCGCCGGGAGGTAAATCCAGAAACACATGCCGAACCCGTTGATGGAGCTGGCGCCAACGACTTCGCCATGGTCGTTGATGTCGGAAGCGCCGCTGATGGAGTTGAATCCGAAGAACGGGTCTGGAATGATCGTCGTCGCTCCAGTGGAAATATTGTAGGTGAAGGAGATCCTTTCCGGCTCGTAGTTGAACGAAACATCAGGTCCTTCCTTCCAACCTGTCCCGCAGGCCAGACCAGATTCGTTCACGCCCGTGAGAACAGCTTCATTGTCATAGATGATATCGAAAGGAAACTCCTCTTGGCGCGAGAAGCCGTAAGTTCCCTCCGGGTGGGGAACTTCGGTGACCGCGCCGGACGGACTGACGGCGATGGCGACACCAGTAACCCCATAGAAATTGAAATTCCCTACTCCATTACCCAGCCCGGTCTTGTCGCGATAGCCGACGACGTAGCCCGACTCGCTGCGGTCCATGAACCACGACGAGCGGAATCCCGGATCGAGTCGTGTAAATGTCTGTGTGGCTTCATCGAAGATGCTGCCGCCGGTTTGATGCTGATCGTCAATGGGATTGTTGAAGTTGTTGTGCTGGATCAGGAATTTGCGATCCGAAGAAAACGCGACGCCCCACACTTGCGGCCAGGTTTGCGGTGAAAGCGTGCCGCTGACGTCGTAATTCTCTCGCCCGAATCCGTTGAGATCGTCCCCGTATTTGAAATCAAGTTCGCCGCGGGGCGTCCCGCTGGACCCACCGTTGAAGAAATCGGAGGCAGCCAGCTCGCCGGCGTTGCTGATTTTTTCCCAGAATCCGTTGTATTGCGGACCAATCGTATAGTTAGCCGTCTGCGCCCCGACCGGGACGGCAAAAAGCGGGAGGGTAGTTGCTGCCAAAATCAGCAGAGGGCATCGGAGGGAAGAGGCCTTCATGGGTTCGTCTAGCGCTGGAAGATATTTACGAATTGGCGCAAGGAAAGTCGCAACTGGAAGAGAGGAATGGTAAGGGGCGGCGAAAGTGGGTAGCTTAGCGAGGATGAAAAGCCCCATTTTGGTCGGACTGTTGATACTCATCGCTTTATCGCCTATTCCCGCGAACGAATGGCCGCGCTTCCGCGGCATCAACGGGAGTGGAGTGAACGAAAACGCCGAGATCCCCGTCACCTGGACGGAGGAAGAATTCCTTTTCGACGTCGAGTTGCCGGGCATTGGACACGGGTCACCGGTGGTCTACGGCAACCGCGTTTTCCTGCTTTGCGCCGACGAAAAGACCTTTGAGCGGATGCCTGTTTGTCTCGATGCCACCACGGGTGAACTTCTTTGGAAGGACAAGGTGGAGACGGGCAAGTTCAAGGGACACCGGTTCAACAGCCCGGCTTCAAACACGCCGGCCGCCGATGGAGAGCAGGTGTATTTCTGCTGGGGGACGAAGGAAGAATTGTCCGTCGTCGCCTACTCGCATGATGGCGAAGAACGGTGGTCGAAGAACCTCGGACCCGTCGTCGGTGGCCACGGATTCGGGGCATCGCCGGCTGTATACGGTGACCTTGTCGTCATCAACAACGACCAGGACAAGGGCAACGGCTCGCTGATCGCACTCGATACCGTGAGCGGCGACGTGAAATGGAAAATCGACCGCAAGAGCGAACGACTGAGTTACTCCACGCCCTGCGAGGTGGTCATTGACGGGAAAAGCATCCTCATTTTCACGAACTGGCAGCACGGGTTTACTTCCGTCGATCTCGAATCCGGTGAAGTTCTCGATGAATTGGCGACATTCGATCTTACAACAAACGAGAGGGCGATCTCGTCACCCATCGTCCACGGCGACCTTGTCATTGGAACCTGCGGATTTACTGCCAACCCAAAGCATTGTGTGGCTGTTAGAGTCCGGGGCGACGGAAAACTGGAGGAGGTCTGGCGCATCGAGCGATCTGTTCCGCACATTCCGAGCCCGCTCCTCGTCGGTGACCTTGTTTTTCTCTGGGATGACAAGGGGATCCTGACCTGTGTCGATCCGCAAACCGGGGAAGAATACTACCGCGAGCGCGTGCCCACGAGAGGAACCAGCTATGGCTCGCCTGTGTCTGACGGGAAGACGATTTTCAACGTCGATGACGGCGGCAACGTCCACGCGGTCGCGGTGAGCAGGGGGTTCAAGGTGTTGGGCATGAGTGCGTTGAAAGAACTCAGCCGATCCAGTCCGGCGATCGCGAACGGGAACCTGTACCTGAGGACGTTCACGCGCCTGATCGCAGTGAGAGGGAAGTCCGTGACCGGTTGAAGAAAAAGGACGCCCCGCTTATCGCAAGGCGCCCTTCGTTTGGTTCAGTCGATGTTGAAACGATGACCCGTTAATCGACGGCAATGTCACGCGGCTTTGCCGTTTCCGCGTAGGGAAGAGCCAGGAGGAGGAGACCTTTCTCAACCTTGGCGCTGATTTTTTCGGGGTCGAACTCACTGCTGAGCTCCAGCTTCAGCCGGTAGTCGAGGCGCTCGATCTCGGTGATGAGCGGGCGCCATCCCTCCTGCATGGAGTCGTTGCGGCTTGCTTTCACGGTAAGCACTCCTTCATCCACGGACACGTTCACCGTGGACTTGTCCGTTCCTGGGATGAAGACGCGCAGCTCTACTCCGGATTCCCGGCGCGCGGCCTTGTAGCGGGGGCGAACCGTGCGGTTCCGCGTGGCGCAGGATTGTCCGCCGTTGGCGACTTCGCAGGAGCTGGTGGTCGTAGTTGGAAGATTCTCTTTCATGGTTTTGTTAGAATAGTTTGGGTTCACTTTGGTGTTACTCGACGACGACGGTTCTTGCCTTGGCGGACTCCGCCTTTGCGAGAGTGACGGTGAGAACGCCGTTCTCCAGTTTGGCGGTTACCTTTCCGGAGTCGATGTTGTCCGGGACAGCCACCGAGCGGCTGGCGGTATGGGCGAGATCGTCGTCTTCGGCGCGGTCATTGGCCTCGGCTTGCACTGTGAGCACGCTGTTCTCGAGGGAGACCTGAATGTCTTCCTTTGCGAATCCTGGTAGCTCGAAGACGGCGTTGAAGGCGTCGTCGTTCTCGTAGAGGTCGGCTGCCACGGCACTCGTGCTCGCACGAAAGGCGTTTTCGAGACGGGGGCCGAATTCGTCGAAAGTGTCGAACGCGTCCTGAAGCCAACGCCGCATTCCGGCGATGGGAACGGCGTTCGGTGCAGTATAACGGATGTATTTCATGTTTGTGGGTATTGGTTTGATTTGCTCCCACTAAGATGCAGGTTTGGTGCCAGATCCCGGCGTCGCTGATTGAAGTTTCTTTTTATCAATGAGTTACAAAGAAAATCCGAGGTGGGCCCTATGCTGAAATAGTGCAATTATGGCGCTATGCAGATGACGCCACCATGAGTTGTGCGCCAAATTGACACGATGAGATCACCGGCCGAGGTGATCAGCGAATGGCCGTTTGAATCTTATCTTCACTGGCGGAGCTGCAGACCCGTCAGGAGTTCCCTTTCAGTTGCGCGCGGGAATGATGTAGGGGATGCATTGCTTTGAAACATGATCGAACTTACCGACGAGCAGATGGCGAAGGTCCGGGAATGGGTAGGAGCGGGTGCCGATTTGAATGCCATTCAAGACAGCCTCCGTGAAGAGTTCGATATCCGAATGAGTTTCATGGACACCCGGTTTCTGATTTCGGATCTGAATCTTGAGATCCAGGAAGCAGAAGAAGAGAAGGAGCCGGAGGCATCCAAAAACGAGGATGGCGCGGAAGAGATGACGGGGGCAGAGGACTTTCCGGATTCGACGGACGATTTTCCGGAGACGCCCACGGACGAGCCCGGAGGCTTTGGTTCGTCGGTCAACGTCACCATGGATACCGTTGGACGTCCCGGAATGATTGCGAGTGGCCAGGTGACCTTTTCTGACGGCAAAAAAGCTGCATGGTATTTTGATCAAATGGGCAGGTTGGGAATTGACCCTGAGGAGGTGGAATACCGGCCATCCGAGGAGGATCTTCTTGCCTTTCAGGATGAGTTGCAGAGGGTCGCTGCAGAGGCCGGGATCTGAGGGTTCCCTGTCTGGAACCGCTCGGGGCTTGGTAGTATTGTTAGAACAATGCGTGGGCAGTGCCCACTTGAATCTCGTGGAATCAGTGTCTAGGATGATGAGGTCCGTTGCCATGAAACTGATTGTCCCATTGCTCCTGTCCTTCCTCGTCTGGGGTCCGGCGGCGAACGGGGAATCCCGGGGGGCGATCGAGGCATGGAAGAATCGACAGCTGCAGATCAGGACCATCGTGAAAACGGCCTCTCCCGCGGTCGTGGCGGTGGAGGGGATCACCGTTCGTGCGATGGGAAGCGGGATTGTCATTGATGGGGAAGGCCATGTCCTCACGGCCGCCCACGTGATTCTGACAGCTGGTGACTATATCCGGGTACGATTTCCGGACGGGACGTCCGCACGAGCGACTGCTCTGGGGGCCAATCTTTCCAGCGATGCGGGACTATTGAAAATCGAGGGAGACGGACCGTGGCCCCATGTGAAGATGGGGGTTTCGAAAAAAACCGCGGATGGAGATTGGGTGGTTTCGTTAGGGCATCCCGGCGGCTTTGATAGGAGCCGCCGCCCGCCGGTGCGACTGGGCCGGGTTTGGAGTCGCTCCAAGGGAATGCTTGCCACGGACTGCGCCCTGGCGAGCGGCGATTCCGGCGGTCCCCTGTTCGATCTCGGCGGGAACGTCATTGGGATTCATTCATCGATCGGCGAGAACCTCGCGGAGAATCGTCACATTGCGGTGGAGGTATTCCGGGATCAGTGGGATCGGCTCGTGGCGGGTGATCGCTGGGGTAGTCTATCCATGCTGACGTCCTCAATTGACCGACCGGATCGACCGATGCTCGGGGTAATTCTGGAGCCCGAAAAGGGCGGTCCTCCGGGGGCGGTTCTACGGGAAGTTGTTGAGGGAGCGCCGGCGGAAAGGGCGGGATTGAAAGCCGGTGACCGCATCGTCGCTATTGGGCAGAAGGAGATAGGGAACAATCTTGAATTGATGAACCATGTGGCGCGCCTTCGGGCCGGGACGAGCGTGAATGTGCGATTTTTTCGCTCCGGCCGGGAAAGATCCCTCGTCGTCAACGTTTTGGAAGCGGAAGAAATCTCCTTTCCCGATCCCCAGGAATGAAAAATCTGCGCACTGCACTTCAGATCGCCATTGGCGCGATGCTTGGGTTGCTCGTGGCCGTGCTGGTCTTCAAGCACGGCCAGCGATTTTATGGTTCCAAGGACTTCTCCCTTGTGGCGAGGGAGATGCTCAGCAAGCATGAGTCCTCTGTCCTTGCCGAGTTCGATGAACTGCTGGCCCCGGTGGGAGAGACTACCGTGCAGCTTCTTGACGGAAATCGTCAGGTTGCATTTGGCGTCATCGTCAGGAAGAACGGTTGGATTCTATCCAAGGCGAGTGAGTTGCCGCAAAGGGGCCTGCAATGCCGGTTGCCTTCGGGGTGGAAATTGCCGGCGACGGTCGAGAAGATCTTCGACAAACATGACCTGGCCATCGTGAAGGTGAACGCTACCGGGCTTTCCGTGCCCCCCTGGCGGGAGCGGAAGGTTGCGGCCGGAACTGTTCTCCTGGCGCCGGGGAGTGGCGATTCCGGAGCAGTTGCCCTGGGGCTCGCCAGTGTGGAAGAGCGTAGTTTGAATCAACGTCGCGGGAGGGGATTCCTCGGGCTTCGCCTCGCGAATAGTCCCGGCGGAAGTGGCATTCGTGTCACGCACGTGATCCCGGGATTTCCAGCGGCTGCCTCGGGACTGCGACCGGGCGATGTCCTTTTGAAGCTCAACGGGGACAACGTTGGGTCTGTGACCGACTTCATGGAATCCGTGGCGACGACACCGCCGGGAGAAGCGGTGCGGCTCCTTCGCCGGCGTGGAAAGGGATTTGGAAACGTGACGGTGAAGCTTGAGGACCGGGCATTGTTTGCCGATGAGATGCTACCTGTCGATGAAACGCATGCGATGGGCGGCCGTCTGAGCGATCGACGCGATGACTTTCCCGTTGTCCTGCAAACTGACCTGATCCTTGCCCCCGAGCAATGCGGTGGCCCGGCCGTCGACCTGAACGGACAAGTCGTTGGGATCAACATTGCGCGGGGAACCCGCGTGCGCAGCCTTGTTATCCCGTCCTCAGTCTTGCTGGGGCTGCTGGACGATTTTTTCTCCGGGGGGTCGGAGCGAACCCCGGGGTAAAGCGATTCCGGCGCCTCCAGGTGATTGCTTGGCCGGGCTGAAATCGACGAAGCGAGTTCAGACAAACTTTCCCGGGTTTAGGATGTTGGTGGGATCAAGCGCGTGCTTCAGCTGGCGATGAACATTGAGGCCGATCTCACCGACCGCCTCGGGGAACCAGCGTTTCTTGGCCAGGCCCACTCCATGTTCGCCGGTGATGGCACCGCCGAGGTCAAGGACCTTGTGAAAGAGGCGGTCGAGCACGTCGTCGGATTTCTTCCGCACTGCCGGGTCGTCGATGTCGTCGACCATGATATTGACATGGATGTTGCCGTCACCGGCGTGGCCGAAGCAGGCGATGGGGAAACCGCATTCCCCCTGGAGTTGGGCGCTGAATTCAACGAGTTCGCAGAGTCGGCCCCGGGGAACGACGACGTCTTCGTTGAGCTTGGTCAGGCCGGTGGCGCGCAAGCTGGGTGAGAATGCTCGGCGAATGTTCCAGATCGCTTCGCGTCCTTCTTCGTTGTCCGCGGAAGCCAAGTGGCGAATGGCGTGCTTGTCGCGCAGCAATTGCGCGACGGCAGCGGCTTCACGGCTCACCGATTCCGCGTGTCCGTCGAGTTCAACGATGAGATGGGCATCGCCGTCGGGGACGAGTCCTGTCCCTGTGTTTTTCCGGGCGGCCTCAAGGGTGAATTGGTCGGCGATTTCGATGGCTGCCGGAAGGAACCCGTTTCCGAGGATGGTATCCACGGCCCGGGCGGCTTCGGGAAAGCTCGCAAAGCTCACGGAGAGCAGGACTTTGGCCGGAGGGTGAGGAATGAGGCGAAGAGTGGCTTTTGTCACAACGCCGAGCATGCCCTCGGATCCGACAAAGAGGCCGACAAGGTCGAAGCCGGTCTTGTTCTTGTGGCAGCGACCACCGGCATTGAGGATCCGTCCATCCGCGAGGACGACTTCAAGACCGAGGACGTAGTGGCGGGTGACGCCATACTTCAAGCACCGTGGCCCGCCGGCATTCGTCGCAATGTTTCCGCCGAGGCTGCTTTCCTTGAGGCTGGCGGGGTCCGGGGGATAGGCCCAACCGGTCTTCCTCGCTGCTTCCTGAAGATCTCCGGTGATGACGCCGGGCTCGACGACCGCGACACCGTCGGAGGGGTTGATCTCGAGAATGCGGTTCATGCGGGCGACCGAGAGAACGATTCCTCCCTTGGAGGGGACCGCCCCTCCGACATACCCCACCCCGGCGCCGCGAGTTGTGACGGGGATGTTGTTCTGGTGAGCGAATCGGAGAGTGGCGGAGACATCTTCGGCCGACTGGGCGAAGACGACGA
>JBCDLR010000137.1:0-9764 GCA_038745205.1 Verrucomicrobiota bacterium
TCCGGTAACTGGCAAGTTCATCGCCGTCCGGGCCGAGAACGATCTGGGTGTTGAAGCCTTTGCCCGTGCCCTCCTCGCGCGTCGCCAAGCCACCGGCAACGTAGGATTGACGGGTGATGGCGAGTTCGGCGAGGAATGCCCTCGAGCGGGATGGCTCACCTTCCGTGGCAATGTCGACATTCATCGTAAACCCGACGGAAAACAATTCGGGAAGGATGAGGAGAGATCCCGGTGGGACGGATTCCCTATCGAGAAGGGAACGAACGCGGGCGAAATTGGCTTCCGCGTCGTGCCATTGGATGTCGAGTTGGACGAGGAAGACGTGCACCGTGAGGGGAAGCTACGGTGAAGTGAAGGCCTAGGCAAACGCGTCGCGGGCGATCGATCGAAGCTCGATACCTGGCGCCGTCAAGACGGATGGATCCCGGGCGTGTGCGGCCGGGGAGGTTTCTCACGCATCCAGAACTTCGCGAATGCGGGAAGCGAGGACGCGGGTGGTGTAGGGCTTCGGAAGGAGATTGACCCCTTCGCGGATTTCGCCGTCCTGGAGAAGTCGCTTGTTGTCGGTGAAGCCGGTGGTAAAGAGGACCGGCATGTCCTCGTGCTCCTCTTGAAGGCGCTGCACCATCTCTGGACCGCTCATGCGCGGCATGACGATGTCGGTGAAGATAAGGTCAATGTCCTCGTGGCGCTGGCGGGCGACTTCGAGCCCTTCCTCGCCGTTTTCGGCGTCTATGACCTCGTATCCGAGATAGCCGAGGCTGCGGGTCACAAGGTCGCGGACCATGCGCTCGTCTTCCACGACGAGGATGGTTTCGCCGCTGCCTGTCGGAGGCTTGGCCTTGTCCTGGGAAGAGGATTCCGCATCCGCTGTGGAATCACCGGGCTTGTCGGGTGTGTTGGTCTGGGGAGACGGGGTGGCGGCAGGGATGCGGAGAGTGATTTCCGAGCCGTCGGGCTCGGCATTGGCGAGAGAAAGTGTTCCGCCATAGTCGCGGATGATGCCGTGAACAACGGAGAGCCCGAGGCCGCGCGCCTTGCCTTCGGGACGAGTGGTGAAGAAGGGGCGGGTTGCGTTCTCAAGAACGGAAGGCTTCATGCCGGGGCCATTGTCACGAACGGTGATGATGACCTCGTCATTGCAGGCATCGGAAGCTTTCGCAATATGGATGGTTATCGTGGACTCGTCCTTGGCAAAGTCCCGGACGTTGGCCGCGAGACGGGCGAAGACGTCGCGCAAGTCATCGCGACCGATGGCGGCAAACGGCTTTTCATCCTCGCACTCGATCTCAATGCGGGCTGTCTCGCCGATGATCTTCTTCAACTCGGGCCGAAGATCCTGGACAAAGTTTAGAATGTTGACGGGACCGGGTTTCAAACCGGGGCGGTGGCGCCCGAATTTCAACAAGTCGCCGGTGAGTTGCGCCGCTTTGCGGCTGGCGTTGTCGAGATGCTCCAGATGCGTCTTGCGGACAACGCCTTTCTCGAGGTCACTTTGCATGACCGATTGGATTCCCATCATGGAAGTGAGAATGTCGTTGAAGCTATGCGCCATTTTCACCGAGATGCCTTCGAGGATGGCTATCTCTGGATTGGGAGCGGGCGTGGTTTCCGCCGCCGGAGAATCCGGCTGGATGGTGGAAGGCTCCTTCGAGGAATCGGGAGCATCGGCCGGGGCTGAAGCGGCTGGATGAGGGCTGGTCATTGGATAAAATTAATAAAAACTATAATTATTGTAAAGCTTTATTTCCGCGAATCTGAGAAAATCTTTGTTCTTGCGGGCGACTCCGGGCGGCTGAGATTGAGTCATGGACCTGCTGCCAGAAGCCCCGGATCGTCCCCCAACGGCGTTTGAATCCCGCGTTTTTGAGGCCACATCGCGGATTCCCAAGGGACGGGTGACG
Organism: Verrucomicrobiota bacterium; assembly: GCA_038745205.1. GTDB lineage: Bacteria > Verrucomicrobiota > Verrucomicrobiia > Verrucomicrobiales > DEV007 > JBCCWV01. Next base: position 1,905 of record JBCDLR010000137.1, read on the forward strand.
ACCTATTTGCTGCTGGCCAAGGAGATACGGTGTGGCTCCAGCCGGGCGGTGGGACAAGCCTTGCGCCGGAATCCGTTTGCTCCGGAGGTGCCCTGTCACCGTGTTATCTCCTCCTCATTGGGTTCGGGAGGTTATGCAGGCAAGGTGGAAGGCGAAAAGCTGGCTTGGAAGCTAAAACTGCTCCGGGAGGAAGGGATCGAGTTTGAGGACGGAAGATTGAGTGATCCGCGCTTGGTTTACGACTTTTCCTCGTGAGCGTGGGAGATGAAGCCGGGATGGATGCTGGGGAATTGGCGGAAACGCTCCGCGAAATTGCCCTGGCGCGCATGCCTTTTGGTCGCTATGGCCCCAAGGAATTGAAGGGGGAGGGCGCGCCTCTGTGCGACTTGCCGTACGAATACCTGGAATGGTTTGAGCGCCGTGGATTCCCGGGGGGACGGCTCGGGGAGTTGATGGAGATCGTATACCATTTGAAAAAGGATGGATCGGACGAGGTTTTCAATCACTGGCGGGCAAAGCGGGGTGGGCGGCACGCGTTGCGTCCTGAGCGGTCCCGAGAGATTGAGATTGGTGAGCCGGAACTGCCCCTTTGACCGCGGCCTCCAACCTTGCCAAATGGCCCCGACGGCCTGATTCTTTCCGCTGATGCCCGCTACCGAAGATGCTCCCAAGAACTACCTCGACCCGCGGGTGCTTGAGCACATCAAACGTCTCGACCTCCGGGCCCGTCGTGTCGTCGAAGGGTTCATCACCGGCCAGCACCGGAGTCCCTACAACGGGTTCGCCATCGAGTTCGCCGGTCACCGTGAATACGTTCCGGGCGATGAGATCAAGCATATCGACTGGAAAGTCTGGTCGAAGACCGACCGTCTTTACATCAAGGAGTACGAAACGGAAACGAACTTGAAGGCGACCCTTATCGTCGATTGCAGCAAGTCGATGCGATACGGACGGGAGGGATGGTCGAAATTTGACTACGCGTCAACAGCGGCCGCGTCGCTTGCTCACTTGTTGCAACACCAGCAGGATTCGGTCGGACTCGTGACCTTTGACGCGAAAGTCCGGAACGTCCTTCCTGCGAGTTCGCGCATGATCCAGGTCAAGGAGATCGCGCATACCTTGGAAGCGACGGAGCCGGACAAGGGGACGGATGTTGAGAAGGTGTTCCTGAAGTTGGCGGCGCAGGTGCGGCAGCGCGGCATTGTCGCGATTTTCTCGGATCTGCTGGCGGAGACGGAAACGATTCGGGATGCGCTGGAGCGATTCCGCATTCGGGGACACGAGGTCATCGTTTTTCATATCCTCGATGACGATGAAATCGACTTTCCTTTCGACGAGAACACGCGGTTTGTCGGATTGGAGAGCACGGATGTCGTGCAGACGGATCCGCGGTCGTTGAGGAACGCCTACCTCGAGGTGATCGAAGATTACTTGAAGGAGGTAAGGAAGGTGGCTGCGAGCCTCGGGGTGGACTACACACTGGCACGCACGAGTGAGCCCCTCGACGCGGTGCTGTCCCGGTATCTCGCCTGGCGAAACATTGCAAGGAGACGGGGATGAGCAGTTTCTTTTTCCATCCGGCCCTTTTTGTTGCGGGATTGATCGCGGTCGCCGTGCCGATTTTGATCCATTTGCTGAATCGCCGTCGATTTCGGAGGGTGGACTGGGCCCCGATGGATTTCCTCCTCAAGGCGCAACAGATCAACCGGCGTCGGATCAAGTTCGAGGACTTCCTCCTTTTGCTGCTTCGTTGTCTGGCGGTGGCCCTGATTGGAATGCTGGTGGCCCGTCCCTTCCTCGCCAATGACAAGAGCGGGGCGCTGCAGCAGTTGGCGCGTTCTGAAAGGGTCATTGTCATCGACGACTCCGCGAGCATGAATGCCCAGTCGGGCGGGGTCTCCTCCATGGTGCGGGCGAAGGATCTGCTTCGGAGTTGGGTCGCTCAGCTTTCTTCGGATCAGCCGAACGACACGGTGACGCTCGCCTTGACCTCCGACCCCGATCGATTGTTGGCCAACGGCGTTCCGCTCTCCGAGAACGCGGCGGCGGATCTTCTTGAGGAAGTGGAGAATCTCTCCACGAGTGACGTCGGTCAGAGCCTGGAGTCGGCCCTTGGTAGGCTGGAGCGACTGTTTTCAGCGGAAGGTGGTTCCCAGGCGAACAGGGTTCTCTACGTTTTGACCGATCTGCGTGAGCGGGACTGGCCGTCCGCCGGTGGTGGAGCCTTTGAAGTGCTTTCAAACCTGGCCTCCAAGGCCGCCGGTTGCTATGTCGTCGACGTGGGTACCGAGGAATGGGAGAATCTCGCCATCGAGTCCATTGTTCCGAGAGAGAAGGCTTTCGTCGGGGGCTCCCCTGCGGAATTTGACGTGGTCGTGAGAAACTTTGGCGACCGTCCGGCGTCGAATGTGACGGTCAAGCTGGGGACGGATGAGGGTCTGCCGATGGAGCGGGTGATTGACCGGATCGAACCCGGACAATCCGGGGTGGCTGGTTTCGTCTACACCTTCGCCGGGTCGGGAGGCGAAGGGCTGGCTCAGCCGGTGGCCTTGAAGGCTGAACTGGGTGTGGGGTCGGGAGTCGGTAGCGATGCGCTTCCCTCGGACAACGAGCGATACTTCGCGGCCAATGTTTCCGAGGGATTGCGGGTCTTGCTTGTGGACGGAGACATCACGCCGAAGGCAGAAAATTCGGAGACTTTCTTTTTGCGCAAGGCGCTTGCCCCGCGGGGAGTTCTTAAATCGGGCTTCGTCGTCACCGTGATCGACGAGGCAGCCCTCGCGACTGAAGACCTGACCGCGCAGGATGTCGTTGTCCTCGCGAACGTTTTTCGCCTCGACGAGGAGCGCCAGGCGAAGGTGCAGGCATGGACTCGGGACGGCGGTGGATTGATGGTCGCGCTCGGCGATCATGTGGACGATGCCGTCTACAATGAAGGGCTTTTTGGCGATGAGGGAATGAACGCGATCAGGATATCGGGGGTGGAGGGGGACCCGGCGGAGCAGGAATGGATGCAGCCGGTGATGACGGATGAAGCCCATCCGGCATTTCGCTTTTTCACGGGCGAGAATCGCCGCTGGTTGGAGCGTGTGAAGTTTTTCCAATGGTGGCGGCTTGATGCCGGGGAGGATGAGGATGCGGAAGGCGAGGTTGATCGGCGGGTGCTGGCAAGGCTGGGTGGTTCTGACGGGGATCCACTCCTCATTGACGCACCTTGGGGGGAGGGTCGTGTCATCACATTGGCCAGTGCCTTGGACTTGGACTGGAACACCTGGGCCCAGGAGGGAGTGCCCTACGTGATTGCCATGCAGGAAATTTGCCGTTATCTGGCGCGCAGCAACGTCCTCGAGGGGGAAGTCCTCGCGGGGGAAGATTTGGAAGTCGCGTTCGATGTCGCTCGATACCGAATGGACGCGGAAATCGTCGGACCGGATGGACAGTCAATTTCCGTTCGGGCGGTGCCCTCCGATGACGCGTCAAGGACGAGCGAGTGGAGCCTGAACTTTCCCGAGACGGATGCCCGGGGACACTACCGGGTGGAGTTGACTCCGGCGGGCGCCGGAGGCGAAAAGGACGTGCGGTTGTTTGCCGTGAACTCGGACGAGAGTGAAGGAGATCTGTCACGGGAGGGCGGGGAGCGACTGGAAGCCTTGCTGGAATCATCGGGGGCGAAGCTGGTGACAGCCGACGAGAAGGTCCTTTCGCTGGGCGGCATGGGAGCGAAGGTGGAATTCTGGCGCCTCGTGCTCTACCTGTTGATTGCCGTGCTTTGTGTGGAAATGTGCTTTGCATGGTGGGTGGGGAAAAGGCGATGAATCTCACGATGAATGCCCTTGAATCCAGGATGGTTGCTCCGCATGTCGTCGTATGGACCTCCGTTCTTCTGGCGGCGTATTCGCTCAGGGCGGATGTTGTCGTCCTCGGTGAGCCAGCCAGCACGCCGTTCAGTTCCCCGTTGCCGCCGGTTGAGCGGGGACAATTGAAGACGGATTCCGAATCCCAGGAATTGCTCGAGCGGGCGAGGCAATTTGCAGAGCAAGAGCGTTTCGACCTTGCGACGAGACTCTGGGAAGAGGTGCTCGGAAAACCCTCGGATGCCGTTTTTACGCGCGAGGACTGGAAACAGCATTCGCTGCGGCATGAATACCAGCTCTTTCGTCCTGGATCGAGTATCGTCGAAGGGACTCTGCTTGAGTTGCCGGAGGATGGGTTGAAGGCCTATCGCAGTCGCGTCGACGGAGAAGCGCGGGCCGTCCTGCGACGGGCGTCGGTGGAAGAGCGTGAACGGGCGCTTGGCGAGGTGGTCCGAAGGTACTTTGTCAGCTCCGTGGGAGACGACGCAGCCTTCGAGCTTGCCTGCAGGAAGCTGGATCAATTCGAGTTTTTTCCTGCGGCCCGGTTGCTGTCGAAGATCCGGAATGAGCATCCGGATTCTGACGTGCCTGCGATTGAAGTGCTCTCCCGCCTCGCATTCCTCAATGTCAGCGTGGGTGACATCGCCGAGGGCGAGGGAATGATTGAGGAGTTGATGGCGATGGAGGAGGCGAAGGGGGATGACCGCTATCAATTGCTGAGAAATGAGATTCAGCGTGTGGCGAAGGAACGCCGGGAAAGGGGCATCACAGCCAGTGACACCTCGGGCTGGAGCATGTCTGACGGGAATCCGGCCCGATCCGGATTGATGATGAGTCCTTCTGAATTGGGTGAAACCCGGGAGTTGCAGGCGCAGTGGATTCAGCCGTTTTCCCTCTCCACTCCAGCGGGCTGGCCGAAGGTCGAGAGTGAACTAAGTCCTTTTTTTGACGACTACTTGATGGATCCCTCATCGAGCGTCGAAGAGGGGGAAGAGGAGCGAAGGTCGAACGCGGTGATGCGATGGCAAGCGGCGGGGCTGCGGCCAGTCGGAGAAATTGCTTTCGACAAGGGATCGATTCTCTTCAAGACCCATGACAGGCTGGTTTGCGCGAGGGCGAGCGATGGTCAGTTACAATGGCTTGGGCATCCCAACAGTTTTTCCTTTGATCGGGAGACGAGGAACGGTTTGCGGCCGCGGACAGTGGTCCAGCAGCGGTCGGCGGCGTCGCTTGTACCCGACGCCTTGTCCGTGGCGGCATTTGGAGACCGTGTGCACGGCGGAATCTGCGTGAGCGGGAACCGGGTTTTTACCTACCAGGGGAGTCCGCTCGATTTCGTCGAGGTTTCCAAGGACGAGATTGATCGTGCGCAGGTGGGAATCATTCGGAACAACGCCTTCAACCAGGCGCCGGTCATCAGCGCCCGCTCACGGGACAACCGTCTCGTGGCTTACGATCGCGTCACGGGGCGGGTTCTCTGGCAGCGGCGGTATGCGGAGGGCGGGGCCGGGGTTGTCGACCAATCAGACGGTCGAGGCACGCTGAGTTTTGTCGGGGCTCCTGCGCCCTACGGATCCCTCATCATTGCGCCCGTGGATCGTGAAGGTGGCTTGTGGGCCTACGCTTTTGACATGAAGGACGGGGAAGTGATGTGGAGCATCATGTTGACGGCGATGCCAAGGTCCCTGCGTTCCCAGTCGGCGGCGGCGTTGGCCATCGATGGAGGAGAAATCTACCTTTGTGCGGGAACGGGCCATGTTTTTTCGCTGGATGGACTGACGGGAACGCTCAACTGGGCCGCGAGTTATCCACGCGCGGCGAGCGAAGGCGGGAACGCGGAGGCCGGAATGGACAATCCGTTTCGTGGCCGGGTAATGCGGGAGCCAGTGGTGACGATTTCCGGGTGGTCCGAAGACAGGATCATTCCGCGCGGAAATGTTCTTTTGGTCGCGGCCAGTGATTTCGATCATTTGTTTGCTCTCGACCGCCGGACCGGCGCGTTTCTCTGGGAGACGCCAATGGTTCCGTTCGATGGAGCGGCCCCGTCCGAGTACGTCGTCGGAGCAGAAGGGAGTCTTGTCTTCGTGGGAGGAAAGGGTGTCTTGCGGGCTTACGAAACTGTGGGTGGTCGATTCATCTGGGAATCGGAGATCGAGGGGGTGACGGGCAATGCTTGCCTCACCAGCGAGTCGATTCTTGTTCCCAAGCTGAGTTCGATTGCGAGAGTCTCTACGAGGACGGGGTCACTGCAGGAAGAGATCGAGGTCGAGACGCCTTTTGAGGAGCCGCTGGGAAATCTTTTTTCCGATGGAAAACGCCTGTATGTCTTCGGGTTTGAAAAAGTATATGGCTTGGATCTGCCGAAATCCGACGTAATTGAATAGCCCATGAATTCTGAACGAGGATACCGTCGCCGCGATTTCCTGCGGGCATCAGCCTTGGCGATTCCCGTCGGCGGATCGTTGCCGCTCTCGGCGAAGGTCGAGGACGGTTTCGCGCAGGAGGAATGGCTTACGGAGGAAGTGAAGCGCTCCGTGGATCGTGGGTTGAAGTATCTTGCTTCTCGCCAGATCAAGACCGGCAAGGAACGAGGTTCGTTCAGCGGTGGAGGATACAGCGCCAGCGTGGGTATCTCGTCTCTCGCGGGACTGGCCTTCATGTCGGCGGGGAACACCCCGGGGATCGGAGTCTACGGGAAAGAGGTGGAGAACTGTGCGAATTTCGTCGTCGCGAATACGGGACGCACGGGATACATCGCCCGCTCGACCGGGGCGGTGGGAAACATGTACGGCCACGGATTTGCCACGCTCTTTCTCTCCCAGGCTTACGGGATGTCCCGCCGGAAAGACGTGGGCGAGGCTCTCAGGCGGGCGGTGAAGTGCATTGTCAGTTCACAGAACGATGAGGGTGGTTGGCGGTATCAACCGGTCAAGAACCCCCGTGCCGACCTCTCGGTGACCGTCTGCCAGATTATGGCGCTCCGGGCCGCCCGCGATGCGGGAATCAAGGTGCCCGATGCGACCCGCGAGAAGTGCATCGACTATGTGAAACGAAGCCAGAATCCCGACGGCAGCTTTCGCTACATGTTGCAGGGCGGACACTCGACGTTTGCCCTTACCGCGGCAGGCGTGGTTTCCCTTTTCAGCGCGGGAATCTACGAAGGCGAAGAGGTCGAGAAGGCCCTGCGCTACCTGAAGCGGAACCGGGATTCCGTACAGGGCCACTATTTCTACTACGGGCACTACTACGCGGTCCAGGCGATGTGGCACGCCGGCGGTGATTGGTGGTCGGATTGGTATCCCTTTATTCGTGAGCGGCTTGTGCGGACGCAGGAAAGCGGTTCCGGGGCTTGGGGCAACAGCAATTACGGAGCCGAGTTCGGGACCTCCATGGCGAGTGTTATCCTGCAAATGCCCCGCGATTTACTGCCTATCTTTGCGCGGTAGGCGTTTTTCGCGTCGCGGTGGAGGTTTCCCTGCGAACCGTTCTGGACGATGGAGTTTTGGCGCTACACGATGAAGCTTCGCGTGCCGCCGAACGCCCGTTCGTCGGCACGGTCCGTGGAGGGCGCGCTGGTCCGGATCGGGGTTGGCGTGGGATGTTTGCATCCGTGGGTTGAGTTGGGTGATCCGGACTTGGATGCACAACTGGCCGCCCTAAAAGCGGGGAACGACACGGGCATGACCCGGCAATGCCGATACTGTTGTGCATTGGACGGCGCGGCAAGGGAGAACGGGAGGAGTCTTCTTGCGGAAGCGGAGATTCCGACAAGCCACGGGATTTGGTTCGATGGCGTGGACGAGGAAAAGTTGGAAGGGTTTGAATTCCTGAAGTTGAAGTGTGGAAGCGATATCGGCGGTGAACTCGGGCGCTTGAAGACGCTGTCCAACCGGTTCCCGACCGCGAAGTGGAGGGTCGATTTCAACGCAACGCTGAATCGTGAGAGTTTTCTTGCCTGGCGGGATGGATTGGAAGGGGAGCTTCTTGAGAAGATCGATCTCGTCGA
>JBCDLR010000138.1:0-9726 GCA_038745205.1 Verrucomicrobiota bacterium
CTCGGGACAAGCGCTTGCCGAGGAGTTCGAGAGATTCGGGAAGCGCGAAGTAGTTCTGGTCACCCGCGCGAATGCACCGAAGTTCATCTGCCGACGCCATCTCCTCCATCACTCTGGTGACGGCCCGCTTTCTCCCCTTTAGGAGGTAGGCCACTTCCGCAGCACGACCCAGCCCGTTGGCTTCCAAGTAGCGAACCACGAGATGGCGCACGTATTCCTCCTCCTCGGGTTCATCAGTGATGGTGCCAGCGGGCAGCACGCGATCGGTGAGATCGTAGACCTTCTGGAAATTGACTCGGCGCGCACACATCAAATCCCCCTGCATGAAGAGATTCTCAAGAGCCTGCTTGGCGGGCTTAGCCTTCCACTCCCCCGCCTTCGCCGTTCCCCCATGCGCGAAGTCCCGCGCCATGAGCGGACCTTCGGAGGCGATTCGCTGGAGCACCGCCTTCTCCATCTTCACATCTCTTTCAAACCAGTGATTCTCTTTCCCCCGCGCGAGCGCGTTCTTGCGAGGCAGACTAAAGCGGTAGTCCCGCATAGGCAGGTAGGCCGCGGCGTGAGACCAGTATTCAAAGACCTTCCCCTTCTCCACGAGAGCATCGAGTTGCCCGGGCCTGTAGCGAGGGTTCCTATTCCAGAGCGTGTGGTGGTGCGCCCTTTCCACAACCGAGATCGTGTCGATCTGGACGTAGCCGAGACGCTCGATCGCCGCATGGGTTGCCTCAGTAGCGGTGCCGGAACCCTTCGCGGGCGGCAGGCCCTGCGAGAGCAGTACCAGCTTCCGCGCGTCCGGGAGAGAAATGGAGTCCGTCACCGAGGTCAGTCTAGCCGAGCCGCTCAGAGAGATCGACTCCACGTTCTCGATCTGCGGCAAATCCAAGCAAATCTGACTCACGGTCAATTCCCGAAATGAGGGCAAACGCAATGGTCCCATTGGGAACGGGCCCCCAAAGGCCCGAAACTCTGCACCTCGAAAAAAGGGAAGTTTCCTCTCGCATATTCTGTCCAATTTCCGTCGACTCGCCCGTAGGTTGGAGTGGTCCCGTCTGCATTGTCGGCGGGGCCATGACCCACCCCGAAATCTATTCCATGCAATCGTTACCCAGCCTTCTTTCCACGATTCTCGTTACCACGGCGCTGCTCGGTGCTTCGAACAGCTGCGGCCGCGAGCCGATGAATGTGCTGTTCTTGATCGCGGATGATCTCAACACGTGGATCCTCGAAGATCCCGATCGCTACTCGGGCAAGGTCGTTGCCCCCAACCTGAAGAAACTGGGCGAGAGCGGCGTCGTCTTCAAGAACGCCTACTGCGCCTCGCCGTTCTGTGTTCCCTCCCGGACGGCGATGTGGTCCGGAGTGAGCCCGCACAAGTCTGGCGTCTATCACAACCAAACGAATGTGGCGGCCAGCGAACCCCTGAAGAGCGCCGTCTCCCTCTTCAAGACCTTCAAGGATGCCGGTTACAACACCCGGGGCTTCGGCAAAATCAGTCACGGCTGGTCGGATGACGGCTTCGAAGAGAAGATCAATCACAAGCGTGACCCAAGGCCGCCGGGAGCGCCGATTCAACCCGTCGGAGCCGGCGAGCAGGACTGGGGGGTGATTCACCTTCCCGAAGCGGAGATGAATGACACCCAATCGGCCGACCGCGCCGTCGCGGCGCTGAACCAGGATCACACCGAGCCGTTTTTCATCGTCTGCGGCACCTTCAATCCCCACATGGCCTGGTTCGTCCCGCAGAAATACTACGACATGTTTCCGCTTGAGAAGGTTCTGGTCCCCAAACTGAACCCGAATGACTTCGACGACATCCCGCCCCTCGGGGACGCGGTCGTCGGGCGAAAAAGAAACTTCACCAACGCCGTCCTCGAAGCCGGACTCCACAAGTCCGCCGTGCAAGCCTACCTCGCCACCACTGCCTACGTCGACGCCCAGCATGGCCGGGTGCTCGATGCCCTGGAAAAGAGCCCCCATCGCGACAACACGATCGTCGTGTTCATCTCCGACCATGGCTTTCACCTCGCCGAGAAAGACCACTGGCAAAAAGGCACCCTTTGGCAGGAAGCCACGAACTCGATGCTGATGGTGCGCGTCCCCGGCATGACCGAACCCGGCGGCACGACCGATCGTTGTGTTTCGTTGCAAGACCTCTATCCCACGCTGATCGAACTCTGCGGGCTTTCAAAACCGTCCTATGTGGACGGGAAATCCTTCGTCCCGGTCCTGAAGAATCCCCAGGCCGAGTGGGAGAGCACGGCGATCACCTATTTGTACGATCAATACGCCAGCATCCGCACAGAGCGATTCCGGTTTACTCGCTATAAGGAGGGACAGACAGAGCTTTACGATCACTCCAAGGATCCGCACGAATGGAAGAACGAGGCCGACAATCCCGAGTTCGCGGAAGTCGTCAAGAATCTCGCGGAACGCCTGCCCGCCATCGATGAAATGGCGCCCCAATTGGTGCGGGGGAAGAAAAAGAAATAAGTGACGGTATCTCAAGAATTCCAAACCCACAGAGACCAATGAAAAACACCCTCTTACTGACCTCACTCGTCATCGCCATTGGCGCTCCGTACAGCCCATTGAAGGCGACGGAACTCAGCGAAGACCTGATCAAGGAATTCAATGAAGGTTGGGACAAGCCACTCCAGCCGAAAGCCGATCTCGTCGCGCAAGCGAGGGAGATCGTCGGGAGCATCCCGCTCCGGGTGGAGCCGAAGAAGCCACGACGCGTCCTCATCTACGGCATCTCCGGGGGACCCCACCGCGTCGGGATGCTGACCGCTGTCGAAATCCTCAAGATGATCGGCGACGAGACGGGCGCCTACGAAACGGTCATTTCACTCGACCTGGCGAACTTCGAATCCGATGCGCTCAAGCAGTTCGATGCCGTCATTTTCCCGAATTCGACCGGCGATGTCTTTGTGCGCCCGGTGGCCAGGGCTGCTTTCAAGGAGATCCCGAAGGAAGAACAGCAGGAGCAGTTGGCGAACGCCCAACGCCTGGGCGAGAACCTCGTGGAGTACGTCAACAACGGGGGCGGGTTTCTCGGAACTCATGGCGCGACGGACTGCAACAAGAAGATCGCCGAATACATCGGCATGGTCGGGGGGGCCTTTTACGGGCATCCTTGGGGACCGCGGAACACCGTAACCATCACTGTGGACGAACCCGAGCATGGTCTCACCAAGGGCGTCTTTGACGGACCGGAATTCCAATTCAACGACGAGATCTACGAGTTCAACCGCTTCTCCAAAGAGAAGGTTCGCGTCCTCCTTTCGCTGGACCTCGAGAAATCGGACAAACCGAGCAAAACAATGAAGACCGACTACGTGCCCATCGCCTGGTTGAAGAAACACGGCGAGGGACGCGTCTTCTTCTCCTCCCTCGGGCACGCCGAGAAAACCTGGGCCAATGAGCATTTTTTGAAGTTCCTCATCCCCGCGCTGCAGTACGCGACGGGAGATTACGTGGTCGACGACTCTGTGGAGTAAGCGCTTCAACACCGACTTTTGGCGGGTCGGGCTCCACGCTGACGAGATTACGGTCGATAATCCGCCCACCACACCAGGAGCAGGGCTCGGTCGAGAATTGTTGAACCACCCTTACTCTCTTTTCATGGCCTGCCGACGCGCCGAACGACGTTCAGGGAATAACGCGTGATCGCGCGTGAAACCGGTCGCGGAAACTGGATTCCTTCGCTGCCTGCCAAGCGTCCCCGGGATGCGAGGATGTGGCCGGCAAATTCATCCGGGGCCCGCACAAAAACCGCTGAGAAGCGTGATCTGGTCACCATTCCTTCTCAGCCATGCACTCATTTCGAACTCCGTTCTTTTGCGCGATCGTTTTTTCTTTCTCCCTGCACGGTCCCCCGTTGCACGCCTCCGACTGGCCCGAGTTTCGCGGAGTCGGCCGCATGGGCCTATGGATGGAAGAGAACGTCGTGGAGAAGTTTTCCAGTGCGGAACTCAAGTCCAAGTGGAGCGCACCCATCGGACCGGGTTACAGCGGTCCCACCGTGAAGGAGGGTCGCGTTTTTGTCATGGATCGAACCGAAAACGAGGAACGCGTGGTCTGCCTCGATCGGGAAACCGGGGAACAATTGTGGGTGCACGCCTACCCCTGCGACTACAAGGAAGTCGGGTTCCCGCTCGGGCCCCGGTCCAGCGTGACGGTCGCGGGCGACCTTGCATGGGCGATGGGAACCATGGGACATCTACATTGCCTCGACGCCGCCACCGGAGAAGTCCTCTGGAGCAAAGATGGCGGCAAAGAGTATTCCATCAACATGCCGCTCTGGGGCATCGCAGCCTCGCCCCTCGTCGAGGGCAGCCATGTAATCGTGCAACTCGGAGGCGCCGACGGGGCGTGTATCGTGGCCTTTGACAAGCGCACCGGTGAAGAAGCCTGGCGCGCCTTCGACGACCGGGCTTCCTATGTCTCCCCTGTCATGATTGAACAGGGGGGAACGCGCGTGCTCGTCGTGTGGACAGCAGAGCGCATCGCCGGGATGGACGCCGCCACGGGCAAGGTCCACTGGGAGCACCTGACACCGCCCGACCGCTGGCCGATCAACGTGTCGGGCCCCGCCCTCGATGACACCGGCGAACGGATGTTTTTGACTACCATCGGGGAAGGCTCGCGCCTGCTGCGACTTCACAAGGACGAACTCAAAGTCGAGGAGGTGTGGGCTCGCCGCGGCGTGAGCGAAAGAAAGACGGATGCTCTCCAATCGATGATCAGCCCGCCCTTCATCCGGGGCGATTTTATCTACGGCGTGGACAGTTACGGCCAGCTACGTTGCCTGAAAGTATCGAACGGCGACCGCGTCTGGGAAAGTGTGGACAAAGCGATGCCGGAGGGCATCTGGGCGACCTTGTTCATGGTCCAGAACGGCAACCGCACCTGGATGTTCACCGAAGAGGGCCACCTCATCATCGCCGAACTGACCTCACAGGGATACCGGGAGATCAGCCGGACCAAAATCATCGAGCCGACGACTTTCCTCCGCCGCCGAAACACCAACGTCGTCTGGTCCCAACCCGCGTTTGCCGGGACGCAGATCTTCGCACGCAATGACAAGGAGCTTGTATGCGTGGAAGTAGGCTCGCTGGCGCCGGACTCCCGAGACGATTGATTCTCCACTTTCTTCGGAGAGCCATGGATTGAGAGCTGAAAAAATTATGTCAATTCTCATCGTCAGATACCTCTTTCCTCCTGACACCTATTTCCTGCCTTTTTTCTCGTCTAGTTTTGGTCCCAACGCCCAAAAACGCGTGCTGCTAGACAACCTGAACGAAAAATCCGAACCGCCAAACCTCCTCGGAGAATGGGGCTTTTCTACTTTACCAAGAACGAAAACCTGTCGCTCTGGTATTGACTTCATTCTCAAGTTGCATTGTCATCAAAACTGTCATGAAAAAGACCCATTCATTCTTCATCTTCGTGCTTTCGCTTCTTTCCATCGTGCTCACTTCCAGGGTCGCGGCAAATAATATCCAAGTTAGCAACGTCGAACTCAAGAACCTAAACGATCCTTCCAACTGGGTGCACGTCGAGTTCGACCTGACCTGGGAGAACTCATGGCGCGTCAGCTCCGGTCCCTCAAACTGGGACGCCGCTTGGGTCTTCATCAAATACCGGGTCAACGGCGGAAACTGGACCCATGGTATCGTCAGCCAGTCCAGCAGCGTCGCAGCCGCCGGCTCCATTCTCGACGTCACCTCGGACGGCACGGGGGCCTTCATCCATCGAGACGCCGACGGCTCGGGGAACATCAGTTTCTCGAACACACAACTTCGCTGGAACTTCGGCAGCACCGACATTTCCGACATCATCGACATCAAGGTCTTCGCTATCGAGATGGTGTATATCCCGGAGGGGTCCTTCTACCTTGGTGGCACCTCCGGAAGCGAAGTCAACAAGTTCTACTCCGGCGGATTCTCCACTGGTTCTTCGTATCAGGTAACCTCCGAGAATGCGCTCACCATCGCAAATACCTCGGGTAATCTCTACTATGTGAACGACAATGCAGGAAGCGGAGATCAGACCGGGACCCTCGGCGCCTCGTTCCCGAAGGGATTCAATGATTTCTATTGCATGAAGTACGAGGTTAGCGAGGCCCAGTGGATCGGGTTTTTCAATTGCCTGACCCCGACACAGAAGACAAACAGGGATATCACTGACTCCGCGCATAAGAACTCGGATGCGGTAGTCGACCGAAATACCATCGCGTGGACCTCAGGGGAAGCCAGCACCAGCGCGCCGGACCGGGCTGTCAGCTTCCTTTCCACGGGCGACATGAACGCCTACATGGACTGGGTCGGCCTGCGCCCCATGACCGAACTCGAATTCGAGAAAGCCTCCCGGGGGCCAATCCTCCCAAAATCCGGGGAGTTTGCGTGGGGCAACAATCTCGTCTCGTTAAGTCCATACACTCTCAGCAATTCCGGCTCCCCCCTCGAGGGCGTCACCAATCCATCAGAGACGGCCGGAAATGCCTCATACTCAACTTCTGATGGCACGATCAACGGCCCACTGCGCTGCGGGATTTTCGCGGCCAGCGCCGTGAACAAGAGCCGCACGGAAACCGGCGGATCATTTTACGGTGTGATGGAGATGTCCGGCAACCTCATCGAAAGGTGCGTCTCGGTTGGCACCGCGCAGGGCCGCAACTTCACTGGCGTCCACGGCAACGGAATCATCTCTTCCACCGGCAATGGAACCGCAATTAATTGGCCAGTTAACAACACGGGAAATGGATATGGCTACCGTGGGGGCTCGTGGTTCAATAGTTCCGACTTCATGCGCATCTCGGATCGATTTGATGCTGCCACGGTCTTCTCAACCGGTACCGACCGTGTCGGCTTCCGCTGCGTCCGAACCGCCCCCTGATTCCTTAATCGTAACTCACTCCCTGCGATCGGACTGATCATGGCGTCTCGCCTCCATTCCCTTCTGGCCCTGAGCCTTGCCGTGCCGACCCTCGGAGCGGCCAAGATATTCAATGGCGGCCCCGGTGACGGCTACGCGGATGAATCCCTTCCCTCTACCACCCTCAATGGCCAGAATTTGGCCGTAATCTACGGCGGGAGCGGGGGCGACGGCTTCGATCTTGAGAAGCTGAACTCGACCACCCTGGTTGGCCAGAACCTCGCCGTGATCTACAGCGGCAAAGCCGGCGACGGATTCGATCTTGAGGCGCTGAATTCGACCACCCTGGTTGGCCAGAACCTCGCCGTGATCTTCAGCGGCAAAACCGGCGACGGATTCGATCTTGAGACGCTGAATTCGACCACCCTCGCTGGCCAAAACCTCGCCGTGATCTTCAGCGGGAACGGAGGCGACGGCTATGACGCCGTGCAATTGAGATCCACAACTCTTTCGGGAGAATCCCTAGCTTCTCTCTTCGGCGGCGGACGGGGTGACGGCTCAGACCTCGAGACTCTCCCCTCCACCACTCTTAGCGGCCAATCTCTGGCGAGCGTCTACGGTGGAGGCCGTGGCGACGGATACGATGCGTTTCTCACCTTCGGCATTACACTCGACGGAATGGGCCTGACTGACACCGATCTGGATGGCATTCCCGACTTCTGGGAAAATCTCTATCCCGAACTGGACTTTAAGGACCCCAGCGACGCTCTCATTGATTCGGATGGCGACGGCCGCTCGAATATTGAGGAATATCTGGCCGATACCGATCCTGGCAATCGCAGTTCCTACTTCTACGCCCGCATCGAGGAAAAGGTGGGCGGAGGTTACCGCGTCATCTACAACAGTTCGGTCAAACGGTACTATCGCCTCCAGGTTTCCACTGATCTCAATTGGCTCCCAACGGTCATAGCGCCGAGAAGAGGCACCGGCTTTGAGATGAGCGAGGACTTGCCCGATACCGAGCGCGCCTTTGGCCGAATTCAAGTTCGGGTGTCGCCCTGAGTAGCCGAAAAACCAGTATCCCGTCCTGCTTCGAATGAACTTTTCGAGAAAAAGCCGTCAATCAAGAATGGCACTTACTTAAGCGGCTTTTCGGTAGGTTTCCTTGTGAGGTATTTCCTTGTATGAGTGGCGAGGTGAGAAGGGTTGACAGAGATCTGTCAAATGTGCTCGTTGGATGACTCTGTCACTTGGTGCCAGGAGTCTGTCTCGGTTTTCGGTCATTCCTTGTCACTCGGAATCGGTCCGTCTTGCTCGCGAAAACTTCGCGGTGCAAGAAGGCAATGACCTGAAAAACCGGCTCTGCTTGATCGGTCACCAGAAATCGGATCGAGCTGGTCTGTCCATAGGCCGTCCCGTCCTCGCCGAGGGCGACGAGATGGGTCACCTCCGGGTTGAGTGATTCGGCAGTGAGCCACGACAGCAGCTCCTTCTGCTGGGCGTTGCTCAGAAGTTGATTCGGCTCGATGGAGGTCACGGGGACACTTTCGCTGTTGGCCCAGCGGACGATTGGAGGGTCGCCGGATGCTTTGCCGTAACTGACCCTCACCTGGAAAGTGAGGAATCCCTCCGACAGCCGCGTGAATCGGATCTGGGTGGGCCAGTCTTCGGCGTCGATGAATCGACTGTCGGCTGAGGGTTTTTGGGCGACAAAGGCCTGCGCCTCGACCCGCAGCGCATCCAAGCCTTCCAGATTCACAATCTCGGTCCGGATTGGGCGTGAAATCCGACCGGTCTCATCAGCCAAAACGGGAATTAAACCTTGGAGCAGGGTGGCCATCGTAAGAAGGCCTCGCATGAGAAATAGATGTGGTCTCTTCATCAGGAAACTTGCCATCAAGACTGGAGGATTACGGATAGGTGTTCGGTCTTTCAAGGCCAAAATTCATACCGCTTGTGGCGCTAGGGCTGGATCGGGACCATGGAGAAAAGGCAGGGGCGGAATTTTGAAAATTGCGGAAGAGCACTTCGGACCATCAACTGGGGAGTTCACAAGAGGAGGCTCTGGCGACTTGAGGCGTGTCGCGGAGGCCTGGGCCATAGCTCGGAACACAACGATCAGGCATTTCTCCAACCTCGATTTTGCCCAGACTTTCCTCGACGTCGCCAGAACTTCGCCCCCGGCTGATGCGCAGGGCCGGAGCAACCTCCCTTTCCACTTCTGAAAGGCCTACGCGACAAACCGTTCCGCCCAACCGGGGCATTCTCCGTCGCCGCGACGGGAACAACTTCCGTCGCGGAAATCGGCGAGAAAATAAAAGGGGTCATCAGTAAAAGGGGTCAGCAAGTAAAAGGGGTCAGAGTAAAAGGGGTCAGTAAAAGGGGTCACTAAAAGGGGTCAGTAAAAGGGGTCAGTCCTTCAAAATTCAAACTTGACCGGTTGCCTCCCCTGTTGAGATGTTGCCGGCATAGCACGGGCGCTCCGCATTGAGTTCGAGGGGGCTACTTGTCATGTGATGAGCCGGGGAAATGACGGACAGGCGGTCTTTCGGAGTGACCGTGATCGGGTCGTTTTCCTGGAGACGCTGGAGGAAGCCTGCGAACGGACCGGCTGGGAAGTTCATGCCTATGTCCTCATGGGCAATCACTACCATCTACTGGTTGTGACGCCGCGTGCGAACCTGGTGGACGGGATGAAGTGGCTGCAAGGGACCTTTACCCAGCGGTGGAACGCAAGGCACCGGAAGCGTGGACATCTTTTTCAGGGGCGTTATAAGGCGCAAAACGTAGAAGATGATTCGGACAATTACTTCAAGACGGTGGCCAACTACATTCACCTGAATTGCC
>JBCDLR010000139.1:0-9343 GCA_038745205.1 Verrucomicrobiota bacterium
AAATGGTCGGAGCGAACTGGCGATTCCGGCCCCTGAGAGCAGCCACGCAAATCTGTTTGGTCAAGTCTCAGGCAAATGTCACCGATCCCCGCAGGAAGAGTTGTTTCTTCCTGAAAGACAACTTGGGGATCAGGCGATGAGCGGGGCTATGGCCGCTGCGGCGAGAGCTGTGGGGCAGACATGGCGAAATCATCCGCGAAATCGAGTGACGCCCGGTTGGCTCGGGGTTTCGAGTTGAAGGGCGAACGCAGTCGGTCATCTGACCGCTAGTTGCGACTGCGAGCCAGTGCGGGGAGTGCCCTGTCCTGACGGTGAAGGACGAAAATTCGCAAGCCGTTGGATGGCCTTGGTGTCGCAACCGGGGCTTGAAAAAGGGAAGGCACCTCGCGAAGTGAGACCAGCGAGGGAAGGCGTCGGCTGCAATCCGACGAGGACCCTCGGCAGAGTTAATAAGCTTCGAATCAGCGGGAGGCCGAGAGGCCGTCCGCCTGAGATTCTAAACGGCAACTTGAGGGTTAAGAGACAAGACCCGTCGCCCAAGGCCAACGATCGGCGCCGCAAGGCCTGATGCCGACCTTGGGCAAGGAAAGGAAGCACCGACATTCTCAGCGGTTTCCGATCCCGGTCAGAGACGAGCGAGCCGGCAGGCGCGCGACTCTTCGGCCAAGAAGTCTCACCCAAACGTCCATGTGGTAACACGACGGGCCGGCCCCGCTGCGGGGTCGAAGAGGTCCAGCAATCGTCCTTGCTAGCCAACGTAGCGTCGGGGAGCTGACAGCCAAAACCGCTCGACGGGTGGAATTGGGCGCCAAATGTCAGCAATCGGGGAAAGAGAGCGTGGCGAACTCCCACTCTCCCACCTTTTTCGAAGCTATTCGAAGAAAGGTCATCAAAAACGCGTTTAAATCAGCAAGAGGTCCGCAGACGGGAAACCGCCAGCGGGCCTTTTCGCATTTACAGGACAGGCGTTTCGTCGGGAAATCCGCACGAGGCGGTCTGTCGCTACAATCCAGCCGGATGGCGAAGCCGATAGCCGTCCGTCGGTCGGTTGCGCGTCGTCCAGGTCGGACCCCGGCCATCGCCTCGATAACCCGTATCGAGACGCAGGCCACCCACCGTCAGAAAGGTATGACCATCCTTCGCATAAACCGTGATCCACCTGCCTTCACCACCCTTTCCGTATTTCTTGAAGCCCTTTGATGGCATCGGCGATTCCAGCAAACCCGCCTTGATGAGGGCATACGAAACTGTGCCCGAACAATCGTACCCGCTGTCATCGACCCTTCGATGGCCACCTCCGTACTTGTAGGGCAGTCCCTGAATTCGGTTTCCCGCGGCGACGAGACGATGCACTTCTCGAGGAGCGCTTTTGGGAGCAACTGCGTAGCCGTCCCGGAGCATAACGGATCTTCCATAGTCAAACTGGTAGGAGTAGGGTTCGCTCGTTCGACACCCGCACAAGAAAAGGACCGAAAGAATCATTCCCCATTTCGCGCAACTCATTGGCATTGCTAAATTTACCACACTGGGCAAGTTCCGGGCAAACAGGCAGCCCTTTTCGCCCTCTCAGGCAAATCTGAGCTCCGGCTCGAGATCCTCCCCTTCGGAAGGCACCTTCTTCACTTTCTCGCTTTTCCGGGTTACCGGCCGTCCGAGAATCTCCTCATAGCGTCGAATATAATCCATCGCCGTCGTCTCATGGCTGAAGCGTTCCCGCGCTTCGCGCATGACTCGGGTGAGAATCCATGAGCGGTGATCCTCGTTCAATTCGAGGAATCTCATAGCCTCGTCGATCGACCACCGCAGCGCCGTGCTGTCGAAGATGTTGAAGAGAATGCCGTTCCCGGTGTTGGCATCGATGTTAAGGGCTTCGACCGTGTCATGCAGGCCACCCGTATCGTGAGCCAAGGTAAGCGCCCCATACTTCGGCGCCACCATTTGAGGCAAGCCGCAGGGTTCAAAGGAGGAGGGCATGAAAATGAAATCGGCGGCCGCGTAAGCGCGGTGGGACAGCCCCTCCCGAAAATCATGCACCGCGACACGGCCATGCAACTCATCGGTGTAGACAATGTCGAGGAAATGCTGCTTGAAGACGCCATTGGCGATAATGGCAATTTGCATGCGGGGATAATCCACAGTCAGATCGTGGAGGATGTCCGTCAGCAACTGGCAGCCTTTCTGCACAGGGTCAAGACGTGAGGGCCAATAGAAGAAAGGCGCATCCGCATCCTCGTGCAGTCCGAGACGTCGCTGCAGCTCAATCTTGTTCGTCCGCTTGCCTTCGTAGATGTTCCCTTCGTTGTAGTGAAAATCGAGATAGGGATCCGCGCGGGGGTCAAAAATAGGGTCCGGCGCGTTAAGAATCCCGGTCGCGCAGCCGGCATCGCACTTCGCCCAGAGTTCGTGGATGATGTGGCCGGGCACGAACTGATGCTTCCCATCGACCACTTCACTGAGAAATTTCGGCGAAACGGAATTCACGTGAGACGCTGAGAAAATCCCGCTCGTCAGAAGATCGACGAGATTCTGCCCGCGCGTTTCCTCGTAGCAACCCGGAGTATTCTGATAGTAAAGGTTCTGCCAGAAATCGGCGGCGTCGATGCCACGGTCCTCTATGTGCTCCAGCGTCATCCGCTCCGTGTGGATGTTATGCATGGTGAACAGCGTCGGAATGTCGTGTTCGCGGGCGAAGGCCGGTATGAGTCCTGTCATCCAGTCATTGCAGTGGATGAGATCCGGCTGGACTTGGGGAATGATATGGTGAATGACCTCCCTTTGAAACGCGAGCGCGATGAGGTGATTCTCCGCGCCATAGACACTTTCCCGATGGTAGAAAACGCGGTCCTCGGCGAGGTGGATGTGCTGCTCGGGCAGGGCGCGGCTGACCTTCTGGAATTCATGCTCAAAGACCTGGGCGATGTCGAGATGGAACATCCGGCGGAAATTTGGCAAGGCGACATGGACGTCCGCGCCCTGTTCATGGAGCGCCTTCACAAGCGACGCCGAAACATCCGCCATGCCTCCCGCCTTGGCCGAAAGCCTCTGCGCAAGATTGCCCATTCCCTCGGGCAAATAGGTGATTTCAGGGGTAACAACAAGGATGCGCGGCAGGTCTCGCTTCGGTCGAGGGGCGCTCACACTCATTCATTGAGAATACCCGATTTCTCAGGCAATCGCACGTTAAAGTGAACAAATTTTCGAAGCGCCAGCGGTCCCTGAAACCCGTCGATATTTTCACGCAAAGGCACCTGACAGCCGTCGCTTCCCATGGTTGGATTTCGACCATGAAATGCGCTGTAGGACTCTACCTTTTCTTTTCTCTTTCTTCGCTCGCTTTCGGTAATGAGACCGTGACGAGAATTGCTTTCGGCTCATGTGCCAAGGAAAGCAGGCCTTCCCCCATTTTCGACGCCATCAATGAGTTCAGTCCGCAAATCTGGATCTGGATGGGCGACAACATCTATGGCGACACCACAGACATGGCGGTGATGAAAGAGAAATGGAACCGCCAGAAGAATGGCGAGGGCTACAAGCGTCTCCGGGAATCGAGTATAGTCATCGGCACCTGGGACGACCATGACTACGGTGACAACGACGCCGGGAAGGAATATCCTGCCAAAGCTGCGAGCCAGCAGTGTTTTCTCGATTTCCTCGATGTCCCCGCCGATGATCCACGCCGAAAACGGGAGGGTGTGTATGCGAGCCACACTTTCGGAGAAGGCAACCGCGCGGTGAAGGTCATCCTCCTCGACACGCGCTTCCACCGTGATCTTCCCGGCGAGAACGGGGACATTCTCGGAGGAGAGCAATGGAGCTGGCTTGAGGGCGAACTGACCACCTCAAAGGCTCCGGTCAATCTTCTCATCTCTTCCATTCAGACGGTCGCCTCCGAGCACCGGTTCGAAAACTGGACCAAATTTCCCAAGGCAAAGGACCGGCTATACCAGCTGCTCTCGCGGAAAGACGTTCCGCCGTTGACGATCCTCAGTGGGGACCGCCACCTCGCGGAGATTTCCGTTGAAGAGTCGGCTGTTGATTATCCACTCCACGACATCACATCCTCAAGCCTGAACGCGGCTTTCGGCGGGAACAAGAATGAGCTCAACTCGCGGAGAATCGGTGAGAACTTCCGGGAAACCAACTTCGGCACCCTCGAGATCGATTGGAACACCGCGCCTCCCTCACTCACCTTTGCGATACGCGACGAAAAGGGCGTTGTTGTTCGGGAGGTGAAGGTGCAGCAGCAGCGTTGAGGTTCCCAGCCGGGTCGGCCCGCGGTTGGCAACGCCGAATTCGACTTCTCCCCCTGTTTCCGGATCATCACCAATCCCGTTAAAACCCCTCGACCTCTCACAATTATCCACCCCCTCCAAGGCTCGGCTGGACTAATCCGCTCAGGAACGGAACCGAAACGGCCAGCGCCAGCCCCCTTCCCCCGCCACCCGTATATCGGCGTCGCGAAACGCCAGCCAGGCGAGCGCTGCAAATATCATCGCGACGGCCATGAGACCAAGCAGGGGCGAGGCACGGAATCCGGCACCAATGTCGCCCTCAAAGTAGCTCTGCACGGAAAAACGGGCGACGGTTTCAAGTCCGGCAATCGACCGTGAGAGCGTCGTCACGAGGTAGCCCGCAAAGGCATAGACACCAACGAACATGGCCGCAGAGGTTCTCGTTGGGAGAAGAGCACTGAGAAGCAACGCAAGAGTGGTGTAGAGAATCGTCACGACGAGGATGGAAACGCAAGGCAAGGCCAGGTCCCCTGGGGAAAAGTCGAGCTTCTCTGCACGGAGAACGCCAATCCAAAGGCCCAGCCAGCCGACGAAGAGAATAACGAGGATTCCTGCAATGAGGGCGGCAAATCGACCCAGGAAGATCGCGGCTCTACCGACTGGCTGTGCAAGAACAAGATCGAGCACGCCACGCTCTTCATCGGCAGCAATCATCCCGCTGCCTGTGATCGCCGCATAAATCCCGAGGATCACCGGCATGAAGGTAAAGTAACGTAACTCGAGGAATCCCTCCGGAGTCATCACTTTCCGCGCGGCCTCCAGTCCACCGATGAAGGCGAGGAGTTGCCGGGGAAGCCCTTCGATGATCTTCAAGAGGCTTTCTGCATTCGCCGCAACGACATCGTAAAGCGGAATGACGAAGAACCCGAGAAGAAACAGAGGAGCTGCCCAACCAAAAAGATTCCATGCTTGCCGGGCCATGGCATGGCGGAAGATGACCACTGCAGCATTCATCGACTTCCCTTTCCGTTCTTATTGTCCGCGTAGTAGGCAAGGAAAACCTCCTCCAGGTTCGGTGGACGCGACTCCATGGAAGCGATGTCGTGTTTCGCAAGCACCGCAAGCAAGGGATTCATCGACCCCTCGACGGAAAGACGCGCGAGTTGTCCGCCGTTCCCGGTTTCCATGACGGACACGCCGGGAATCATCGCAAATTCCTCGATCGCCGGTGCCGTGGGTTGGGGGAAGGTCACCTTCACCCGCATGATTCCGCCTCCGGCAAGCAACTCCGTCAGTCCGGACTCGACGATCTCGCCCTCCCGGATGATCGCCACTTCATCCGCAATCTGCTGCACCTCGGCCAGGACATGGGAAGAAAAGAAGACCGTCGCTCCCGCTTCTCTCGCTTCCCGAACCAGTTCAAGCACAGCTTGTTGCACCAGCGGATCCAGCCCGCTCGTCGGTTCGTCGAGCAGAAACAGATCCGGCTGATGAAGAAAGGCGGCAATGATCCCCACCTTCTGCTTGTTCCCCTTCGACAACGTCTTCACCTTCGCCTTGAGGTTCAATTGCAGCCTCTCCGCGAGTTCGTTGGCGCGCGTCTCCATCACCCGATCACCGCCGCGGATGGCTTTGAAGAAATCCAGGGTCGCCCTCACGGACATGTTCTCATCCAGCCGGAGTTCCCCGGGCAGGTAGCCGCACCGGGCCCTGACAGCGACAGGTTCAAGGCGTGGATTGATTCCCATCACCCTCACATCGCCATCGCAGGGCCGGATCAAATCCAGCATGCAGCGGATCGCCGTCGTCTTGCCCGCCCCATTCGGCCCGAGAAAACCAAACACAGATCCATGCCGGACCTTCAGATCAATCCCGCGAAGCGCCAGGAAGTCCCCATAAGCCTTGCGAAGCCCTGTGGCCTCGATGGCGAACGAACTGGTCGAAGTCGAAGGCAATGACGGCATGATGCTGGCGTACGAAACGATTTCAAAGTCCCGCGAGGACGCTTTCAACCCTACCACCGGGCGACTTTGGCATCATGGCTATTTCCCCATTTGATGACGAAGGAATGCGCTTCCGTCACGTATTCCCCGGAGAGGTTCAGGCCTGAATCATCGGGAACAAGCAACATTCCCATGACATCCGATACGGCGAAAGGCGCTTGGAAAAATCCCTCCGGCACGGCGTCTCCTCTCGACCATCTCCAGTCATTCGATCCCGGCTTTGCCGTGCCTCCCAGCCAGAATGGGACCCTCTTCCCTCCATCCTGCAGAATCTTCTCCCGCAACCACCCCAACTCCGCGCGGTCATCTGCACAGACCAAATCTCCACCCAGTTTCCGCGCGAGGACCCGGGCATCCCTCCAAGTCATGGGAACGTCCACCTTGAGATACTTCGCCTCGCCACGCTTCAGTAATCCATGAGTCGACTGCAGGAAATATCGCCGGTAAACCTCATCGTCCTGAAGGGGCCCCAGCAGGAGCTGACTTTTCACCGCGTCCCGCACAAAGCCGTTACTCGACTTGACGAGGACCTCCGCCAGTTCGGCCTTGGGCACGAGTTTCTCGGTCAATACGCCATTCTCTCCCACCTTCCCGGAGGTCTGGAGGACAAGCCGGAAACCGACATCATCCCGGCGCTGGTCTTTGAGTTCATAAGTCCTCAAACGCAGGCGCGAGGCGGCGTTGGCGCCAACCACGCCCCGGACAATCGCCCGGTCCCCCATGGAATCGGCCTCGTCTTTCACCCACTCTCCCGCATTGGCCAGCATGTCCCGAAATCCGCCCAATTCGCGATACCGTCCACGCCGCCCGACTCCCGGCGCTTCGCTGAGCGCCAGCGGCGGCGCCTCCACTCCCTCACTGATCTCAAAAACAACGGCTTCCTTGAGTTCGCGATCGATCTCCCCGGATGTCACCGGTTGCATCCGGCGTCCTCGCGGAGAAAGCAACGGGCTTTCCGGAAGCCTCGCCGCGAGACTCCACTCGAAGTCCGTGGGAAGGCGAAAGAACTGCCGGTCCCCGATCGCTCCAGCCATCAATTGCTGCTTTGTCAGGCTCTGGCAGTACTTGGTCGCCTCCTCAAAGGAAACACTGGTCCTTGGCAACTCGTCCTCCTTCGCTGATGACTCCTCCAATTCCGCGATCAGAACCGGATACCCCGGCAAAGCCCGGAAGGTCCTGCCCGAGCCGTCGATCCAGGTCTGCTGACCCGGCACCGGAGGTCGGACACGGACAACATTCCCCGAACCATCGGTCCCAAGCACGGACCGTAGACCGGAAAGGTTTTCGAGGATGCCCGACGACGATTCCACCCGGGCGCTGCGGAAGGTCAACACCTCAAGCCTACTCATCTTAGCCACTGGCTGAAGATCCATCACTTGTGACCCGTCGAGGCGCAGCACACGAAGCCCCACTCCGGCCAGCGGAGCAATGGAGCCGACGCCCGTGTTGGACAAGTCCAACTCATGGAGAACAAGCCCTTCGAGAGGCGATATGTCCATCAAGGCGGTGTTCCCCGAAAGGTTGAGCCTCGCTCGCTCGGCGGTCACCGAAAGATGGTAGTGCCACTCCTTCTGCCCTTCGTTCAAAGCCTTGATCTTGTCGATGGCGACCACGAGTGCCTTTGCCACTTCCAGTGGATTCGCCGCTATGCGCGGCGCAATCCGCCGGTCCTCCGGGATAACCGCCTTCATTTCTGCCAGCACCCTTTGCTCCGCTGCGAAATCTCCCTTCGCCTTCGCCACGCGCGCCATCTCGTCCAACTCGAGGAAACGATCCACCCGGTTCCCGAACTCATCCGCCATCGCCACAATCACGTCATGCTCGGGATTTTCCTTGGAAGCCCGGGACGCCATCAACCGGACCGCCTCTTCCGCTTGTCCATACCGGCCCGCCTCGATCAGCAACTGGAACATTCTTTGCATGTTCAGCCTGTTCACTTCGCCCTTCTCCGCAAACTCGAGAAGAAGCGCAACCGCGGCGTCGGTCTTTCCCTCCCGCATCAACTCCTCGACCTTCAAAAGCACCTCTGAACTCACCATCTCAATTTCCCCGCTACTCAATCCTTTCTTCAGAGTCTGCTGCTCATAGATGATCCAGCCGATGGCCGCGAGGGTGAGAAAGGCAAGGACGATTCCAAACTTGAACTGCCAACTCATCAGCCAACTACCCAGTCCATCCACCTGCCCGCGTGAGTATCGGTCTTCCCGGTGCCGGTAATCCCCGTCCCGCGACTTCCCCAAATCGAAATTATCCTCTCGAATCCTTTGACCGACAAATCCCTCCCGAAACTCTTGAAAACTCTGGGGGCGTTCTTCCGGCGTGCCGTGCATGGCCCGCAGAACCGCATCATCCACATAGGTTGGCACCCCCGCTTTCTGCGACGGAAGGGCCGCAAAAGATCCTTTCGGCAAACCACCTGTCAATCCCTCGTAAACAATCACCCCGAGCGAAAAGAGGTCACAATGGGCCTTTCCTTCCACGATACCGCCTTGCTGAAGCTCGCCCGGAAGGTAGTCCAGCATCCTCCTGCCTCGCGGCCTCAAGAGGCCCGTCCAGAAGTCGAAGAGGACGTTCGCAAACCCCGCACCCACAATCCGAATCTCCCCTTGCTCGTTGACCAGGATTCCTGCCGGGCTCAGGCCTCGATGGAGGACTCCGGCTTCGTGCATCGCCTCAAGTGCGCCGCCAATTCCTTCAAACCACTGCGAAACCTCTTCGTAGGAAATGACCGATTGTCCCAATCGGTTCATTAGTGGTTCCCCGTCGAAATCCTCCGTCACCAGGACCCCGAACCCTCCGGCTCCCGTGACATGCAGAGTGGGCAAAATCTGAGGATGCCTCAGTTGCTTCGCAGACTCCGTATCCGGCAAAAGCGCTGATTTGTCCGCCGCAACCAATCCACCAAGCTCGGACGGCACCACCCATGCCAGAAATCGACGACCGTCCTCAATCGTTACTCGAAAACTGGCCCCTTCCTGAACGCCCAGCACCGGCTCGATGCCTCGCGATCCGGGGAAGACCGACTTCACAGCTGCCAGCCGTGGATCCGCCGGAGCGCCGCTGCCCTGGGACGAAACCGAGGAAACGCGGTCGTCAGAGGGCGTGGGC
>JBCDLR010000140.1:0-9283 GCA_038745205.1 Verrucomicrobiota bacterium
GGACGACGAGTCGAAAAGGGAAGAACTCGAAGGGGAAGCTGTCTTCCACATCGCGAAGCAGCGCTCCGGACCGATCGGCGACGTCAAGCTCACGTTCATCCACAACCAGACCCGCTTCGCCGATGCGGCCTTCGGTTTCCAGGTTGGCGAAGGATAAACAGGCTGTCCGCGTCGAAGCCCGATCTTTACACCGCACGAGGTCGTGTGTTAAACCGCTCCCATGGGGTCTTCTCTTCGCATCGCCATCGTGGGGCTTGGGCTTCTTTCTCCGCTTTCGGCCCTGGAATACACCGATATCCATTGGGGCGGAGTCGCGATCAACATTCCGATTCCCAAGGGATATGAGCGAATAGACGGAATCAACGGGCAGTTCGATGAGCTCTACGAAGGTTTTCTGCCCGAAACCAATGAGTTGCTGATTCTTTTTGCGCCCGCGTCAGCGACTCAACTCCTGAAAACGGGCCGGTTTCCTGAATTCGAACGCTCTTTCAACGCGCAGGGATTGAAAAAACTGAAGGACGCGAACGTTTCTCAAAAGGATTTCTTGGAACTCTGCAAGGAGGTGAAGAAGACCTACGCCAATCCGAACTTCAACATGGATTCACAACTGAGTGATCTCGGCGAATCCGGGTCCGCGTCACTCTCGGACATGCTCGGCGAAGAAACCTCCGTCGGATTTCAAGGCCTTCGCTATCTCGGAACTTTCAATGAAACCGACCACTCCCTTTGCTTCGCGATGTCTTTCAATGTCAAAACGGAGGCACTCGGTGTCTCGGAAAGTGAGCCCGCCGTCTCGGTTGGAGCGATCGTCCGGCTCCACGGCAAAGTCATCTTCCTCTACTGTGACGCGGGCGGCACCGTCAATGATCTCAATTTCGCGAAGCGAGCAATGACCTCGTGGATCGAAAAGACCCTCAAGGCCAACGAGGGGCTTGCCACGGTCATGGCGTCGAAGCCCGAAACAAATATCGGCGTTGCCCCGGGTCTGGACGGCTTTCTCCTCAATGGAGGAATTGGCCTTGGCCTCGGAGTCCTGGGCGTGCTTTTTCTCCTCTTCAGGAAGCTGGCCTCCTAGCCTGCGACGGCAGATCCTCCGCGAAAGGGATTGATTCCCCCCCGTTCTACCGGACATTTGAAGGAGGTTGTCTTGGTTCTGATTGCCTCTCGACGAACAGGGTTTTTCGTCGAGAATGATGCGCTCCGCGGTCGTGCGCCTTCGAAAATCGGCATTTCCGCCGCATAACCTTCAGACTCTCAGAACTTTACAATTTTCATGGTCACCTGGATCCTCAAGAAAATCCTCGGCTCAAAGAACCAGCGCGAACTCCGCCGGATTCTGCCCATCGTCAAGCAGATCAACGAGTTCGAAACCGGGCTGCAGAACGAGTCCGAGGAAAGCCTTCGCGAAAGAACGAAAAAGTGGCAATCCGATCTGGCCGCTTTCGAAAAGGACCTCGACAAGGAAATCGCTAACTGGATCGGAAACGAGAAATCCGGTCTAACAACGCCAGAAGGCCCTGAGCGAGTTCGGGAGGAACAGGGAATTCTCGAGACCGCGCGGAAGAAGAAGAACGAAGGCCTTGAAGACGTCTACGACGCGCAATCCAAGTACCTTGAAGACATCCTCCCCGAAGCCTACGCCGTCGTGAAGAACGGCGCCCGCCGTCTTTGCGGTCGTACCATCAGCGTCTGTGACCAACCCATTGAATGGAACATGGTTCACTTCGACGTCCAGTTGATCGGCGGGGTCGCCCTTCACCGCAATATGATCGCGGAGATGGCCACCGGTGAAGGGAAAACGTTAGTCGCCACCCTGCCCGTCTACCTGAATGCTCTCACCGGTCGCGGCGTCCACGTCATCACGGTCAACGACTACCTTGCCCGTCGCGACTCGGAATGGATGGGAGAACTCTTCAAGTTCCTTGGCCTCACCGTGGGAGTCATCCAGAATCAATTACTCCCGGACGCCCGTCGCGATGCTTACAACTGCGACATCACCTACGGAACGAACAGCGAGTTTGGCTTCGACTACCTCCGTGACAACGGCATGGCGACAAGCACGGCGACGCAAGTCCAGCGGGACCACTACTTTGCCATCATCGATGAAGTCGATTCCGTCTTGATCGACGAAGCGCGGACTCCGCTCATCATCTCCGGACCAGTCGCCCGCTCGACCTCTCACCAATTCGACCGTTTCAAGGGCATCGTCTCCCAGATCGTCAAAAAGCAAAGCGTCCTCTGCAACGAAGCCATCGCTTCCGCGAGGAAGGCGCTTGAAGACGAGGACTTCGAGTCCGGCGGTCGCGACATGTACAAGGTGAAGCTCGGTCAGCCACGCAACCGCGGACTCCTTCGCCTCATGGAGGAGCCCGCCAACCGGAAAGCCATGGAGCAGGCGGAACTGGCCATGTTGCAGGACCAGCAGAAGAAGGCCCTCTTCGAGCTGAAGGAAGAACTCTATTTCACGATCGACGAAAAGGCCCACGACGCCGACCTCTCCGAGCAGGGCCGGGCTTTTTTGAACCCCGATGATCCTGACGCGTTCGTCCTCCCCGACCTCGCGACGGAATTTGCAGGAATCGATGGTGAAGAAGCGCTTAGCGATGCCCAGAAGGCGAAGAAGAAGGAGGAGCTGCAGGCAAAGCTCGACTCCCAGGGGGAGAAGATCCACGCCATCAACCAGCTCCTCCGCGCTTACTGCCTCTACGAAAAGGACGTTCAGTATGTTGTCGAAGACAACAAGGTCATCATCGTCGACGAAGGCACGGGACGAAAGATGGTGGGTCGCCGATGGAGTGATGGACTTCACCAGGCGGTCGAGGCGAAGGAAGGTGTACGCATCGACCAAGAGACCCAGACGCTGGCCACGATCACCATTCAAAACTACTTCCGCCTCTATGAAAAGCTTGCGGGCATGACGGGAACGGCAGAAACTGAAGCCGCGGAGTTTCACGACATCTATAATCTCGACGTCCTCATCATTCCCACGAACCGCCCGATCGCACGCATCGACCAGAACGATCACATCTTCAAGACGCGACGGGAGAAATACAACGCAGCCATCGAACTCATCAAGGAGCACCACGCGAAGGGACAACCCATCCTTGTCGGCACCGCTTCCGTCGAGGCCTCGGAGACGGTTTCCCGCATGCTGAAGCGGGAAAAGATCGCACATAACGTCCTCAACGCCAAATATCACCGCCAGGAAGCCGAGATCATCCAGCGCGCTGGACAACGAGGAACGGTCACCGTTTCGACCAACATGGCCGGACGCGGGACGGACATCAAGCTCGGTGAAGGCATCGCTGATTTGGGGGGATTGTTAGTTGTCGCCACCGAACGCCACACTTCGCGCCGGGTCGATCGACAGCTTCGTGGCCGTTGTGCGCGGCAAGGCGATCCTGGTGAGTCCATTTTCTACATCAGCTTCGAGGATGACCTCATGCGGAACTTCGGTGCCGCCGAGCGCATGACGAAGATGATGGAGAAATTCGGTCTCGAGGAAGGCCAGGAACTCCAGCACAGCTGGCTCAACCGCTCGGTGGAGACCGCGCAAAAGCGCGTGGAGCAGCGCGACTACATGATCCGGAAACACGTCCTCGACTACGACGACGTCATGAACCAGCAACGGGAAGTCGTTTACGGCTACCGCAATGAAGTCATCGAAACCGCGAACCCGCGTGAGTTGGTCTATGAAGCCATCAACAAGGCGGTCCCCTCACGAGTCGGAGAATTCTTCGCTCCGCTTCAGTTTGAGGAACCTGCTGATATTGATGGACTTCTGAACTGGGTCAACTCCACCTTCCCTCTCGCAATGTCCCGCGACGACCTCAGTGACGGGGCCGCAGGATTCGAGGGAGGCTTCGAGCAGGTTACCTCACGAACTTCCGATTTCATCGTGGGTCGCATCAAGGAAACGTACGACCTCAAGTGCGCTCATGAAGACCCCGAGCGACTCTCCATGCTGGAGCGCTCCGTCATTCTTACCGCCGTTGACAAGCTCTGGCAGGAACACCTCTACGCCATGGACGGAATCCGCGAGGGGATCAGCCTGCGCCGCCACGGACAGAAGGACCCGCTCGTCGAATACAAAAACGAAGCCTTTGTCGTCTTCCAGGAATTGATGGATACGATCGACAACGAGACGCTCACCCACCTCTTCCGGAGCGGCACGAGTCTCCAGTCGCTGGAGAGCTTCTTTGCCAACCTGCAACGTCAGGGTTCCCAGAACACGGCCGCTGGAATTGGCTTCGACAATCCCGGTGCCGCACCTCAGACAACCAACACCGGGGCCGAGCAAGGAGCAGGCCCGCAAGGCGTTCAACCTCGCCAAGCGCCGGAAATCGCCGTGCCCGTTCGTCGCGAACAACCAAAAGTGGGCCGCAACGAGCCCTGCCCCTGCGGGAGCGGCAAAAAATACAAGCAATGCTGCGGCCGGAAGGCCTAACCCGGGTTGAAGACCCCGGGAATCCGAAATTCGAAACCCCGAAATCCGACCTTATTCATGCCTGAATTTGAGAACCTTGTGAGCGTGGTCACCGGAGGCGGGCGCGGTATCGGTCTTGCAATCTCCAAACGGCTCGCGGAGGCCGGAGCAAAGGTCGCCGTCGTCAGCCGCACCGAGTCCAATGCACAAAAGGCCGCGGAGGAAATCAACGCCATTCAACCCGGCGCGGCCAAGGCCTATGCCGTTGACGTCGCCGACGTCGACGCGACGGCGGAAACCGGGAAGGCCATTGTCGCCGACTTCGGCCAGGTCGACATCCTCGTGAACAATGCGGGCGTGACCCGCGACGGGCTCCTGCTGCGCATGAGCGATGAAGACTGGGACACCGTTCTCGACACGAACCTCAAGGGGGCCTTCAACATGGTGAAGGCCGTCCAGCGCCCCATCCTCAAGTCAAAGCACGGCCGCATCATCAACATTAGCTCGGTCATCGGCCTTGTCGGGAATCCGGGACAAGCAAACTACGCGGCGAGCAAGGCCGGCCTCATCGGCTTCACCAAGTCTCTCGCCCGGGAGTTCGCCAAGCGAAAGATCACCGCCAACACCATCGCCCCGGGTTTCATCGTCACCGACATGACCGACGAACTCACCGACGAGCAGAAGGCGTCCATCCTCCCGAACATTCCCCTCGGAACGCTTGGGGAAGTGGAGGACATCGCCGAAGCCGCCGCCTTCCTCGCCAGCGCGAGGGCCCGCTACATCACCGGACAGACGCTGACCGTCGACGGCGGCATGGTGATGAGCTAGCGAACAAGAAGCGCCACCACGGCCGCCTTCACTGGTATCGCATCCCCATCGCTTCCACTCGCTGTCGCGACAGGAACTCCTTCGCCAGTGCCCTGTAAGACGATGCACCATTGCTGGCACTCGCGTATTCCAGGATGGTCTGGCCGAAACTCGGCGCTTCCCCCAAGCGGATGCTTCGTGGAATGATCGTGTTGTAGACCTGTTCCGGGAAATGCTCGCGCACCTGATCCACGACTTGCCGCGACAAGTTCGTCCGCTGGTCAAACATCGTCATGATGATGCCCTCGACGAAGACATTGGGGTTCGCGCCGGAATCACGGATCTGCGACAGGACGTTCATGATCTTCGCCAGTCCCTCAAGACCGAAGAACTCGCACTGCAACGGGATGAGGAGTTGGTCGGCTGCCGCCAGCGCCGAGGTCATGAGCACGCCGAGTGAAGGCGGGCAATCGAGAATGAGGAAATCATACCGGCCCATGAGTCGGATCGGTCGCAGGACTTCGCCAAGCCGCGAGAGGTGGTTCTCCTCCTGGGCGAGTTCAATCTCAGCCCCTGCCATATCCATGTCAGCAGGAATGATGTCGAGGGCGCCAAACCGCGTTCGCAGGATTTTCGATTCCGCCGCCGCGTCACCGATGAGCGCCTCGTAGATGCTGGGACTCTCGGCCGGAGGATCGACCCCCAGTCCGCTTGTGGCATTTGCCTGCGGATCCATGTCAACAAGCAGGACACGTTGCCCGTTTTCCTCGGCCAGAGCGGCCGACAGGTTGACCGCCGTGGTGGTTTTTCCCACCCCGCCCTTTTGATTGGCGATGGCTACAATGGTCATGGATTCTGGCGCGAACTGGCTGGCTCTACGTCATCGCCCACGGGAGCCCGCTTTGCCACCACAAATCACTCCTCGGAATCGAGGCCCGTCTTCAGTAAATCCGTGAATTCCCGCATGGCCGGGGAAGTGGCCCTCGTGCGCTTCTGCACAATTCCCAACGGTCGCCACATGTCCTTTGATTGAATTTCCAGCGCGACGAGCGTTCCGCCCTTCAACTCTCCCACGACCGATCGCTTGGGCACAATCGACAACGCGTTCTCCACTTCCACCGCTCGTTTCACGGTCTCGATATTGTCGAATTCCATTTCCCGCTCGATCGTCACGTTTGCCGCCCGCAGTGCGCGGTCAACCGCCTTGCGCGTGGGCAGGTCGGGTTCGAAGGCAATGAATTTCCTGCCGCCGAGATCCTTCAGCCGGATCCCGTTCTGCGACGCCAGTTCATGCTCCGGCGGGCAAATGCAAACAAGCTGGTCCTGCGCGAACTCCTCGACGACAACCCCCTTGCGTTTCGCCGGGTAAGCGACAATTCCCAGGTCAGCACGCCCCTCCACCACCTCGGTGTAGACCTGGTTCGATCGCAAGTAGTCCACTTTAAGTTCCACCTCCGGAAACCTCCCGCGATACTGTTTCACGATCGGCGGCAACTCATGCAGTCCGAGACTGAAGACCGTCGCCACACGCAGACTGCCGGCAACACGGTCCTGCAGTTCCTGAAAGCTGTCGCCAATCCCATTGAAAATCTCGAGAATGCTCCGCGCTGCCTCGAGAAATACTTTCCCCTCCGGCGTCATCGAAAAATTCTTTTTCCCGCGTTCGATCAGCGTCACGTCGAACTTCGACTCCAGCGAACGTATCTGTTGGCTCACCGCACTCTGTGTCACCCCATTGATCTTTGCCGATTGAGAGAAACTGGCGGTTTCAATCAGGTCGCAATACACTTTGAGGGTTTCAATTTGCATAAAATAAAGTAATACCCGGGGAACACTCCGTTTTCGAAGGGCGTTTCTAATATTCGCTAATCGATCGGGGTCAACCGATAAGATTCCTCATTTTCATGAGCATCCCGGAAAGATATAAAAAAATCTGCGAGCGCATCGCAACTGCTTGTGAAAGAACTGGTCGCGACCCCAGCGAAGTGACCCTCCTCGCCGTTTCAAAAACCTGGCCCGCCGAAACGGTGCAAGAATTGGTGAACTGCGGTCACCGATGTTTTGGGGAAAACAAGGTGCAGGAGGTCGAGGAGAAGCAGCCGGTTCTTCCAGCGAACCTCGAATGGCACTTCATTGGCCACCTCCAGAAGAACAAGGTCCGCAAGGTCCTCACGCACTGTGATGTCATCCAGAGCATTGATTCCATCGAACTCGCTCAGCGCGTCGATCGCATCGCCGAAGAACTTGCCGTTCGTCCACGGGTCCTGCTGCAGGTCAACATCGGCGACGAAGAATCGAAGTTCGGCTTGTCCGGCGAGAATCTGCCTTCAACCATTCGCGAAATCCGCGAACTTGCCAACTTGCATCTCTCAGGCCTCATGGCGATTCCTCCGGCCGTCGAAAATCCGGAAAGCGCGCGTCCCCACTTTCGCGCGATGAAGGAACTGCAAGCGCGTCTCGAGGATGTCGATGGCGTTGCCCTGCCCGAGCTTTCCATCGGAATGAGTCACGACTTCGAGATCGCCATCGAGGAAGGCGCCACCATCGTGCGCGTCGGATCGGCTTTGTTTGGCGAACGCATCTATTCCACCGTAAATTGAGATTCAGCATGAAACGAGCGGACTTTCCCCAGGAAATTCAAGACCTCATCAGCGCCTTCAAGCGCCTCCCGGGGGTCGGTCCGCGCAGTGCCGAACGCATCGTCGTCTGGCTCCTCAATGGCAATAACGCCGTCGCCGGCGACCTCGAAAAGTCGCTGGGCCGCGTAAAGTCCGGCGTCGCCCGATGCACCGTTTGCGGGTTCTACCAGCCCCGAGACAGCGAGTGCACCCTCTGCACTGACCCCGCCCGAGATGCGGCCAGCCTCTGCCTCGTCGAGCAGCCAACGGATGTTCTTGCCATCGACAAAACCGGCGCCTTCAGGGGGCACTATCACTGCCTCGGAGGGCGGCTCGCCCCGCTCGAAAATGTGGGCCCGGAAGATCTGCTTATCGACGCTCTCGTCGCGCGGCTGAAGCAGGGAGAGGTCGAGGAAATCATCCTTGCTCTCGGCTCCGACGTCGAAGGTGAAGCAACGGCCAACTACCTCGCCGACCTGATTCGAACTCAGTTCGCAAACATCCGCGTCACCCAACTCGCCCAAGGCCTTCCGGCCGGCGGTGGCCTTGATCACGCCGATGAGGTCACGCTTTTTCGGGCGCTGGATGGACGGCGCCTTCTCTAGCTTCCTCGCCCGTTGATCTTACAAACGCCCCATTCTGTTATAGTAGCTGGGCCAGACCTTGGATATTACGGTGACTAATGTTCAGCTCAAAGGTAACTATCGTTGAAGGTCACATCACCACCAAATCCGATGGAATGCTTGAGCGACTCACCGGGTGGAGACATCAGCGAGTTTGCCACGTGGACTTTTCCAGAGGGATCGTGGAGGAAAGGATCCATCGGGCATTTAAAAAAAGGGTGGTAAACTATCTTCGCTTCAATCAATTTAATGCCGTTGATTACTCATATCGTGAATTGGGATTCGCCACCAAAGACGGGGTGCAATACGAGAACGATGAGTTTCATGTTAGTCTAAGGTTCGCTTCAGACCGCAGCATTTTTCCGATCGCAGTCTTGCGAGGATGGAATGAAGTTCCTGTGGGAAACCTTGCAAGAATGCTCGCAAAGTATTTCCCCTACAGGGCAGACGGGTACGAGGCCGAGAAAAACTCTCGTTCTTTGGCCAATCAACTCTGTGAGCGAATGAACCTCAGACTTGAAATGTAAAGCAGGCGATTACTCCCCGACGCAGAACAGCGTGTCGTCCGTCCTGATGAACAAGTTCCCTCCTGCGATGGCGACGCTGGAACGATTCTCCTGGTTCCGCCCCTCTCCCATTTCGGCCCGATGGAGCAGGGTGAATTGCTCGGGGCTGGCGGCCGCCACGAAGACCTCGCCGGCATGGTTCATCATGTAGATCTTACCGTCGGCGATCGTCGGTGAAGCTTCGAACTTGCTCCGCGTTTCCAGTTCGCTCGTCCAGTGCACTTCGCCCGTCTTGGCATCGAC
>JBCDLR010000141.1:0-9273 GCA_038745205.1 Verrucomicrobiota bacterium
ATTCACCGTTCCCCATTCATGGAATGGATGCGGCCATGGGATTGAAGAAATCGATTCTCTCCTGGTTCGTTTTCTTCGGGGGAGCCACGGGAACCCTGGTTGCCTTCCTGCTTCAATATGGAACGCAGGTGGTGATGTATCCAACTTACGTTCAGGACAAGCCCGCGAACATCGCCACGTTGCCCGCGTTCTTCCCGGTCATGTTCGAACTGACTGTCCTCTTCGCGGCGTTCACCTGCGTTTTCGGCATGTTCATTCTGAATCGTTTGCCACGCCTGAATCACCCGATCTTCGCGAGCAGGGAGATTCACCGTTTTTCCGACGACGCCTTCTTCATGGTCATCGAGGCACGTGACCCCAAGTTCTCGAAAGAGGGCACCCGTGATTTCCTTCAAGAGATCGGCGGGACGAACATTGAACTGATCGAAGACGAAATCTGACCCGATGCGCTACTTCTTTCTCGTCTTGATTCTCACCGGGGTTGCCGTCGTCGGGACCTTCGGTTTCCGTGGCCACAAGTTCACGCAGCCGCCGATCGAAGTCTTCAATGACATGGACCACCAGGCCAAGGTGAAAGCCCAGGCCGAAAGCGAGTTTTTTGCCGATGGTCTTGGAGCGCGCATGCCCGTTCCCAACACGCTGCCCGTGGGATACTCCCTGCCGGAGAAACCTTTTCACGACGGAGGACGTGCGGAGGGCCCTGAGTTCTCGATGTCTCTTCCCGAGTATGCGTGGGAGACGGGCAAGCCTTTGGGGTATTACGAGGGTTCCGGAAGTTACTATTACACAGGTCGCATGGGTGAATACTACGGAAGCGGAATGCCGGAGGAGATCGAGATGGATACCTCCTTTCTCGAAGAGGGCAGGGAACAATACACGATTTACTGTGCGATCTGCCACGGCGATTCCGGCAACGGGAATGGCGTCGTGCGCCAGTACTTGACGTCGCTTGTCGCCAATTTGCACGAGCCCCGTTTCGCCGACCCGACCAATCCCGAGTATCGCCCCGATGGCGAGATTTACGAAGTCATCACGATCGGGCGGGGCCAGATGGGGCCCTACGGAATGAGTATTCCCGTCCGCGAGCGTTGGGCGATCGTCGCCTATCTGCGGGCGCTGCAGGATGCCAAGAAAAACGCGGATGCCGCGGACAACGCTGCCAACGAAACCGCACAACAATCGGAGGGACAGAATCCCGCGTCATGAGTTCCCACGCTGTTTCCATCGAGGATCTTCCCGCCAAGGGCGAGAAAGTCGACGTCACGAAGATGTCGTCCGCCTTGAGTATTCTTCCGCTCGTCGGCGCGGCAGGGCTTCTCATCAGCCTCGTGGTCTTTTTTACACCCGGCGCGGGGTCTTTTGCTTACTCCTGGCTTTTTGCCTTTTACTATTTCTTCACCATCGCCTGCGGTGGGTTTTTCTGGACGATGCTTCACCACGCGACGAATTCCGGGTGGGGGGTGGCCATTCGGCGTGTCATGGAGCACCTCGCGAGCATGCTCCCGTTCCTCTTCGTCCTCGCGCTTCCGATTATCCTGCTGCCCCAGGCCCGCGAAGCGCTTTATGAGTGGATCGGCATTCTCAACGGCACCGCGGCGGCTCATCCCGACATGCCGATGAAGGAGGCGCTGATGAAGGATCATCATGCCCTCCTCGCCCACAAGCATGCTTACCTGAACCTTCCGTTTTTCCTCCTCCGCTTTTTCCTCTACGCGCTCATCCTCGGAGGCGGGGCAATGTTGTTCAAGCGTTTGTCGACTCGTCAGGACGAGGTCGGCGGAGTGAAGATCACCCTCGTGACCCGGAGGATTGCCTGCGGCATGATTCTATTCTTTGCGCTTAGCGTGACCTTCATGGCCTTTGATCTCCTCATGGGCCTCAATTACATCTGGTTCTCCACGATGTGGGGCGTTTATCTTTTTGCCGGCTCCGCCGTTTCGGGGATGGCGGTCATCATCCTCACGATCTCCGGTTTGAGGAATCTCGGTTATCTCCACCACGTCGTCTCGAAGGAGCACTACCACATCATGGGCAAGCTCATGAAAGCCTGTGTGATTTTCTGGGCCTACATTTCCTTCTCGCAGTTCTTTCTCTACTGGTATGCGAACATCACGGAGGAGACGCAGTTCTTCATCCTCCGGAACACCGGCCCCTGGTATCCGCTCAGCCTCTTCCTTGTTGTCGGGCACTTTGTCGTTCCCTTCCTCTTCCTCCTGCGCCAGCACGCAAAGAAGGACCTGAAACAAGTCAATGCCGCCGCGTGCTGGATTCTCTTCGTTCACCTTCTGGACATCTACTGGATCATCCTCCCCGAGCGCGGTCCCTCGCTCACCGGTGGGGAACAGTTGGTCCTCGGTATTCCGGCTTTTCTTGGTGACGTCCTCGCCTTCGTCACGGTTGGATCCATCATCCTTTATCTATTCCTTCGCACGATCGGCAAGCACAGTATCTACCCGTGCCGTGATCCCCGCCTCGTCGAATCCGTCAACTTAACGAACTAGTCAATTGTTACCATGAACTCCGAATTTGAGAATAATTCTCCCGTCAAGGGATTCACCGCCTTCTGGCTTGGAATGCTGGCTTTTGTCGCCTTTGGCGTCTTGAGCTGGGTCTTTGGAGGTATTGGTGGCGACGAGGACACGGTTTACATGGAACGCCTTCAGGGCATGGAGGAGACGCGGACCAAGGTCGAGAATGAACAGCGGACGGCCATGGCCGGGATCGGGCTCGATCTGGCGAAAGCAGCCGGCGTTTTTGCGGAAGTAACCCCGGTGAAGTCGAGCAAGCCGGCGGTCGGAACCGCCGCCCACCAGGAAATGATGGATGCCCTCATGGCCGCGGCGGAGAAGAGTGACGAGTCTGCTGAAGGGGAGAAAAAAGGTGAGGGAGCAGCCGACAGCGCCGAAGTCGCCAAAGATGGGGAGGCTTCCAAGGCCGCCGATGTCCTGAAGATCACCCTCGAACCCGAGATCGGTCTCAAGTTCAAGCAAAAGGAATTCAAGGCGAAAGCGGGCCAGCCGGTGGAACTCACCTTCAAGAACAATGATCCAACGATGCAGATCCACAATGTTCTCATCATCAAGCCAGGCACGACTCAGAAGGTCGGTATGCTTGCCAACCAGATGGCGGCCGATCCTGAGGGTATGGCCAAAAGCTATATCCCCGAGTCCGATGACGTCCTTTTCCACTCCAGCCTGATCCAGGTGGGCAAGTCCGAAACGATCAAGTTCGACGCCCCCTCGGAGCCGGGCGAGTATCCCTACATCTGCACCTTCCCCGGACATTGGATGCTCATGCAGGGCAAGATGATTGTTGAATAGAAACGCGACTAAAATCGACCACCTACCGATGAACGACGCCACCGATAGCCGGAAAGACGCAAATCCGCACGAAACTGCGGAAGACATCGCCTTGCGTGCGTCGATCGACCGCTCGGTGCGACTCCCGGTGCTCTTTTTCTTCTCGAGCGCCGGAGCCTGGCTCATCCTCGCCATGGTCCTCGGGTTTCTCCAGGCCATGAAACTGCAATGGCCGGGATTTCTCGATTTTGATTTCCTCTACTTCCTGAATTACCCGCGGACGCGGGCCGCTTTCATGGGCGCGCTCGTCTACGGGTGGGCGATCCAGGCAGGCCTCGGCGTTTCTGTCTGGCTCATGGCGCGCCTTTGCCGGGTCCAGCTTCGCAACCCCATCACTCTTCTTCTCGCCGGGCACTTCTGGAACGCCGGCGTTCTTCTCGGCGTCCTTGGTATTTTTCTCGGCACCGGAACGTCCATGGAATGGATGGAATTTCCCCGGTGGGTCTGGCCGATTCTCGCGGCCTCGTATTCGATGATCGCCATCTGGATGATCACGATGTTCGCCCGGCGGCAGGAACAGAATGTCTACATCGCGCAGTGGTATATCCTCGGCGCCTGTGTGTGGTTTCCCTGGTTGTATCTGACCGCGAACGTTTTCATTCATCATCTCCCCGGGGCGGCCGTGATGAAGACCGCCATCAATGCGTGGTACACGAACGGGTTGTTGTTCCTCGTCCTAGGTCCCATGGGACTGGCCGCAGCTTACTATCTCATTCCCAAGATCCTCGGACGCCCGATTTACAGTTATCAACTCGCGAAGCTTGGATTCTGGGGGCTGGCGATTTTCGGTGGCTGGGCCGGAATGCACAAGCTCATTGGCGGTCCGCTTCCGAGCTGGATGCCGGGCCTCGGTGGTGCTGCGACGCTTTTCATGCTCATGCCCGTTATTGCCGTGGCCGTCAATCACCACATGACCACGCGTGGACAGCACAGCGCGATGAGTTTCAGCCCGACCATGCGTTTCACGGCGATTGGCGCGATCAGCTATACCGTGTTGAACT
The DNA here is from genome assembly GCA_038745205.1 of Verrucomicrobiota bacterium. Lineage (GTDB taxonomy): Bacteria > Verrucomicrobiota > Verrucomicrobiia > Verrucomicrobiales > DEV007 > JBCCWV01. The sequence continues at coordinate 4,361 of JBCDLR010000141.1, forward strand.
TGGTTGCAGCGCTCTATTGCATTTTTCCCGTCGCGGAGATGACGCAGTTCACCCTCGCTTCCGTGGGCTTCCAGATGCTGGGCATTTACGCCTTTTTCAGCATGACCATGTTCGGAGCGATCTACTTCATTGTGCCGCGCGTTACTCAATCCGAGTGGCGCAGTGCCAAACGAATCGGCCAGCATTTCTGGTTTTCGGCCTACGGAACGGTCATGCTCGTTGGCCTCATGATCGTGGGTGGTTTCTCCCAGTCGGCCGAGAACAACAATCTGGATGTCCCCAATTACTCCGGGGTCGTCAATGTCGGGATGTTCTACGTCCGCGGCCTCGCCGTGACCTTCCTCCTTCTGCTTTTCTCGAATGTGAATTTCTTCTTCCACCTCGTCTCCATGACTCTGGGGCTCGGCAAGCGTGAGGCCGAGGGGCCGACGCTTCTCGGACACGGCGCGGGAAATCACGAACTCGCCCAGCAATCCTGATTTCCCCATGTTTCGCTCCTCGCTCTTCTTCCTCAGTCTAGGTGCCACTTTCCTCTTGCCGTGGTTCGTTCTGATTGTCCAGCCGAGCATCCACTTCAATTCGATGATGCCCATCGCCTACGATGCTGAGGATGAAGCGTTGGGGTCGTATCCGCCTCCGGTTCCAAACATCGCGAAGCGGGGGCAGGAAATCTATAACCAGCAGGGCTGCGCCTTCTGTCATTCACAAATGATTCGTCCGACTTATCTTGGTCAGGACAGTTACCGCCCTGATTGGATGTCCACCGATGAGGATGGGAACCCGACCACCGACCGCATGCGCGAGAATACCCCATACGACTATCTCGGGGAGGAATACGCCCATCTCGGCATTTCGCGCATCGGTCCCGACCTCTCGAATGTTGGGACTCGCATCAAGGACACGGCCTGGCATTTTCAACATCTCTACAATCCGCGCTCGATCAACCGTTGGAGTGTTATGCCAGGGTACCGTCATCTCTTTGAGACGCGTTTGATTCAAGGAGATGTGTCCGAGGATGCCCTGGAACTTCCCGAAAAATACGCACCCCCGGAGGGGTATGAGATCGTACCTACTAAAGACGCCCGTGCGCTTGTCGGTTACCTGCTTACCTTGAAGAAAGATGCCCCATTGCCGGAGGAACTGGGTGGAGCAGTGCCTGGGGAAGAGGGAGCCGCAACTCCTGCGGGTTGAACTTGATCCCGATGAACGAAGATAATAACAATCCAGATTACCAAGAGTCGAAGAGCGTCCTCGATGCCCATCCCTCTGTTGCGCGAGAGAAGGAAATTGCCGGGAAGGGAAACGAGCCGGTTTCGCTGGCGGCATTTTTCGGTTTCGCCATCGCGTTGATTGCCGGCGGGCTCTACCTGGGAGTGTCGGGCGGGAGCTTCGGCATGACGCAGTATCAGATTTCAAACTACCAGCCCGCGCCGCCCCTGGGCGGAGTGGGGGGCGAGGTGAAGGAGCTTCCTCCCTTCGAAGCGGCGATGAAGCGGGGTAAGTCTGTTTACACCGGTGGTGGTTGCAATGGGTGCCACCAAGCGAATGGAGGAGGCATTCCAGGCCAGTATCCGCCGCTGGACGGGTCTGAGTGGGTCACCGCCGGGACGGAACGGATTGCCCAGTTGATCCTGAATGGAATCCAGGGGCCGATCACGGTGAAAGGTCAGGCTTACGTGGGAGTGATGCCCGCACACAAGGGAATTTTGACCGATCAGCAGATTGCCGACGTAATCACCTACATCCGCGCATCATGGTCCAATGGGATTGTTGGTGATCCTCACATCATCACACCTGACATGGTGAAGTCGGCTCGAGACAGGTTTGCTGACCGTGCTACTCCATACACCGTGCCGGAGCTTTCTTCCGACGAGGTCTACCTTCCTGGAGGCGGGCCCGAAGGAAGCGCTCCTGCTGAAGGAGAAGACGGAGGCGAAGAAGGTTCCGAGCCAGTCGCGGCGAGCTGAATTCCAACCAACGACTTCAAAATAATACGATAATGAGTGCGATCACCCCGGACGAAGCGGTTCACGACCACCACGACGATCACGCCCACGATCATCATCACGAGCAGTCCTGGTGGAGGACCTATGTCTTTTCCACCGACCACAAGACGATCGGCTATCAATACCTGATTACCGGCCTTCTTTTCCTGCTCTTTGGCTTCTACCTGATGATGGTCATGAGATGGAGCATTGCCTACCCGAACGATGTCCTTCCCGGCTGGTTGGGGATTTTCGTGAAGGATTCGTGGCTCGCTCAGGGACGCGTTTCCGGCGACCTCTACAACATGTTCGGAGCCATGCATGGAACGATCATGGTTTTCCTGGGGATCGTCCCCGTGGCGTTCGCCGCCTTCGGCAACTTTGTCACTCCCTTGCAGATCGGCGCCATTGACATGGCTTTCCCGCGACTGAACATGGCCAGCTACTGGCTCTACCTGCTTGGTGGACTCGTCATGTTGTGGAGCTTCTTCCTTCCTTCCGGCGCCGCCGAAACAGGATGGACGATGTATTCGCCGCTCGCCACCACGGCGCAGATGGATGAGGCAAATGTTTGGATGACCGGCCAGACGATGTGGCTGCTCGGGATGGTTCTCCTCATCACGTCTTCCCTCCTCGGAGCAGTCAACTTCATCACGACCATCATCAACCTCAGGGCGGAGGGACTGCATTGGTTCCGCATGACATTCTTCACCTGGGCCATGCTCGTGACCGCCTTCCTTCTCCTTCTTGCCTTCCCGCCGCTCGAAGTGGCAGCGCTCATGCAACTTTGCGATCGCGTCTTCGGTTCAAGCTTCTTCATTCCGAGCGGCTTGGTTATCGGGGGACAGGCGATGGAGGCCAGCGGCGGGGGGAGCCCGCTTCTTTACCAGCATCTCTTCTGGTTCCTCGCTCACCCCGAGGTCTATGTTCTCATCCTGCCCGGAATTGCAATCGTTGCGGAAATCATTCCGGCCAACATTCGCCGTCCGCTCTGGGGTTACAAATCGATGGTTTACGCCGTCCTGGTCCTCGGCTTTCTCGCCTTCATCGTCTGGGCGCACCACATGTATCTGACCGGCATGGGGAACGTGATCAGCACCTTCTTCCAGACGACCACAGTTCTGATTTCGATTCCGTCCGTCATTCTCCTGACCTGTCTCTTCATTTCACTCTGGGGCGGTTCCATTCGATTTACCGTTCCGATGCTCTTTGCGGTGGCTTTCCTTCCCATGTTCGGTTTCGGGGGACTAACCGGGCTTCCACTGGCCTTCAGTCTCATCGACCTCCAGTTGCACGACACCTACTATGTCATTGCCCACTTCCACTACATTGTCGCGCCAGGGACCATCTTTGCCATCTTTGCCGGTGTCTACCATTGGTTTCCCAAGGCCACCGGCCGCATGATGAACAACTTCCTCGGCCATTTGCACTTCTGGCCGTCATTGATTTGCATGAACGGCATTTTCCTTCCCATGTTCTGGCAGGGAATGGCCGGATTCCATCGTCGCTGGTACGACGGAGGGAAGGCTTACGAGGACACGATCACCAACGTCCCCGTGGGCGAGCCGGGGACGTTCCTCGGTGGTCTCTTTGGAGAAGGCAAGGTTTTCGCGAACCTGTTTAACAACGGAGAAACAATCTCCATGCTAGATCTCAACGCGGTGATTACTTTCTTCGCCTACGCACTCCTCATCGCGCAGGTTCCATTCATCATCAATTTCTTCGGGTCGATGTTCAAAAAGAAGGCCGACGCCCCCGAGAATCCGTGGAAGGCGACCACCCTCGAGTGGGCGGCGCCCAACCGTCCTGGACACGGAAATTTCACCAAGGAGCCGGTCGTCTATCGCGAGCCCTATGCCTACAGCATTCCCGGACATCCAGAGGACTACACACCGCAGTGGGAGAAGGGACCGGACGGAAGCACCGGTCACGACGACGAGGTTGAAGCAAAGAAGCCTGACTCTTCCCACTAACTCCGACTTCTCAACGCGCAATGGAAATCCCATACACCGTCAAACCCCGGCCTGATACCGGACTCTGGAATGCGAAGATTGGCATTTGGCTGTTCCTTGCTTCCGAGGTCATGCTCTTTGGCGGGCTCTTTTCGGGCTATGTTTTCCTGCGTCTTGGTTCAGGCGCCGATCCCAACTACCACTGGCCGCTTGGTGCCCTCGATGTCATTCCGGGGATGATCAACACATTCGTCCTGATCGCTTCCTCCGTCTTCGTGGTCGTGGCGTGGGTCAATCTCAAACTCGGCAAGTGGCGGGCTTACACGATTTGGATGAGCCTCGTGCTTCTCTGTGCCCTCGGTTTCATGGGAATCAAGGCATACGAGTACTACGGGAAGTTTACCCACTACGGTATTCGTCTGAAGGACAATTCCTATGTCGCTGGACACTACATCGACAATTCCCAAAAGATGTCGGCGATCGAAAAGGTCGATCTCGATCTCATCAAGGGCAATCTCGCCTTCCTCAAGTATGTTTCCGACGAGGATAAGTCAGATATGGCATTCTCCTACGAGGTGAATCTGGCAAAGCTCATTCCTGGTGAAGAGCCGATTCCGTCCACGCCGAGTGCCGAGCTTAATGAGAAGATCCGGAGTTCTCCCGAGGTGCAAGAGGCACTGGGCACCGTGAATCAATTGCTGCAGAAGACGCGGCTCGTTGTCGAGACGGAAAGCGGCATCAAGTTGAGCAACGGCAAGGTGGCGGAAGTGAAGCGCAAAGTGGATGGTCAACTTCGTGAAATCCATTCCGCGCGCATGGACTTGAACCGAGCCGTGAACGTTCTCGTCCGCGACCACAACGCGGAGCTTGCGTCATCCAAGAAGCTTGCCGCGAATGCGTCCCAACGCTCTGAGGCGGAGCAGAAGGTGCTCGATACCGATTTCGTGACTCTCATTCCGGTTTTCAACTGGAACAA
>JBCDLR010000142.1:0-9215 GCA_038745205.1 Verrucomicrobiota bacterium
GCTCTTCAAAAGACCATGCGTCACTTAGATTACAAACAGGCTGGAAATATCGACCAGGCCAATCAGGAAATTCAGAACCTCGCAAGACAAACTCAGGGAGTGCCGGTATTCACCGCTGAGGAAATTGAAAAACTCCGAGTCCATCGGACGATCGCCAATAGTGGGTCTTACCGGCACCGGGTGTCCTTCAAGGATATCTTTGAAGGGGTTACAACCACCGAATCGATTCCCGGTGTCATTGCTGAATTGGAAAAGACTCACGAGGATAGCGAGGATATCTCCCAGGTGAGAAACACGATTGCGAGCCTCACGAAAATTGCCGAAGCAAAGGGCTTTCTTGAGGCCGGCGATCACCTTGCAGCAAGCGAGTTGGTGAAGGACGGCCGTTTTCGAAGCGGAGATTCAAAACCCTACATCGACCGTATTCTCAGTTCGTTTCTCCTCGAACTCATGGAGCCCAAAATCGCCGAATACACCGTGCTAAGACCGGAACCTGAGGAGAAGGCAGACCAGTTTCTGATCCGTGCCATCGACGAAGCGGCTCAAGAAGGGAAACTGGAAGGCGTTCGCCGCCTCATCAATCTCTTCGGTGACTATTTTGACCATCAAAGCAAACCGCCCTGGATGAACTCTGACGCGGCAGCAGTCTCCTACTACCTGGCGGCCAAACGCCTCGAAGAGGCAGGCGACGATTATGCGGCTCTGAAAAACTACCGGATCATTATAGGGCTTACAGACGGAAAATACGCACCCATGGAAGAAGCCAATGCCGGGATTGCAGCTCTCAAGGAAAAGAATCCTGAACTCTTCACGGACCTGAACTCTGCCCTCCTCAACGAGATAGAGGGTCTTCGCAACGCGGTGAACCGAGTTTCGACCATGCGCAGCCGCTATCCCCAACGCCCGTGAAGTCATGGCTCTTCACACTGCTCGCCACTTCATTACTCTTCCCCTGCTGCGGCGAAGGAAAGGAGGAAGGGCCCCGACACTGGCCTCCCGAGTGGCGCTCGAACTTGGATAGATTCGAGGCCTATCTCGACGCGCGCCAATCCTGGCCCGAAAGCGGGCTCGATATCTCGGAGGAAGCCAGGATATCGAGAAACCCCGAACTTCCCCTGTGGAATCTCGGGTGGTATTTCAATCGCGAAGGGCGTCATCGCCTCAGCCGCGTGGCAGAGCGGGAGACATCCTATGAAACCAATCAATACCTCTTGCCCGGAAGATACTTCTCTGCCTTGAGTTTTACAGCCGGAACAAAAGGACTTTCCATGGGCTATCAACATCTGCTTCCTTTTCACTACTTCGAGTTGAAGGAAACCGGGGAAAAGGACCGCGCGGGGAGACCAAAACTGGTCGCCCGCAAGCTCGACATCTCCGCCACCAATTCGGATTATTGGCCAAACACGAGGGGGTGGTTATTCCGTGATTTCATCCTATTCGGACCGGGCGACAACCACGCGAGCAAGTTCAACAACGGTGGATCCAGCAAGACTTCATTCCGCCTTTATATTATACGGAACGCTATAGTCTGGAGGGAACCGGTTCGAATGGGTGAAGGGGAGGAGTTCCTTGAATGGCAAGTATTCAAGAACGGAAAACGCCTTCTCCAAGTATCCGCGGAAAACGAAAGATCGTTCGAAGCCTATGACGGAGGTGGCGCTTACGCAATCTGGCTTGGCGCCACAACCGAAAAGGTATTCTTTCCCTTGAGTAACATGATCGAGGTCTATGTTCACGAGATCGGAGGACGGTACACTTTGTCACCCATCGATTCCGATGAGGACGGTATTCCAGACTATATTGAAAGGCACTGGGATCTCGACCCGAATGATCCCAATGATGCGACCACCTCAAGAGTGCATCACTTGAATTCGAACGTATATCCCCTCTCCCAAGCCGGGCCCATCCCAGCGGACGGCGATGAGGCCTTCCGCCCTTGGTTGAAGGAAATGGAGTAGCCTATTCTTCTTCCCCGCCGTCGCGATTGCGATACTCCTTGCTCGCGGATTCGAGGAATTTCTTCTCTTCCTCCGTCAGGCTCGATTGGCCTTCCGCGGCAATCTTGTCGAGAAGCTGGTTGAGGCGCTCCTCCATGGGGTCGGAGCGCACGACAGTGAATTTCGGTTGGGGGCCTTTGGGCTTCTTCGACTTCGGTTGGCGGGCGGGCTTCTTTTTCGGACTTGAACCAGGCGGGCCGACCTTTCCTCCTAACAAAAACACTCTCTCCAGATTCCAGCCAAAGCGATGATAGAGGAATCCGAAGGCGAGGCCCCCGAGGTGCGCGGCGTGCGCGATATTGTCATCTTGCCCCTGTCCCGCGAGCGCAAGGAGGACCGGGTGAAGATCGAAGAGCACGTAAAAAAGAACAATCCAGCGAATCTCCACCGGGATGATCATCCAGATGTAAATCTTCTGTCTCGGGTAATGCATGGCGTAGAGCATTGTCACTCCCATAACCGCTCCGGAGGCACCAATGGCACCTCCTCTTGTTCCCAGGACGAGGTCGAGCCCCACCTGGGCAATGCTCGCCACCAAGGCCGCGGCCAGGTAGAAGCGGAGGAATTCCCCCGAACCGTACATTCTCTCGAGGGTGCGCCCGAACCAGACGAGGAAGAGCATGTTGAAGACAATGTGGAACAGCCCGTAAGGGTCATGGCAAAACGCCATGGTGAGAAGCCTCCAAACCTGTCCCTTCAACACCAGCGCGGTATCCAGTCCGAGCCATGCTGTGACGATGTGCCCTTGCTGAGCCGTAAAAATCTGCCCCAGAAAAACGACGATATTGATAATCAGGAGCCATTTGCAAACCGGCGTCCAGAAGCCATGTCCTGGCGACCACAAGCCACCTGCGCCGCTGCCGCGCCCGGAGTAGTCATGCCGCGTGTAGTCCCTGTCTGCGATTCCCATGTGTCTTCGACGATGCTTTTTACCGTTACGCTGGGCAAGGGAATATCCGCGATTTTCCTTCGTGATCCGGTGCCCAAAAAGAAGAAGACCGGAGGCGCGGATGCCCCCGGTCTTCCGTTTTTTCCTCACTCCGCGTTTTACGTTCCCATCACGCAAAGAAGAGCAGCACGAGCGCAAGGCCTTCCCCGATACCTGTGAGGGCACTCATGGAGGCGAGGTTCCTGACCCGGACCGAAAGGAAGAAGATCCCGGCCGTGAGCATGGAGGCGGCGAAGATCAGCGGATGCCATTGGAGGGCGACCGACCCCAGCTGCGTGACAAGGACGAGAACGAAGAGGCCGACAATCGCCGCCAGGCCCACCGCCCTCAGGAGTCGGCGACCTCCATAGGTTTCCCCCTCCTCGAACTCGACCTTCTTCTGTTGCGAGAGAAAGAGACCGAAGATGAGGAGGGATACGGCGCCGAAGGGCGCGATGACGACCTTGAAGAGGTCGATCATTTCCGCGCGGGCGCCGAAGTAGAAGGTGGTGGCTCCGACAAGGATGACGCTGAGCCAGGTTTGGAATTGGAATAATCGGGAACGATTCATGGATTTAGTTAGTTTGTTGGTTTGAGTTAAAGGAAAAAGACGACGGCGAGCGTGATGGCGATGCTCGTGCCGGTAAGGACGGCGGCGAGGGCTCGGGAGCGGGAGACCCGAAGGTTCAAGACGGAGGCGCTGAAGACCGCCGACTCGATGAGGAGCGGGGCTGTTTCCGCACCGTATCCCGTGAGGCGCGCAAGAAGCACTCCGCCCACCAGCAAGACCGCGCCCGAGACAAAGCAAAGCACGATGCTGCCTCGAATCGAAAGCTGGCCGCGGTCCAGAGCGGCCCGGGATTTCGCGGGAAACAAGAATCCGGCGAAGATCGCGATGGGCACGGGAACAATCATGGCCGCGAAAACCCGTGGGACCTGCTCCCAGTTGCGCCCGATCACTATGCCTTCATAACCGAGGGCCAGAAGCGCCAACCCCGCCATCGCCACCGCGAGGGCTTCGAGGCCGTGGTTTCGCTCCTTGTCTTTACCGGATGCTCTCATCACGAGGAGACGGTTCCCCCCACACGCCCGCCCATCTCATCGATATAATATGAAAATTCATCGACTGAAGCGATGTTTTTGGAGGGTCTTCTCCTCCTCATTTCAAGCCGTGAGAGCCTTCATACGGGCGGACTTCTACTCAAAAGAGGCGTTAGGAATAGACATTCCCGACCGTTTTTAGCGTCGCAGGCAACGCTCGCGACTCTCACGGCCCGCTCACCGCCTCGAACTCCCATGATTACCCGCAGAGAATCGTTTCAAAAACTCGCCACCGGCTTTGGCGCCGCCATCGGTTCCTCCATGCTTCCGAGTCTTGCTCCGGCCATGGGAACATCCGCCGGCGCACCCAAGCGCATCATCTTTTTCCTGCAGAACCAGGGCTTCGATCCGGCCACCGCCGTCCCGGCGGGAATGAAGAACACCGGCTCTCTGGCCAAGGCCAGGTTGCCCGAACCGATCGAGGCACTCGAACCCTTCAAGGATCGACTCCACATCATCAATGGCCTTCACGGGCGTCACACGAGCCCGTCCCACAGCGCGTTCTTTGGAGCACTCGGCGGGTATCGGGGAAGTGATGGCGTGCCACCCAGCGGACCGACCATCGACTATGAATTGAGCAAGGTGCTTCCCCAGACGCTTCTCCCTCACCTTTGCATCGGCATGGACTCGTTGGAGAACATGAAGGCCAAACCCACGGTGGCCAGTCTTTCGGCGCGCGGCGCGGGAGCGCCGATCTTCATGCATTCGAATCCGAATCACCTTTACCAACTGCTCTACGGCAGCATTTCCAAGGGTGAAATCCGCGATCAGCACGAGGCCCGGTCCAGCATGCTCGACCGCATCGAACAACTCGCCGCCTCCGAAGGCAAGATTCTGCCCGAGGCCGACCGGCAGCGATACGGCGAATTCGTCGATGGCTTCGGCGAGATGAACGGACTTCGCGAGCGCTTGGGGAAAGTGTCAGGGCACTTGCGAGAGTTCGCCCCGAAGGTCGACGCCCGTTACCGACGCCCGGAGTTTGAAACCGACTGGCACGACTGCCTCCTCGACCTCGGAATCTCCGCCCTCAAATCCGGCATCACCAGTGTCCTGACGATCGGCTCCGGTCGCGGCGAAATTTTCGGGGCTTGGAAGGGCCTGGGCGTGGAACAACAGGGCCACAATCTCGGCCACATGCCGCAGCCGGACAATCCGATCTGGATCAAGATCCGCCAATACAACTGCCGGATGCTGGTCAAGTTGATGGAGGAACTGGAGAGTGTCCCTGAAGGTAGCGGAACGATGATGGACAACACGCTCATCGTCTACACGAGCAACAACGCCGACAGGCAGCACACGAGCGGCGCCAACTGGCCCGTCATGCTCCTCGGCAACCCCAGCGGTGCCTTCAAGACCGGCTGCTTCACGCAACTCGACGGCTCCCGCCCGATCAACGCGCTCTACAGCTCCATCTTGCGCTCCTCCGGCGTCGATTGCGACCGCTTCAACATGAGTGACAAGTTAGCGGCGAAGTTTGATTCAGGGAGCGGCCCCCTCAAAGAGATCCTGGCGTGACGAGCATTCGACCGGTTGCCACCTCACTCGTCCTGATCGCGATGACCGCGATCGCAACGGCCGCGGAAACCTACACCGCAGGCACTCCGGTGCACGGCGATTTCGACGACTTCGCCGGCGGCTTTCTCGACCGTCACTGCTTCGATTGTCACGACGACATGACGGCCGAGGCCGATCTCAACCTGCTCGATCTTGGACCGGTCGACGAAACCAACGCCGCTGTCTGGAAGTCGGTATGGGCCCAAGTTGCGCTGCAGGAAATGCCGCCGAAAAAGAAGGCGCAACCGGACGTCATCGAGCGGCTCCGGTTTTCCGACTGGATCGTCCAGGAACTGCAGCGCGTGATGAAAGACAAAGGCGGCTTTCACACCCACCTTGATCCCAAGAAGGCGAACTACCTGGACCACGACCTCCTCTTCGGCGACCTGCCCAAGGGCATCGGATTGGCGCCGACTTCCTCACCCGCGCGCATCTGGCGGGTCACGCCCCAAGAACACATCACGCGGCTAAACGAGTTAATCAATACCGAGCCCGCTTTCGACCCGGCAAAGCCCGGGCTGCGCACCCACGGCGATGTCGTCCCCACGAACCACGGCGGCGAATTGAAACTCTACTTCGGAACCGACCGGATCATCCGCTGGGAAGGTGGCACCGTGGCCTACGCCACCGCCGTGAAGAGTGTCCCCGTCGTCCTCTCGTCCGCCCGCAAACATGGTTTCGAAAACTATCCGGACTTCTATTCCGTGAACAGCGCCGAGGCCACGCAGATACTGAGCAAAGCCGAAGACCTCCTGCGTTACATGGCTTATGGCCCGCTGAGCCTCGCCAACCCAGAGCAGATCACTGATGACCCGAGAACTTACGACAAGGTGAAACCCGAGGGCGACCTCCGCGGACTGCTCACGGCTCTGGTTTACAAAACCGAAGTCGTGCGTCCCCTGACGCCGGTTTACGACCTGATGGCCGAGCGGAACTTCTCCGACTCCCAATTGCGCGAGACCGTCGATTTCCTTTTCGAGGCCCTCACCTTCAGGCCGCCCACCGCCAGAGAATCCGCGGACTACGTCGAACTCGTCAAGGATTCCATCGCAAAAGTAGGCCCCGAAGAAGGCGTTTTCATGGGGTTATCGGCCATCTTCCTCGATCGCGATGCCCTCTTCCGGCCCGAATTGGCTGAAGCGGGCATGCCGGACGCCAACGGTCGCGTCCTGCTCCAGGACTGGGAACTCGGACTCGCCGTGAACCACGCCCTCCGCTACATCAAACCTGACGCGGAGCTTCGCAGGGCCATCGCCGACGGTCGCATGCGCACCCGCGAAGATGTAGAACGTGAGGTCAACCGCATGCTCGCCGATGACAGCATCCGCAAACCCCGCATACTTCGCTTCTTCCGCGACTACTTCGACCACGACATCGCCGGCTATATTTGCAAGGACACCAATGCCCTCGCCGCGACGGGAGTCTCTGCCCGTGGTGTCAGCCACTACCGCGCCATGTTCGACGCGGCCGCGAGCACGGACCGACTGATCGAACGCATCCTCGCGGACGACAGGAACGTCCTCCACGAACTTCTCACTACCCAGGAGGTGGTCGCCACGAAGACTGACAACACCTACTTCGGTCGGGAGCACACGCCCGAAGAACGAGATCTCGCCATCGCGGCACGGAACACCGAGGACGAGAAAATCCAGGAATCGCTTCAACTTGAGCTCGAGACCGTGGAAGCGGAAATGGCCGCACTGACAGAGAAGATGAAGGACAAGACTATTGACGAAAAGGCGAGGGCAGCTCTCAAGGGGCAAAAGAAGGCGCTCGCAAACAAGAGAACAAGAATCGAACGAGACAGGAAAAGGAAGCGCAGCAACATCAACATCAACGTCGCCGAGGCGCAATTAACGGGCGAACCGATCTACACCCGCGTCAGCCGTCGATCCTTCGGGAGTGGGTCCATGAAGCCCGACCGTATTCTCACGACCGCTCCCAAGGGCGAGCGTCTCGGCATCCTCACCCAACCCAGCTGGCTGGTCTCGCACTCGGACGCGATGGATAACCACGCCATCCATCGCGGCATCTGGATTCGGGAACGCCTGCTTGGCGGCGGAATTCCTGACGTTCCCATCACCGTCGATGCCCAGCTACCCGACGAACCCAAGAGCACGCTCCGCGAGCGCATGCGCGTCACGCGCGAGAACTATTGTTGGAGTTGCCATGAGAAAATGGATCCGCTCGGTCTCCCTTTTGAGATGTACAACCACGCAGGCCTTTTCCGTACTACCGAACTGGACAAACCAGTCGTCACCACCGGAGAAATCATCGACTCCGGCGACGCGGCACTCGACGGCCCCGTGACCGATGCCCTGGACATGATTCAAAAACTCGCCCAGAGCGAGCGCGTCGAACAAGTCTTCGTCCGCCACGCGTTCCGCTACTGGATGGGCCGTAACGAAACGATCAACGACGCACCCGTAGTTCAGGCGGCGTGGAAAGCTTACCATGAAAACGGTGGAAGCATGAAAGCGCTCATAACGTCTTTGCTGACCTCCGATGCGTTTCTGTATCGGAAGGTGGAAAAAAACTAAAGCGCGGCGCTTGTCACCAGCATCTCAAGCGACTTGTTGGGACCGCCGTCCGGCACCCTCATTCCGGTATTTGTGAGGAATGATGCACAACAATAAGCCAGCGTTCCCCATTCCAGCGATAAACAAAAGTGAACCGGGCCTGCACGGTCGCCCCGTCACTGAAAGAGAAGGTGTAGACGCCTGAGTTGATCGCGAGATCATCAAAATTCCTGACATTGCTTTCATTGATGGTTCCCGATGGCCCCTTGGCGAGGAAATGGGTGAAGTAGTCTTCGATCTCCTCGTGGTTGTGCCGCACCTTGTTCGAGACGGTGGGAAGCAGGATGCCGTTCGGCTCATACAGGGACGCCACTTTTTGGGGGTCGCCCGTCTGGAGAGCGTTGTTCCATTCGTCGAAAAGTGCGGTGATCTCGTTTTCTCTCATTGATTGCAATCGTTGGCCAAGGCTGAGAAGGCAGAAGAGCCAGAGTAGAGAACCTTCTCATTCAGCTGTCATATTCTTTTCAGTCCTCACTGTCATGTTTCGCCTTCGTTTTTCCGCAAGATCGAGGTAGAGCGCCTGGTCGAACGTCAAAGCTGAGCCACCGACTGCCGGGAGCGCGCTCTGACGACACAGGAAGCTAGGCGCTGGCGCGACGCCTGCCAAGCGCGAAGCGCAAGCAGGGGGCGTGACAGCGACGGTCGAGTTAAATTCAGCTTTCGCGCTCCCGGCGGGCAGGCGGTTGGACTCCAGCGTCTTGTTATGCATCTTGGCGGCTTCGGCTTGAAATGCAGGCTTATGTCTCCTTTCGAACCTCAGCGAACCAGACGGAAGGATTCAAAAAACTGCTTGGTGAAATCGGAGTTTGGATGATCTGCATACAAGCTGGCTCCGATCGAGTAGGTGATACCGTCAACCAGGAGGAGGAACGCGTGTAGCTCAAACTCCTTCCCGTCCGACTCGGTCTTTCCCGTAAGCTCATACGCCTCCTGGCCAGCCAACGTCGTGAATCGGGAAGAAGTCTTGCTTGATGGATCAGGAAGAAGTCCTCGTTCCCATCCTGGGACTGCATCCTCTAGCGCTTGGTAACTCTCGGCAATTCGGTAGACGACAAC
>JBCDLR010000143.1:0-9196 GCA_038745205.1 Verrucomicrobiota bacterium
CAGTGAATCGGTTCCCCTTTGGGTAGAAATTGGTTGGTGAGCGAAAGAGCCTTCTAAATGGCACAAGAAGACCTAACTGGTTAAGTGATCTTAAATTTTAACGTCCCCGAAGGATTCTCAATCTTTAAGTGACGAAAAGGAAAGTTTTTCTCGGATATGCGAAACCGAAATCTGCAGTTGCCAAACAGGCCGAAACCGATAAATTCCCCGCCCCCATGGCCAGTAAACTTGGAAAGAACAAGACACGCAAATCGGTCGTCAAACGGTTCAAAATGACGGGCAGCGGAAAGCTGCTTCGTCGCAAACAAGGCAAGCGCCACCTTGCCGAGTGCAAGAACCGCAAGCGAATCCGCAACCTCGGCAAAGTCGCCGTGGTCACGGATGCCGATGCGCCCCGAATCAAGGAAGCAATCCGCCCCAGCCACTAGCTGGTGTCACGATCGCTTCCCCGCACTCCGGGACCTGGGTCGCGCTAGGCGACTCTAACCAAACGGGCGAGATCCCGGAGTCGAAATAGAACAACAGCCTGTTTGAGACACTAACAAAATGCCACGTGCAACCAATGCCCCGGCCAGCCGCAAGCGCCGCAAGCGCGTCCTTGCCAAGGCCAAAGGATACCGCGGATTCCGCTCAAAGAACTTCCGTTACGCCAAGGACGCCGTCCGCAAGGCGATGCAGTACAACTACCGTGACCGCAAGGTCCGGAAGCGCACCTTCCGCCGCCTCTGGGTTCAGCGGATCAATGCCGCCTGCCGCGAACGCGGACTCACCTACAGCCGCTTCATCGAAGGCCTGAATGCCGTCGGCGTCGAACTCGATCGCAAGGTCCTCTCCGACCTCGCAGTTACCGATCCGACCGCCTTCGACGAAATCGTCGCCCAGGCCAAGTCCGCTCTCGAACAGAAGGCGTCCTAAACCAGGAAATCCGGCTTTCTCCTCCCTAAACCGGCAGGCATCTCGAACCGGGGAGCACACGCTTCCAGCGTGTCATCTTCGGCATCCTGCCGAAGTCCTCTGAATGCCGGGCGAGCCGAAGGCTCGGTCTATGTCCAGAAACTTTCCGCAAGACAGGTTCCGCAAGATGCGCAACGAGTGCCTGCTGGAAGTAGGCGCTCCCCTTCTCCACCAGTAATCGCATCTTGAGAATGCGGTCGAAACGCCAATCTTAAGCCCATGCTCGAGCAACTCGACGCGATCCAGCAGGAAGCGCTGGCCGAGATTCCGTCCATCGACAGCGAGCCTGCCCTCGAGCAGGCTCGTGTGAAGTTCCTTGGAAAGAAAGGCACCCTCGCCGCCGCTGGCGCGGGTATGCGCGACGTTCCCAAGGAACAGAAGAAGGACGTTGGCCAGAAGCTCAACGAGGTCCGGCAGGCAATCACCTCCGCTCTCGAAGCGAAAGGACAGGCGCTTGCCGATGCCAAGGACGCGGAGTCGGTCAAGGATATCGATCCCACCCTCCCCGGCATCGCCTTTCCGCGCGGCGCCGAACACCCCCTGCGCCAAACCCTCGATCGCGCGGTGCAGGCCCTTCGTCGCATGGGGTTCGCCCTCGCCAGCGGGCCGGAAATCGAAACCGAGTGGCACTGCTTCGACGCCCTGAATACCCCCGCAGACCATCCGGCGCGGAACGAATCGGACACATTCTACTTCGACGACGGACGCCTCCTCCGGACCCACACCTCCACCGTGCAAATCCGCACGATGGAATCGACGCCGCCCCCCGTCCGCATCATCGCACCCGGCAGCGCGTTTCGTCGCGATGAGATCGACGCCACCCACCTCTCGCACTTTACGCAGTTGGAGGGCCTATACGTCGCACCCGGTGTCAGTCTCGCCGACCTCAAGGGCACCCTTGAGTTCTTCTTCCGCTCCCTCTTCGGCGACAAGACCGCCCTTCGCTTCCGTCCGCATTTCTTCCCTTTCACCGAACCCAGCTACGAAGTCGATCTCCTCCTTGAAAGCAAATCCGGGACAGCCCAATGGATTGAAATCGCCGGCTGCGGCATGGTCGACCCCGCCGTCCTTGAGGCCGTGTGCAAAACCCGCGGTGACGACGCCTACCACCCCGACAAGGTCACCGGCTTCGCCTTCGGCATGGGTATCGAACGTCTCGCCATGATCACCTACGGGATTACCGACATCCGGCTCTTGATCGAAAACGATGTGCGGTTCCTGCGGCAGTTTGCGTAACCGATGAAACTCTCCCTTAACTGGCTCTCCGACCACCTCGATCTCTCCGGATGCACGACGGAAGAAATCGCGGATTTGCTCACCTTTGCGGGGATTGAAGTCGAAGGAATTGAGCAGAAGGGTGCGCCGGACAAAGTAATCATTGCGAAGATTTTGAGTTCCGACCAGCACCCGAACGCGGACCGCCTGAGCGTGTGCAAGGTCGAATACGGTGGCGAAGCCCCGGCGCAGATTGTTTGCGGGGCCAAGAACTACAAGGTCGGCGACCATGTCCCCCTCGCCCTTCCCGGCGCAACACTTCCGGGAGATTTTACGATCAAGAAGGGAAAACTTCGCGGCGTTGAGTCGGAGGGCATGATGTGCAGTGGCCGCGAACTGGAGGTCTCCGAGGATCACGAAGGGCTTCTCATTCTTCCGGCGGAGACAACGGTCGGCAATCCCCTCTCGAGCATTTTTCCGAATGACACGGTCTTCGAATTAGAGGTCACTCCCAACCGGCCCGATTGCCTCTCACATCTCGGCGTCGCCCGCGACCTCGCCGCGGCCATGGGCGCCGAACTGAAGGGGCCCCGCGACCATGCGGTGAATTCCATCCCAAGGCAGCCGGCGAATGAGACTGAAATCCAAGTCAGCGCTCCCGAGGCTTGCCCGCTCTACACCGCACGCCGCATTCGCGGGGTCAAGGTGACGGAGTCTCCGGAATGGCTGAAGCAAAGACTGCTCGCGATCGGCCTCCGCCCCATCAACAACGTCGTCGACATCACCAACTACGTCCTCATGGAGATGGGCCAGCCGCTCCATGCTTTCGACGTCGCCAAACTCGACGGCGGCATCCATGTGCGCCTGGCCGCGGAAGGCGAGAAGTTCCTCGCCCTCGACGGTGAAGAATACACCCTCGCTGACGACGACCTTCTCATCGCCGATCAGAGTCGCGGGGTCGCCATCGCAGGCGTTATGGGCGGCGAGGAAAGCGGGGTCACCGAATCGACAACCGATGTCCTCCTCGAATCCGCCTATTTTGACCCACCCGCCGTGCGCCGCACCTCGCGCAAACTTGGTCTCGTGAGCGACTCCAGCTACCGCTTCGAACGCGGCGTCGATCCCCACCAAGTCGCCGGCGCCTCCGATCTGGCGACGAAGTTGATCCTCGAATTGGCCGGCGGTGAAGCAGATGCGGCAATCTTGGTCGCGGGAGAAGCTCCCACGCTCACCGGCGAGGTTGTCGTCGATGCGTCCAAACTGGGTAGCCTTCTCGGAAAGAAGCTCACGCCAAAGGAGATCGACGGTCCGCTCAGCTCGCTCGGATTGGAGAAGACTTCCACAGATGACGCGCCTTCCACTTCCACGTGGTGCATCCCGAGTTTCCGTCTCGATCTCCAGCGTCCGGTGGATCTCTACGAAGAAGTCGCCCGGCTTCACGGACTCGAGAACATTCCCGCTTCCTCGCAAGGACAGTTCGTGGACGCGTCCTCGGAAGATCGAAGCTATGATTTTGATCGGACGGTTTCCGCCAAGCTCGTCGGGCAGGGTTTTTACGAATGCCACACGATCAAGCTCATTGCCGAACGTCAGTTCGACGACCACCTGTGCCCGCTCATTCCGGGTGAACCCGTCGCCTTGAAGAACCGACTCAGCGACGATCACTCCCATCTTCGCCCGGGCCTTCTGCCGGGCCTCCTGCAAGTCGCGGAGCGCAACGTGCGGCAAGGGGCCAAGTCCCTGAAATTCGTGGAGTCAGGCACCATTTTCATCAAAACGAAGGGCGGGAAAACGCTTGAGAAACAGCACCTTGCTTTGCTCATGAGCGGCCCTGCCAGCGATCCCAACTGGACAAACGGCGCACCCGGCGACGCCAGCCTCTCTCACCTTCGCGGAGTCCTCGACACGATCTCTCCACATCCGGTTAGTCTGATCCCGTTGGAGACGAATGACGAACTCATCGTGCGAGCCGAGTTGAAAATCGGGAAGCAGAAAATCGGTCTTTGTGGGCAACTGTGGCCGGCAAAGGCCCGAAGCCTCGACATCGATTCACCGGTTCTTGTCGCGGAGATCGATCTTGCGAAGCTGGAAAAGCTGAGCACATCCGACGCGGTCCTCTACGACGAACTGCCCCGCTTCCCTGCCATCACCCGCGACATTGCCATGGAAGTCGACCGCAGCTTTGCCAACGGGGATCTCGTTTCCTTCTTCGAGAAACACAACCAACCGCTGCTCGTTGATTTCAGGATGTTCGACCTCTTCCGCGATGACACGGGTGAGAAGCTCGCCGCGGACCGGAAGTCGATCGCCTACTCGCTCACCTACCGCTCCCCGGAGCGCACCCTTGAAACCGCCGAGGTGGATGATGCCCACGGGAAGTTGCTGGAAGCACTTCAGAAGTCGCTGCCAATCACGCTTCGCTGATCACCGGATCCGCTACTTTTTGCGCAGGAAAGTCGGGACATCCAGGTCTTCGCCATCGATGATCGTCGGTTCGCTCTTGTCGAACCTTCCACGGGAGGGTTTCCGCTTGGGAATCAATTCCTCCTGATGCGCCTCTTCGCCCGTCGGATCAGGCTCCGCTTCGGTCGAGGGCAGTTCCACGGCCACAGTTTCTTCACTGGCTGGCGCAGGCTTTTTCCTTGGCGGCGGAATCTTGGCGGCAGCGGCGGGTATCGGGGCGGGCTCAGGTTCAGGCTTCGGAGCAGGGTCTGGGACCACTTCGTCGGTCTCCGTCCTTTCGGCCGGCGGCACGAGCGGTGGCTCTTCAACCGCGTCGTCCATCATCAACTCTTCCAGTTCGGAAACAACGTCCGTTTCTTCTTCCGGCGTCACCTCCGGCTCCGGCTCCAACGCAGGCGCCTCCTCAACGGACTCAGGAGCGGGTTCCTCGGTGACAGGCTCTAACGGAGGGGCGGGCTCGGGTTCGGGCTCGGGTTCCGGTTCCAAAGCGATCTCCGGCTCGGGATCGAGTTCAAGCTCGGCCACGTCTTCGTCCACCGGCGCGGCGACAGGTTCAGGGGCAACCTCTGGCTCGGGTGCAGTTTCAGGCCCCGCTTCCTCTTCGACGGAAAGCGGAGCATCAGGCTTTTTTGCCGTGGGCTCCTCGGGAGCTGGTTCCGTAACCGGTTCTTCGGGGGTCGAAACGAGAGGCGCTGTCGCCGCCGCGACGGCGGTGGCGGCCGCCTTTTCCTTGGTCCCAGTCTCCCCCCCTTTCCCTTCGGGTTTCACTTCGTTCTCGGAAACAGAACTGATGATCGTGACACTGACGTTTTCGCCAAGCTTCTCATCTGCGGACAGCCCGAAAAGGATCTGCGCGTTCTCCTGAAGGTGCTTCGTGACTTCCTTCATGAGGATCTCCACCTCGTAAAGCGTCAGCCCTTCACCTCCGCTTACCTGCACAATGGCATTCTTCGCGTTTTTCAAGAGGGCCCCTTTGTCGAGAAGCGGGCTCTTGAGGGCCCGGGCCACCGCTTCCTGCGCGCGGTTGTCACCCTTGGCCTGACCGTAACCGAACAAACAACGCGACTCGTGGCTCTTCAGGGCCGTCAAGAGATCATCAAGGCCAACCTGCACGAGACCGCGCTGGTTCACCATGTTGCAAACCGCACGCACGCTTTGGCTGATGATCTGGTCCGCGGCGGAGAAGGCGGCGGAGACTCCCTCCTTCGGCAAAACAAGATCGCCCATGCGGTCATTATCGAAGGTGACAAGCGCATTCGAATAGACTTCGAGGGAGCGCAGAGTGGCCTCAGCCTGTTCAAGGCGGCGACGCCCTTCGAAGGAAAAGGGCATGGTCATGAAAGAAACGACGAAAGCGCCCTCTTCCCTCGCGATTTTCGCCACGAGTGGAGCAGCTCCTGAACCTGTGCCCCCGCCAAGACCGGCGCAGACAAAGACGATGGGATTCCCCTGCATGATCGCGCGGATTTCGGCCTGCGATTCCTCAGCAGCCTGCGCTCCCAATTCGGGATCACCTCCAGCGGCAAGACCCTGCGTCAGCGCCTTCCCAAGCTGAACCTTCGTATTCGCCACCGAGGTACCGAGCGCGCGGACATCGGTGTTCATCGAAATCAGTTCCGCACCCTCAATCCCCTCCAGCGCCATCCGGTCGAGCACGTTGGCGCCCGCGCCACCGATACCTATCACTTTCACCGCCACGGAATCCGCACCCGGGGAATCTTTTGCTTCGCGTCTATATTCAAGCATGTCTTTGTCAGTTAGGGAGAAGGGGTAGTCCGGGGAGGACTTTCAAGCAAGTTGCTACTTCTTAAATCTCTTGAGGAATCCGACGATCCCCTTGCCCTTCACGGGCTTGTCATTGTCGAGAATCTGGGCATAGCGGACGAGTCCCATCGGCGTCGAATACTGCGGATTCTCAAAGGCCGAAGCGGTCCCGCTCATCGAACGAATGCTCGATCTCTGCACGGGCAGTTCAAAGATCTCCTCCGCCAACTTGTCGATCCCCTCCATCTTGCTCGACCCACCCGTGAGGAAAATCCCCGCCCCGATCTTCGCCAACTCACTGCCTTTCCCGATCTTCTTGTGGATGAACTCAAAAACCTCGCGCAAGCGCATGTGGATGACCTGGTTGAGCATGTGAGCGTCGATCTCCTTGCCCTCGAAATGCATGTCGTCCTCAAGCTTGATCGCCTTCCCTTCGTCCGACTCGCGAATCATCGCGCTACCGTGCTCGACTTTCAGCTTTTCCGCCTTGGAAAGCGGGATTTTCATGACGATGGAGATGTCATTCGTGATGTGATCCCCGCCAATGCCCACGCAGCCGCTCTGCGAAAGCGCACCATCATCATATACAACGTAGTCCGTCGTGCCCCCGCCAATGTCGACGACGATCGCCCCGCGTGACTTGTCGTCCTTGTTGAGGACCACCTGCGCGGAAGCGACCCCACTGAAAACGACATCCTCGACCTCCAGCGGAATTTCCCTTACACAACGGATCGCATTCTGAATACGCGTGCGAATGCCATGGACGATGTGGTAGTCGGCTTCCAGCTTCGTTCCTAACATGCCGATAGGGTTCTGCACCTTGTTGTCCTGCCCGTCGACGAAATAATGGCGGATGATGCTGTGAAGGAACACGTTCTGCTGAGGAATCGGCACATCACGGGCGATTTCCTTCACCTCCTCGAGGTCTTCCTCCGTGATTTCATTCTGGTCCCCGGCGAGGGTAATCGTCCCGCGGTTGTTGAGGCTCTCGATGTGCGAACCGGTGATCGCCAGAAAGACGTTGTTGATGATAACGTCGCTGCGATCCTCGGCCCGGACGAGCGCCTCGTGGAGACAGGTTTGCGCGTTGTCGTAGTCGACAATTTCCCCCTTGCGCACGCCGCGGGACGGCGCTTGTCCCACCCCGAGGATTTTGATGGCGCCGTCTCCCTTCACCTCCCCGACGACCATGCAGATCTTCGAGGTGCCTATTTCGAGGCCGACGTAGATATTCGATTTTGCCATAAATTGAGTCGGAGGTTATTCAAGCACGGTGACGGATGCGTGCCACCGGGAATTCCCACCTCATCCCGTCCTCAGATATGCCCGGACTCCGTCCGCGTTATCGGCCCGTTCACGTGGGATGCTTCGCCGGATCTTCGGCGTGCGGCGGGGTTCCGGCCCCGATTCCTCCCCGGCCGGGCGAGCGCGTGGCGCGGGAATGGGTTGCAGGTTCTCCACTTCTTCCGGGGTCGGATTTTGACTCGTCTCGATAAATCGCACCGGAATATTCTTCTTCATAAGGAGGTTCACGGAGCCAAGTCGCCGCCCCTTCTTGAGCGAATCCTGGTGGATGAGGCGGAAGTCCTCGACCTGCTTTTCCAGCTGACTCATTCCGAAAGTCACTTCCGCCCCTGAATTGAAGGAGGCAAGGAGGGAGTACTCGGTCGCCAACTCGATTTCCCTCACCTTCAGCGAATCCAGATAAAGGGCCTCATCGCAGGCCTTGATCAAGTCCACCGCGCTCATGGCCTCGGCGGGTTGAATCCGTCGCCCGGGCGTCGTTTCCCCGAGGTCTCGCAACTTGATGACGGGAAGGGCGACGTAGCGGGGCATGAGGCGCCGGCATTCGAGGATAATGCCGGTCTCATCGACCATGAGGCCCCTGATCTTGAGATCCTCCCGGCTCACCGTTTTCGGGACGACACCCCTTGACCGGCAGGCGAGCCAGGCAATGGGCGAGCGTTCGTTCACGGAAATGGTGATTTTGTCAGGAAGGTCACGCTGCAATTGCGCGCTCTTGATCTCCGGCTTGGCGAGGAGCTTCTCACGCAAGGCGGGCATGTCGATTTCGAGGAGCTTCCCCCCGGTCTCCAGCTCAAGATAGTCGAGGACTCGCTGACGGCTGAGGACACCGTCCGTTTCGTAAGCGATGAGCTTCAACCGATACTCCGGATTGTCGATGAGGTAGGCGCGCGCCGCGCTGTGCACGGCAATGAAGATCGTGGCCACCGCCATCACGACGATGAGACCCTTCACCCAGAAGACGGAACGCGGCGACGTGCGTTTCTTCTTGTCCCGCCGATTCTTGACCTTCACGTCGAGAATGTGCCGGGCCGATCGCCGCTCACGGCGTTCAGCAAGAGACAGGTTGCCGCGGCGGCGGCTTTTGGCGCGTCGGTTTTTCATTGGTTATCAGCCACTTGCACGTCGTTTCCGCAAGGCCATCGAGAGGAGGCAGATGCGTTCACAGAGCGCCGGAAATTCCATGCCCACGGCCTTCGCCGCCTTCGGAAGGAGGCTCGACGAGGTCATCCCCGGAATGGTGTTCACTTCGAGGACGGCAATCCTTCCGTCCTGCCCTAACAAAACATCGACCCGGGAGTATATCTCGATCCCCAGGGCATTGTGCGCGGCCAGGGCTGCCTCCTGGATATTAACCGTGATCTCTTCGTCGAGATCCGCCGGACACACGTAGTCCGTCTTCCCCTCTCCGGTCATCCATGGATACTTGTTCTTGATGTCATAAAATCCGTCCTGCGGACTGATGTGGACAATGGGAAGCGCCTTGCCATCGAGG
>JBCDLR010000144.1:0-9153 GCA_038745205.1 Verrucomicrobiota bacterium
AAAGCGCCTCCTGCCGGGCTGCGGTGATCAAGGGGCTGTAGATGTGGATATTGGCGTCGAAGCGCTCCTTCAGTTCGTCGAGATACTGGTAGGTCTCGGCAAAGTGATAGCCGGTGTCGATGAAGACAATGGGCGCTTCGGGAAGGGCTTTCGTCACCAAGTGCAACATGACACTCGCCTGCGCCCCGGCGCTCGTGCTCACGACGAACTGCCGATCCGGTAGACGCTCGCGCAGCATGTGGAATCGATCCTCGTAACCGAGGTCGGCGAATTCCGCATTGAGGGCGGGCAGGTCCAGGGTGGTTGGGGCGGTGACAGACACGGCGCGTGGCGGCGTTGATTCAGGCAAGGGCCGGTTCGGGTTCCGGCTCCCGTTCGATGATGTTGTCGTGGAAGTTGTTCCCGGCGGTCGTCGCATGGACATAGCCGGCGCGGATCGTGAAGTCGCCGAAGCGCTCTCCCTCCTCGCGATTCTGCGCGTAGTCGTGGATGATCGGCCGCAGGATGGACACGATCTCGCGGTCCTTGACGTCGCGGCGATAGAGCTTGTTGAGGCGTTCGCCCGCGAAGCCCGCGCCGAGGTAAAGGTTGTAGGTGTTGGCGTTCGTGCCGACGAAACCGATCTCGCCGAGATAGGGACGCCCGCAACCGTTGGGGCAGCCCGTCATGCGAATGACGATCTCATCCTCACGCAACCCCGCTTCCTCGATGACATCGTCGAGACCGGTGACGAGCTTGGGCAAGTAGCGCTCCGACTCCGCGAGAGAGAGCCCGCAGGTGGGCAAGGCCACGCAGGCCATGGAGTTCCGGCGCAAGGCCGTGCGGTTTTGACCGCCGTCGAGCCCATACTGGTCGAGCAGCGCCTGGATCGCTTCCTTGTTCGATTCCTCGATGCGCGAGATGATGAGGTTCTGGTTGGCGGTGAGGCGGAAGTCGCCGTTGTGGGTCTTCGCGATCTCCCGCAGCCCGGTGAGGGCCGGGTTTTCCGCGGTGTCGAAGAGGCGGCCGTTCTCGATGAAAAGCGTGTAGTGCCAAAGGCCGTGATGATCCTGCGTCCAGCCGTAGCGGTCGCCGTTGTGTTCGAAGTGATAGGGCCGGGGATCCTCCAGCTTGTAACCGAGGCGTTCCTCGACGGCATTGCGGAACCACTTCAGGCCGAAGTTCTCAACCGTGTATTTGAGGCGGGCGTTCTTCCGTTCCTTCCGGTTGCCGTATTCCTTCTGCACACGAACGACAGCTTCCGCGACTTCGACGGCCTGCTCGGGGGTGCAGAAGGCCATGACGTCGGCGAGACGCGGGAAAGTCTTCTTGTCGCCGTGCGTCATGCCCATGCCGCCGCCGACCGTGACATTGTATCCGACGATCTCGTCATTCTCGACAATGGCGATGTAGCCGAGGCAGTGGGCGAAGATGTCGACGTCGTTGCTCGGCGGGACCGCGACGACGGTTTTGAATTTCCGGGGCAGGTAGGTCTTGCCGTAGATGGGTTCGACTTCCTCCTCGGGGTCTTTCGTCACCTTGTGCTTTTCGCCGTCTCCGTCCGTGAGCCAGATCTCATGGTAGGCACTCGTGCGTGGCGTGAGGTGATCGGAGATATCCTGCGCCAGCTTTTGCGCGGCACCATGCACACGGCTTTGATCCGGATTCGGATTGCACATGACATTGCGGTTCACGTCACCGCAGGCGGCGATGGTGTCGAGCAGCGAGTCGTTGATCTCGCGAATCGTCGTCTTGAGATTGCTCTTGATGACGCCGTGGAATTGAAAGGCCTGCCGCGTCGTCAGCTTGAGGGTGCCATTCGCATGCTCGCGGGCGATCCGGTCCATCTCGAGCCACTGTTCGACCGTCGAAACTCCGCCCGGCACCCGGACACGGATCATGAACGAGTAGGCCGGCTCCAACTTCTTTTTCCGGCGCTCCGCCCGGATGTCACGGTCGTCCTGCTGGTAGATGCCGTGGAACTTGGTCAGTTGGGTGTCGTCTTTCGAGACAGATCCCGTCAACCCGTTCGCGAGGGACTCCAGGAGCGTTCCCCGCAGGTAGTTGGATTTGGTTTTGATGCCTTCGTTGGCGGACATGGCGAAATTAATCCGAATTAAGTTAAGTGATTTAATAATGTATGAAAAACGACCTTTTGCAAGGGGATTTTTCAGCCCAAGCGATACGGATTCCGGCCGAAGAAGGGCTAATTTTGCCCGATTTTCCTGATTTCCCGGAGCTCAAACCCCTGAAATCCCTAGATGTGCCACATGGCCTCGGCCTCTTCCTTGATGAGGTCGGTGAGCGGAATTCCCCGCAAACTCTCGGAAAGCGAGCCGAAGACTTTCGCCCACGCGCCCTGCGCTCTCGCTCCACTCTGACCGGTTGCCTCCCCCGCAAATTCGAGGAGCGGGCCTTCGATGGCCTCAACGATATCGAGGAGCGAAATCTGCTCGGGCGGGTTCGCCAGCAGGTAACCTCCGTCCTTTCCTCGCTTGCTCTCCACAAGTCCCGCGTGGCGAAGTTCGGAGAGGATCTGCGTGAGGTAATTCGGCGAGATCGCCTCCAGTGTTCCGAGTTCCTCGATCCGGCGCACGCGCCCTTCCGGGTAGGTCTTGGCCAGCTGGGCAAGAACCCGGCAGGCGTATTCGAGCTTCACGGGAATCTTCATCGGTTCCGAAAAGAACCACTACACCAGATCGCCGCCCGCGGACTTAAAACTTGTAGAGCTTTCCGCGCCGCGCGTCTTCGAAGACCTGGGGACTAAGCATGTAGCTCATCGGTGGATCCGGCATTTCGGAATCGTCGAGCAGGGGCAGGTCCTTGCCGATGGTCGCATCCTCGGGATGGCTCGCCGCGATGTGGACGGGCGTGCCGACCTGGACGAGATCGAACATCTTCTTCGCCGTCTTGATCGGCAGCCGCACGCATCCCATCGTGCACGGATAGGGCTTCACGAAACCCCAGTGCATTCCGTAGGCCGGCGAGTAAAAGGACATCCAGTAGGTCATGGGATACCCCGCGCCCGGCTGGCTATAGCGACGGCGTTCCATCTTTTTTGAGAGCACGGGAAAGGTGCCGTGCGGCGTGGGGTCGCTTGGCTTTCCGACCGAGCACGGAGAGGCGAGCAGCACCCTCCCGCCTTCGACGACGTAAATGCGCTGCGCGCCGGTGCTGATTTTCACCTTCACTTTGGAGGGATTGACCGGAGCAAACGCCGGCGGGTCATAGGTCGTCGAGTAAGCACTCTTCGTGGAAAGGCAGCTGGAAAGCAGGCCAGCCATCAAGATCAGGAGCGGGAGCGGGAAGCGTCGTAGCATCGGTCAATGTCCCAGATTCCGGCCGATGTTCAACGGTCCAGATCAAGAGAGCTTGTTCATGCACTAGAAGAGAATCAGCCTGCATTGGGCCTTGCGACACCTCTCGTCCGCGCCCTCAGATCCAGGGTCGAACGGGAAAGCTCGATCTTTCACATCTATTTCACAAACAACGGGTAAAAATATCTCTTTCCGCGCGTTAAATGGAAAAGACGTCGCATCTTCGGCGGCAATGATCGAATCACATCCCGTCGATACACTCCTCGAGCTTCTGTCTATCAGGGAATGACACCTCGAATCGATCCTATACGAGATCGTCGTTAGCCGTCGTCCCCGCAGGCTGAAGAATTTGCGCCCTAACGATCGTATTAACTGTGGCACGAGTCTTTGAGCCGGATAAGAATCCCATCCGATGAGGTATTTCGCCCCTTCTCCGTCCCGCCCCCCTTTGGCCGCAATTGCCGCCGCGCCAAACTTGGTCCGTGGAAGAAAGGATAGTCAGGCGCTTTCCGTTCCGATCCGTTGGGAGGTTATGTCTTGGCTCCGTGGCCATTGTTTCGTGCGTTCTTTGTTTTGCTCCCTTCTGTTCTCTTTTCCGTCATTGATGCCCAATGCAGTCCTTGCTGACACGGGCTTCGAGCCATCGGCGGGCCAACAACTGGGTCCGGGATTTCCGGTCACCACTCCGGAGGGGTGGACTTCAGAGGTTCACCTTGACGGTAACCAAGCGATTGCTGTCCGAACCAACGGGGGAAGTTTGGAGACATCTGTTCACGTTTTCATCCATCAAAACGGAGGCTGGGTCCACGAGGCCAACCTCAATGAGTTGATTCCCGACGATGGAGCTCGAATGCCGACTTCGAATAGCCCGGCAAGGATATCGGGCGATCTTGCCCTTGTCGGGGCGTTCAGTGGGCAGGGAATTCTCGTCGTTCGCGCCTTTCGACGGGTGGCTGGAGTTTGGGAGTTTGCCCAAAACCTCACTCCACTCACCGGGGACTTTGGGGAGTTCGGGAGCTCACTGGACCTCGAAGGGGAGACTGCAGTGATCTGCAGTCCCGCGTTTTCTCAAGGGAGCACCGGGTTCGTTTACACCTTTAACTGGCAGAACAATGCTTGGAACTTTGATGCAAGATTCAGCGGATACTCCACGGTTTTTCGTTTTGGGAATGACGTCGATCTCGAAGGTGACCGATTCGTGGTGGGCGCTCGCAGGCATTCGGGTTTTTCGACCAGCAATGCCAGTGAAGCTTCAGTCTATTTGAAAAATGCTTCGGGCGTATGGGGCTTCGAAGAGAGAATCAGCAATCCTTTCAGTCATTCTCAATTCGCGCATCATGTCCGGATCGACGGTGACTGGATTGCGGCGCAATCCAGAGAAGGAATCAACCTGTATGAAAATGGAACCGGAAACTGGACACTGGCGCAAACTATTGCCGTTCCAGCATTCAGCGAAGACCCATTATTCCAGGACGGGTTGAGAGCCTCGTTCGGCTTCGAATCCGGGAGTTTGTTCGTGGAGAAACCCAACGCCGAAGAGTCATTCGTATTTACGACGACGAGGCCATTTGTCGGCGATGCGGAGTTTCCCGACGGAGTGGTGGAAGAATATCGACTAAATGGCGGGAACTGGACCCCGGTGGATCAACTGGACTCGGCCGAGGGAGGACTCGGAGACGAACGATTCGCCGCACCTAATGGGCAGGGATTTGGCGCCTACATCACGGCTTCGGGGATACGCTGCCTAATACGGGATCGTGTTTACGAAAAAAACTCGCGTGACCGCTGGGTCGAGACCGCGGTCTTGTTCGGGACTAGCCCCGATGAGAATCCCGCGGTGATCAACCGTTTTGGCGAGAGCATTGAGGTCGACGGGGACTATGCAGCTGTTGGTGCACCTTTTCAGTGTTCCAACGATCTCGACGAGGCTGGCGTGGTGCACCTCTATCGCAAGACGACGAGCGGATGGGTAACTGATGGGCAGCTGACGGCTCCCAACGCCGCCCGCGGTGATCAATTCGGTAAGTCCATTTCGTTGCACGGTGATCTACTCTTGATCGGGGCACCGCGCACGGACCGGCTGGGGTATGTCAATCTCGGCACAGGGTATCTGTTTCAAAGAACGGCACAAGGTTGGGTTTTCGTCCGCGAATTTGTTCCGTCGCCGACCGGGGAACGCCCGCAATTTGGCACAGCGGTGGCCGTGGCGGACGGCATGGCCGTCCTCGGGGCGCCTTTTGCGGATTCGGAAACGACCGCATCAGCGGGAGCAATTTCTGTGTTCGTGGAATCCAGCGGGACCTGGGATTCCACGGTGGTGTCGGCAGACGATCCTCGGGCCAACGGTCAATTTGGAAGAAGTCTGGCGATTTATGACAATCGGATCTTTGTCGGATCTCCCTTTCAGGGAACCGCACAACCGCGACCTGAAGGCACCGTCTACGTCCTTTCTGAACAAGGAGGCGGCTGGGAAGAGACCGGCCGAGTCCTCGGTGTCAGAGAGGGGTCCAGGTTTGGCTGGGATCTTGATTACGACGGTTCTCGACTGGTCGTGGGAGCCCCGGCGAACTCGACTGACTCGACCGATTGGCCATGGGGTCTCGGAGCGGTGTTTTCTGAGAGCAACGGAACGTGGTCTCTGGAGCAGCTGACAGGCGACACCCAAGTCTTATGGGAGAGTAGTAGCGCCACACCCCAGCTGTTCGGGAAGTCTGTGGCAATCGACGGAGACCTTACCGCGTTTTCTCTGTTTCAAGGTTACTCCGATGTCATCGACCTCGGTTTCGGAATATTTGCCGGAATCGCGGGAGGCAGTGGCGGTGTGGTTTATGAATGGGACTCGACGATAGAAGATTGGATGAGATTGGATTATTTTGGGACGCAGTCCATAGAATCGCTCGCCCTCTCCGGAACCGATTTGTGGACCGGTTACCCTTCGGGTCAACCAGATACACCTCGGTCAATTCGTGATCTTGGCACTGCCGAAGTCTTTGATCTTCGCGAAAATGATCCTCAGCCACCCCAAAGTTTCAGCACCGAACTCCCGCGACGCTTTGCGGGAAGACCCCTCGCCATCTGGGGAAACACCGCTCTGGTAAGCGTGGGATTTGAAGGTAATGGATTCGGGGCCGACCCGGGAAGTGTGCTCGTTTTTTCGGATGGTCCGACGGGCTGGGTGCACACCGATACCCTCACCTCACCGGGAACGGATGGATTTGTGAGTTCGTTGTCCATTCACGGGGACGTTCTTATGATCGGTGACAATTTTCGCACTTACATTTTCGGCAAAGGAGACGAGGGATGGATTCAGACAGATACTCTACAATCGCCGAATGCGAAGGTGTATGGTGATAGGATTGTCACGACATCAGGTCAAGTCTACCGAAGAAATGACCGGCTGGTTTGGGAGCTCTCCGGAAACCTCCCTACCCAAGGCGCGACTCGCCGGATTCAAATGTCGGGGGATTGGGTCGCTTTCGAGACGAGAGCTGGGAGCGACATTGCGATCGAACTCTTCAAGCTCGATGAACAAGATGCCGTGGTCGTTTCACAGGTATTTTCTCTAGGAATCTCCCCCTTCGCGGAAATAGCCCTTGATCAAGATCATTTGATTGTTGCTTTGTCAGGCGCTCCAGCCCTGCAGTACTCGCGGCTCACCGGAAACAGTTGGAGTGCACTGCAGCCTATCACGACCGCTCCCGGAGATTCGGGCAATTACTCCACGGTGGCAGTGTCCGGAAACGTTTTACTCGCGGGCGGCGACTTCGGGGGAATTTCCCAGAAAGGGAAGGCCTCATTTTTCCGCTGGGATGGTTCCCAATGGACAGATCAACGCGTGGTCACCCAGCCCGACTCCTTTACTCGCGATCGTTTTGGCCAATCGGTCGCGCTTTCGGCTCAAGTCGGCTTGGTTGGTTCAGCACAGCGCGTAAGGCTTTTTGAGATATCCATCGACAGTGACCTTGATCGCGATCGCTTACCGGACGTGTGGGAACAGCAAAACGGGCTCGTTGTTCTTGAAAGTAACGACGAGAACTCGGGCTTCGGAAACCTCGATGCAGACCGCTGGCTGAACCTCGAGGAGTTCCTACTTAACACCAATCCAATCCTTGCCGAGGCTCTGCCTCAGATTCCCCCGATCAGCCTACTGGACGAAGCAGGAGATGAAGTTGGGAACCCTTTTTCCCACGACTTCGGGACCGTCCTGCTCGGCAATCAGACGATATTTACTTTCCAACTGCGAAACAACAGCGCCCGAAGCATTTCCATTCCTCTCTTCGACCTGACCGGCGATAATGAGAATGAACTGACTTTGAGCGACGAAGCCATTGTTATGAGTGGGAGGGAGACGGTTCCAATAACCGTAACCTTTGACGCTCTAGTCGCCGAAGAGAAAGCGATGACTTTGAGCATTTCCGGGAGCGCCTCTGACCCTGAACCCTACGTCATCAATTTCACCGCGATCGTGCCTCCCCGTCCCCAGGGTTGGGACAGGGATTGGATTGATGACCTCACCGGGGAAGAGGTTCGCGCCATGTGTCTGCAAGTGGATGGAAAGCTCCTCGTTGGAGGTGTGGGACTAGCTGTGAGCGGCCAATCGGACCGGCTTCTTGTGCGCCTGAATCGGGACGGTACGACCGACGCGTCCTTTGACTGCCCTCTGGTCGCGGTGGATTCCACTCATGATGAAGTCGCGACCATTGGAATTCGCGAAGATGGCACCATTCTCGTCGGCGGACGATTCCGACTCCCGGGCGATGAGAATTACTATTCACTCATGCTTCTAGATAATAGCGGAACGCAGATTTCACAATTCGGCCCGGACTTTGAAGCGGTATCGGGGAGGGCTAGTGTGAAGACGCTGTCAATTCTGAGAGATGGTTCAGTGATTGCGGGAGGGTTCTTTACCACGGTTGGGACTGACTCGATCAATAGCATCGCTCTTTTCAGCAAGGACGGCGTCCTCGATTCCACATTCTCCGTTTCCTTCAACAAAATCGGGGGCGGAATTACGAAGATCGTTCGCGACTGGCAGGATCGCATTTTGATCGGCGGCACCTTTAGCGACGTCGGCGGGGTTGAACGCAAACGCATCGCCCGACTCATGAGCGACGGGACACTTGATCAGGGGTTTCTGGCCTCTCTTGATGACGATTTGCTAGCTATGGAAGTCCTTCCTGGAGATGCGGTTGCTGTAGGCGGGGCATTCCGTAACACCAACGGAACGACTCCGGCATTTTATGCCGCTCTCAGCAACACTGGAACCACCCAATCAATCACACTTCCCGCCGTGAACTTCAATGTGACGTCGATGGCTTTCGAGCCGGGCGGGAGAAGGTTTCTCGGCGGTGACTTTGTCTTGCTCGGTGGGAATACCCAGCGGTTCCTCGCTGCGTTGAATAATGATTGGACCTTCGACTCTTCGCTGCCGGGGAACTTCACGTTCTTTCAGGTAAACCAAATGGTGCTTTGTGGCGATGGAACCGCCGTTGTCGCTTCTGGAACTGGCACCTCTTGCCGTCTGTCATCGGCCTGGATCGGAATACCCGCGCAGAGCTTGAGCCTCGATTCGAGTGGAACGATGCAGTGGTTCCGCGGAGCTGGTCACCCACTGACACGACAAGTGACCTTCGATTTCTCGGTGGATCAAGGTCAGAACTGGGTGAACCTCCCTGATCCAACCTACACCAACGGGCAGTGGCAGACGGCTGCCTCACAGGTTCCGGATTGGTCAATGCTGCGCGCTCGTGCACGAGTTGAAAATGGTTCTTCGATGATTTACCAGACGCTCGCCGGAGGCTCTGACGGCTACACGGCCATCGAAAGGTGGCGACTTGAAAACTACGGGACTTCCGCC
>JBCDLR010000145.1:0-9038 GCA_038745205.1 Verrucomicrobiota bacterium
CTCCGATGATGCCAAAGGGAACCGCGAGAAGGACGAATATCGGCTGGACCAGAGACCGGAATGGGATGGCAAGAAGGCCGAAGAGGGCAAAGAGGAGAGCGATGGAGCCGATGATGATACGGCGCTTCGACTCGGCGTTCTCCGCGATGAATCCGGTGTAGCGGTAGGAAAGGCCCTGCCCCTCATTGACGAGGGCCTGGATCTCGGGGGCCGCCGAAGCCGCGATCCCCATGATATCGACCGATTCGTCCACGGGAATGGCCTTGATCTCGATGACCTCGGCGCCGTCGATCCGCTCGATCCGGTTGGGCACCTTGACCAATTGCACGTCGGCGACGGCGGCAAGGGAAACGGCTGCGCCGGAAGGCGTCCGAATCCTGAGGGTATCAAGCGTGTGGAGCGACTGCCGTTCTTGTTGTGTTAGTCGGACCATGACGCGGATATCATCCGTCCCGCGCAGGATGCGCTGGGCTTCCTCGCCGTAAAAGGCCTGCCGGATCTGGCTCGCGAGCTCCTGCTGGGTGAGGTTCAGCTCCGCAGCCCGGGGTTTGAGGACGATCTCCAGTTCATCACTCTCTCGCTGCACCTGCGTGTAGGCATCGGAAATGCCGTCGAAGCTCTCCAACAGATTCTCGATCTCTTCGGCGATGGCCACCTTTGCCTCCGAGCCCGGACCGCGCAGTTCGACTTCGACTGGCTCTTCTTCCCGAGTCTCACCACGCCGACTGAAGCCGCTTTGTTCCGCCCGGACGCGAAAAGACTGGGCTTCCGGGATTTCCCCGACGAGTTCCTTCCAGCGATTGGCAATCACGCTGTTTCGCGGTCCCGGCGCGTTTCTCAGGCTGGGAGGAAGGATTTCGATGGCGACCTCGCCCCGCGTCTCGTCCAACGTGGTGCTTTCGCGCTCGCGGTCGCCGACTTCCTCCATGACATTAGTGATGAGCGAGCGGCCGGAACCCTTGTCGACAAACTCGGTCTTGAGGACCTCCGCGGCATCCCGGATGCGACGGATGTAGGTGTCGGTTTGCTCCTGGGAGGTATCGTTGGGAAGATCGAGATAGGCAGTGATGCGAAGTCGATCCACCGATGGCATCGAGACAAATCCGAGCCCCCCTCCCTGGCAGTAGCCGAACATAAGCAAGGCACCGGCGAGAAAAAGGGAGCAGACCGTGTAGCGGTGATGCAGCGCAAGCGTGAGAGCGGGCCGGTAGAATTGCTCGACGAGGCGCTCGAGCCCATTGGCGACCCGGCTCTGGATTCGGTCCAACGGATTCCGGCGATTGCGGTCGAGCCGGAGGTGCTTGAGGTGAGACGGCAGGATTAACTTGGTCTCGATGAGGGAAAAGAGCAGGACCGGCGCCACCACGGGCGGAATTTGACGAGCAAACTCTCCCCACCTCCCGTCGAAATAGAGCAATGGCAGGAAGGCGACGATCGTGGTGAGGACGCCGAAGGTGACGGGCACCGCAACCTCCTTGGTCCCGAGGACCGACGCCTCGAGCGGGTCGATTCCCGTCTTCAGTTTCGAGTAAATGTTCTCTCCGGTGACGATGGCGTCATCCACGACGAGGCCCACCACAATGATGAATCCGAAGACACTCATGAGGTTGGCCGTAATGCCGAGCCAGGGCATCAAGAGGAGCCCGCCGGCAAAGCTAATGGGGATGCCAATGACGACCCAGAAGGCCAGCGCAGGTCGGAGAAAGAGGGCGAGGAGGATGAAGACGAGAAGACAGCCCTGAACCATCGAAGTCGTCAGTGTTCCGAGCCGGCCCTTGATGGAGATCGATTCATCGTCCCAGGCATAGAGGTCGATGCCTTCGGGAAAGCGGAGGTCGGCTTCGTCGACATACTCGTGCACAATCCGTGCGATATCGATGGCACTCTCGAGGTCAAATCGCATGACCTCGACCATGAGTGCGGGTTCGTCATTGAAGCGAGTGAGCACCTTGCCCTCTTCGAATCCATCCGTGACCCGAGCCACTTCTCCCAACAGAACATTAGCTCCGTTGGCCGCGCGGATGGGAATCTGGGCGAATTGCTCGGCGGTGTAAGCCTGACCCCGGGTTCGCAGGCTCAGGTTGCCACTGCTGCTGCGGATCGAACCAGCCGACAAATCCACCGAAGACCGTTGAATCGCGCTTGAAAGATCCTGGAAGCTGAGGCCGTAGGACCGGAGTCTCTCCTGATCGGCCTCAATCGCGATCTCAAAGGAGCGATCACCCCTCACATCGGCCATGCTGATGCCATCCATGTCCATGAGGTCGTCCCGGACCCTCTCCGCGACCCGGAGGAGTTCCGTGTCGCTCAAGTCGCCTGTCACCGCGATCGTGATGACTTCCCGAAAGGCGTTCGAGTCGGGGATCATGACCATCGGGCTTTCCGTCTCGTTCGGGAAGGTGGTGATGCGATCGATGCGCGCCTTGACCTCCTCAAGCAACTCCCGTTGATCGACGCCTTCCTTCATTTCCGCAAAGATGGTTCCGCGTCCCCGGTTCGCATAAGACCGCACGCGGGAAATCCCCGGGAGATCACGAATCGCCTCTTCGATGGGAATGCTGATCGCTTTCTCCACGTCTTCGGCGGTGCCGCCCCGGTAATCCATCCGGATGAAGACGTCGTCGAACTCCATGGTCGGGCTGACCTGGAGCGGGATCCGGTACATGGCCGCATGAATGCCCGCCAGAAGGATTCCCACGAGAAGGAAGTTCGCGGCAATGTCGTTGCGAGCGAACCAGCGAATCATGAGTCGGAGGGTTCGGAAGTCGGCGGCGCTGTCCCGGAAAGGGTGAAGGGGTCCACCCCTTCTTCCCTCGAAGGCAAAATCTCCACCCGGGATAGATTGGGGGCATAAACGAGCTTGGAAGTGGCGAGGAGCGAGCCGTCAGCGAGAGTATCATCGGCGAGGACAAGATGCTCTTTGTCCGACCAGATCGGTTGAATTTCGTGCCGGTTCAGCGTGAG
The DNA here is from genome assembly GCA_038745205.1 of Verrucomicrobiota bacterium. Taxonomy (GTDB): domain Bacteria; phylum Verrucomicrobiota; class Verrucomicrobiia; order Verrucomicrobiales; family DEV007; genus JBCCWV01. Next base: position 2,965 of record JBCDLR010000145.1, read on the forward strand.
GCTGACGGGGTCCACGAGATAGATAAAGCTCAATTGGCGAACCGCCTGACGAGGAATCAGGTGAACGTCTAGAAGCGTCCGGCCCTGGATGGCCGCGACGACCGGCTGGCCGATACGGAGAGGGGGACCGGCGAGATCCCGCGCAACGAGGCGTGAGAAAGGATCGCGCACCCTCGCGATGGCGAACAGCTCGCGGGAATCCGGATCGAGCGCTCCCTCTGTGCCAATGATCTCTGCCTGCCAGACCGCGGAAGATTCCGGGTTCAACGCATCCCTCAATTCGACCGGGACGGGTGAATCCTTGATGCTTTCCGGAAGATTGAGGAAGCTCAGGTCGCGAGCAGCGATGGGAAGGCGAACCTCGACGAAGTCCGTGCTGAACATGGTTGCCAATTCGGTGCTTGGGGAGATGGTCTGACCGATGGAGATGAGGCGGCGTAGGATTCTACCGGCGAAAGGGGCCCGGACCTGGGTCCGGTCGAGATTGCGCTGCGCCCGCTCCAAGGCCGCCTCGGCCGCCTTTACATTGGCTTTCGCTTCCCGCAACTGGGGAAGCCGCAAGACCAGTTCGTTGGGCTCCTCTTCGTAGCCGAGCTCATTCCAATTTAGTCTTGCCTGATTGGACTTCGTCTCTTCCTGGGCAAAAGCGGCCACGGCCTGGCTCAAGTTCGCCTCTGCAGCGATGACCTCGGCTTCGTAGTCCTCCTTCGCAATTTCCATCAAGGTCTCCCCTTCTTCGAAGAAGGAGCCGTCTTGCAAAGATTCCGAAATCGCGTGCACCTTGCCCGAAACCTCGGCCGTGAGGATGGCGTTGTTCAGCGGACGCACCTCACCTTGAGTCTGGATCAATGTCTGAAAATCCTCCCGTTTGAGCTCGATCACTTCTGTTTTCAAGACCCGCTCCGGCCGATCCGGGCGTCGCGGTTCCTCGTCCTCGACCAGAAGCAGCCAGTAGCCGACCGCTCCGACCGCGAGGATCAGGACCGGCAGAAGGATGCGGATCAGGCGTTGCATGGGGAAAGGAGCGAAAGAGGTGAATGGGACACGGAATGGTGGACGCTCAACTTCTTCGACCGGCGAGTCTCTTCGGACGCTTTTGTGGAGAAGTCCCCACCCAAAGCAAGGTGCAAATCCACCCGATTGCTCAAGCGTTGATTGCGCAACGAGATCATGTCGGTTCGGGCACTGACGGCCCGGCGTTGCGCTTCCAGCAGTTCGAGGATGCCCACCAGACCCTCGGAATACTCCCGCTCTGCCTGGGCCTCGGCGAGATTAGCCTGCCTCAGCTCCATCTCGAGAAAGACTTCCTGCTCGGCGAGGGAACGTTCCGCGGCGAGAGCGGATTCGACCTCCTGGAAAGCCAGCAGGGCCAGTTCGGCAAAGGTGCGGACAGCGACCTCGTTGTTCGCCAACGCTTCGCGGGCGGCGGCCACGGGCTCCCCACCTTGGTATACCTGCTGCACGAGCGAGGAAGCGACCGTCCAGACAATGTACTCGGGATCGAGCAGGATCCGGCTCAAAGCGTCGCTGGTCGTCGCACCACCCGCATTCAGGCTCAGCGAGGGCAGAAGATCCTTGCGCGCGGCATCGGCCCGACGGGCGCTGGCCCTGAGGTCCGCTTCCGCCGCCACCAGATCAGGTCTTCTCCAGAGCAATTCGGAAGGCAGGCCCACGGGAATCGCCCCGGGCAAACCGGGTAGATCAGCGCGCCCTTCCACCTCGGCGCTCGGATAGCGACCAAGCAGAATCTCCAGGGACCGCGCCGCCTCATCCCGGTCGAGTCGCGCCCGGATCAGGGCCCGCTCCGCCGACGCAACGTTGGAGCGGCTGAACTGTACGCTGAGGGGGCTGATCGTCTCATCGCCGGCCTTGTAGTTGCCCTCGGTAATCCGGAGATTGCGTTGGAAACTATCCCGCGTCTCTTCCGCCAACTTAACCTGCTGAATCGCGGTGATGTAGTCGAACCAAGCCTTGGCGGAGTTACCTGCAAGGGAAAGCCGGGCGCCACGAAACACGGCGATGGCACCCTCCAGGTCCGCTTGCGCGGCTTCATCCAAATCCTTCAAACGGCCCCAGAGATCGATCTCCCAGTCCAGATCCAGACTGAGCCCGTAGCTCGAACGAATCAACGTGGGTTCCGGACCGTTTCCATCCCATTCCCGCAAAGTGTTCGCCCGTGCTCCGATCGATGGAAGCCGCGCGGCACGGGCGGGGACGGCCTGTTCGCGCGCCCCATCGAGCCGCGCCGCAGCGGCCTGCAAGCTGGGGTTGGCGGTTAGAGCCTCCTCCACGATCTCATCGAGGCGGTCGTCCCGGAACGTATGGAGCCAACCCGTCGAGATCCGGCCGTTATTGCCCTCCCCTGCGCTGACCCACTCTGACGGCCACTTCAAAGCGCTCTCGGCATCATCACTTGGCGAAGAGAGATCCAGTGCTGTACAACCCGCGAACATCACCGGAAGCAAGAGCATACAAAACGGCCGACAGAGTCCGACCCAATGTCGGTGCGTCGATGGCAGAGGCATATTTTCATGCGAATTGCCGTTGGACAGCATGCAATGAGCGGGATTCAGGTTAGGGGCCGAGCGGCTGAAAAACAGATCATCGCAGCCACGATCATCCGCTTGAGGACAGGGTGAAGGTGTCTCGATGGGTTCAGAGGATTTTCCATCAGGAAACGATAGACCTGCCACTATTAGGGATTTTCCTCAATAGCAAGATGATGTCAGATGGCGCAAAGTCACCAAACAACAAGGCAGACCGTCCCTGAGGCAAAAAGGATTCACCCGACTACGACTTGGGCTCGGCATGCCAAATCGAGACGTTGCGGAACCTGGCCCCCTTCCCGCGATTCGTGAGAGCGAGGATTCCCTTCGGATCCGCGAACCGGGGGTAGGAGGCCTTCAGTTCTTCTTCGCCCACCGTCGCCCGGAAGGTATCACCGACGATTTCAATCGTGACGTCGTACCAATCATCAGGATCGAGATCGACATCGACGGTGACCAGTCTCTCAGCGGTCGTCGTCTTCGAAATTCCCGTCATGTGCTGGATCCACAACTTCTCGGGAGTGACGTAGAGGCGTCCCAGGTGAAGACCCGGTGCTACGGTATCGCGGCACGCGAACGCAATCTGCTCGGAGGTTCCCAACTGGACCTGCGCTTGAATGATCAAGTGGCTCGCCTCGAAGCGATAAGTCAGGGAAGAGGCGTGGTTGTCCTCGGGCACTTCGTCTCCAATGAGCATACCATCCTCGACCCGCCACTCACCGATCCCGGCTCTCCACCCCAGCACATCTCCTTTCCGAATCGCCGGGGTCTCTTCATCGAAGGCCGTCTCGACGATCATGTCGCCAATGCTCCCGAGAGTGACTCCCATCTCTCCCGCGCGGCCTTCCGCCTCTTTCGCCGCCGTCCATTCCGCCGCAAACTCGTTGTCAGCTTCGCTCAGGGTCTCAAGTGGCACCTGATAACGACGGCCGTTGTCCATGCGAAGCGTGGCCACGCCGTCATTCAACTCCACCAATTCCGCTGTGATCGTTTTGCCCTCCGAATTGGTCCAGGTTCGGAGGGAAGAATCCGCACCGGCCACCGACGAAAGGGTCAGAGCGATCAGAATGGACAGGTAAGAAGGCAGTTTCATCGATGAGCATTGTATTGAAAGATCCAGGGAGTTCGAGCAGGATCGATGACAAAATCTTGCCATTGAATTGCAGGCATTGTCAGGTCGCGCGAGTCATCGGAACCTCTCTTCCGCATTCAAACTTCGACCACAAAACCTGCCCACAGCTTTGTCGCTGTCCGCTACCGTGATCATTGGTTTTCCATTTCCGATCAGGATCTCGATACCAAGGAGACATTTGGCCTCCTCACGCAACTCTTTTCCCTGCAGGCCAGTAGCGACTCCTCCCGCAGCCCCCTACTGAGCATTCCTGCGGGGTGACGTTCCAAGCGCCTTGGATGGGGCACATCGTGCCCCCCTTCTTTACGGTTCGCGGATCGCCGCGGCGCCCGACCAAGTTCAGCTCAACACCGCTCCCTTCCCCTCCACTCCAGCCATCGTACCACCGTCATCCGCCCTGCTCACAATCTCCAATCAGAATCTCTTGATTCTCCAATTCTTTCAGCCCGGTAATCTTTTCGTAATGATATGGTAATCAAATGGTGATTGAGTGAGTCCATGAATCAATGGCTTGTTAAGATCAGCACTCTAGTGGTCCTCGCTACAATCCCAGTTGTTGGTCGAGAAACTGAAAGCCCGGGACGAGACTTGAAGGCCGATCGAACCAAGGTTGGAAAGAAGGCAAAAGGCAGGGGCGTCAAGCGGATTCAAAAACCCAAGATCAACGATACCGTGAGGGCAAACATCTACGCCGACAACTGGTTCAAACTTTATATTAATGGCAGCCTCGTCGCCGTCGACTCCATTTCCTTCATCCCGCACAATGTTGTCAGTGTCGACGTCCTTCCTGAATATCCAATGACGATTGCCGTGATGGCCAAAGACAATGCTGACTCGAAAACGGGCCTGGAATACAACCATACCAATCTTGGTGACGGTGGTTTCATTCTCAAGTTTGGCGATGGAACGGTTACGAATGGAGAATGGAAAGCGAAAAACTTCTTCCATGGCCCCCTGAATCGCGATCTTGAAAACCCAAAAACAAAACACGAACCGCTACCAGTGGATTGGTTCACTAGCGAATTCGACGATAGCGAGTGGGAACATGCAACAGAACATCCGCAAGACGCTGTTGGCCCAAAGGAGACATTTTTTCAACACGACTTCGACGGCGCGAGGTGGATTTGGACGCAGGACCTGGCTTTGGACAATCTCGTTCTTTTCCGGCATACAGTGGATAGCCCACCCGACGGGACCCCACTACCCCCTGACTGGCCTCGCGGTATGATTGATGCCTCAAATCACCAGTCTCAGAACCGCTAACTGAATGCGTGTCCTCGTCGTTGAAGATCAAACCACGATCGCCGGGTTCATTCGCAGCGGACTTGAAGAGGAAGGGTTTGTCGTCGAGGTTTGCGGCAATGGAACGACGGGGTTTGCCTTGGCAACGACGGAATCCTTCGACGCCATGGTGCTCGACATCATGTTGCCGGGTCGCGATGGATTAAGCGTCCTCCGCGGGCTCCGCGAGCGACGTGTCTCACTTCCAATTATTCTTCTTACTGCACGCAATGAGCTGAATGAGCGCGTGGAAGGCCTGAATCTTGGCGCGGATGACTATCTGACGAAGCCATTCTTTGTCGAAGAATTGGTTGCCCGACTGCAAGCCTTGATACGCAGAAATACCGGACAAGCTTTGACGATCCTGCAGTCCGGAGACTTGACGATGAACCTGGTATCTCGTGAAGTACGGCGCGGATTGCGTGAAATCGAACTCAGCCAACGGGAGTTCTCATTGCTGGAATACCTCATGAGTTCCCCCGGACGCGTCTTCTCGCGCTCGCAAATCAGCGAGCACGTCTGGAATACCCACTTCGATACCGGGACGAACATGGTCGATGTCGCCATGACCCGCCTGCGCAAAAAGATTGAGATCGGCGATGAAGCGAAGCTCATCGAAACGGTTCGCGGGGTGGGCTATCGACTCAGACAGGACAAGCACTAAATGCTCCGCTCGTTCCGCACTCGTCTCGCTCTCCTCTCTGTGCTCATTTCGGGGCTTGTCGTTGTCGCGTTTGGGTCGGTAGCCTGGTGGACGCTGAGCCGTTCGAGCCTCGAGGCGTTGGACGCAGATCTCCGACACTTCGGATTCCGTGTAGCCTTGCGGACCGGGCCCAACGTCGACACCGAACGACTGGAGACTTCGCTTACAGAACTTCTCGGCGCTGAACGTGCAAGGAATCGCTTTTTCACTCTCCTCACCTCAGACCGGGAACCGATATTTGCGAGCGCTCGATGGCCGAAGAGGCTTGACGCTCGACGGTTTGCTCCCGGCGAGAAACCTCTGAATCCACAGCCGGTGGATCACTATCGCCAGCCTGCGGAAAATCGTTTCCGGGCGCGAGCCGTCATGGAGCCAAGATTCTATACCACCGAATCTGAGGCCGCCCGATATC
>JBCDLR010000146.1:0-9036 GCA_038745205.1 Verrucomicrobiota bacterium
GCTAATCTCTCTTCCGAAAAAAACCATTTCAGAAAAAGGCGGGACTTCGGTTCCGCCTTTTTTCTGTCCAAATCCTGTCCCGCTTGTGAAAAATTTCACAATCTCCCCTTGGCGGGGCTCGTATCCCCTCTAGTCTTTAGGAAAACCGAGGGAATTCCGCCATGCCCATCAAATACGTCGAAGGCAAAGAGCCGCACGAAAAGGAACACCGGATGATTTTCCGGAATGTCAACCGGGCGAACTGGGACCCGTCGATCAAGACTTACCTCAACGACGGGGGCTACGAGCAGCTGAAAAAGGCGCTCACGATGGAGCCCAAGGCCATCACCGAGGAAGTGAAGACCGCCGGCGTGCGCGGCCGCGGCGGCGCCGGATTCCCCGCGGGCGTGAAGTGGGGATTCATTCCGCCCAACAACGAAAAGCCCGTCTACCTCATCTGCAACGCCGACGAGTCCGAACCCGGCACGTTCAAGGACCGCTACATCATGCACCAGGACCCTCATCAATTGATCGAGGGTATGGTCATTTCTTGTTTCGCCGTCGGGGCACACAAGGCGTACATCTACATCCGCGAGGAGTTTCCCCAGGCTGCCAAGATCCTCGAAACCGCCATCGCCGAGGCCAAGGCGGAGGGCATGTTAGGGCAAAACATTCAAGGCAGCGGATTCGATCTCGAGATCGTTGTCCATCGCGGCGCCGGGGCCTACATCTGCGGCGAGGAAACCGGACTCATCGAGTCGCTCGAAGGCAAGCGCCCCTACCCGCGCATCAAGCCGCCCTACTTCCCCGCCGCCATGGGCCTCTACATGTGCCCGACGATCGTGAACAACGTCGAAACGCTTTGCCACGTAAAGCACATCATCGAGATGGGCGGCGAGGAATACGCCAAGCTCGGCACCCCGCGCAACACGGGCACACGCATCCTCTGCGTGAGCGGCGACGTGCAGGAACCGGGCTACTTCGAGGTGCAGGTCGGCAAGGTCACGATGGGCGAACTCATCGACATGTGCGGTGGCCTGAAGCCCGGACGAAAGTTGAAGGCCGTCATTCCCGGCGGCAGTTCGGCCAAGGTCCTGCGTGCTGACGAAAAGTTCACCATCGGCCAAGGCGACGACGCGAAGGAAATCACGATCAACGACATTCCCATGGACTTCGACACCATGGCCGCCTGCGGATCGATGGCCGGAAGCGGCGGCGTCATCATCATGGACGACAGCCGCGACATGGCGTGGGTGCTGAACAACATCAACGAATTCTACGCCCACGAATCCTGCGGCCAATGCACCCCGTGCCGTGAAGGCAGCCTCTGGATGAAGAAGATCACGACCCGCATGCTCAAGGGCGGCGGCGTGCCTGACGATGTCTCCACCCTCAAGTCCGTCGCCGACAACATCGCCGGCCGCACCATCTGCGCCTTCGGCGAAGCCTGCGCCTGGCCGACCCAAAGCTTCATCGACAAGTTCTCCGACGAACTCACCGCCCACACCGACGAGGCCAACGATGGCAAAGCGCTCAACCCCGAGGCCGTCGTAGCCGCCGCGGGGCTGGTAGGGTAAACCACGAAAGGACGCGAAATGTCGCGAAAGGTCTGTGGTTGCAGCATCCTGCTGCATCTTTGCCATCCCCTCTACTGCCGAATGCTGCAACCACTTTGACGCCCTCTGCTTTACAACCTATTCTTCCTCATGCCTGCAACAAAGAATATGGGAGGCACGACGGTCCAACTCGACGGCGAACTACACAAAGCTCTCAAGATAAAAGCCGCTGAAACCTCCAGCGACGTTTCGAATTTGGTCAACGAGGCGGTGCGAGATTCCCTGCGGGAGGATCTGGAGGATTTGGAAACTTTCAAAGCGCGCTGCAAAGAACCAACGATCTCCTTCGAAGATATGCTCAAAAAGCTGAATCTGGATGGGAAAATATGATATCTCATTCAGACGATCGGTGGAGAAAGAGCTAAGGAAAATTCCCGAACGTGATCAAATAAAGATCCTCCGGAGGATTCATACGCTGGCCGAGGATCCTCGACCCACCGATTGCAAGAAACTTTCAAGACAAGATCGTTATCGGATCCGACAAGGAAACTACCGGATCCTCTACGAGATCGAAGACCGAAAATTGATTGTCACCGTGGTCAAGGTTGGGAATCGACGGGATGTTTATGAATAGATCCATGAAATGGACGTTTCGCTTTGCACTCATTTTGGCCCCAGCTGTCCCCACTGACTTTGGCGTTTATCTGATCCTGAGAAATCCTGGCAAACCTTCGACTCTGATTATTAGCCAATTCTCAATGCAATCGCGGAATGAGTTTTTCATCTATTCGGAAGACGGAACGAGAGCTGAATGGCTCCGGCAAGGACACGTTTTCTCCGACCAAGTTCGTCGCAATCTGGATCGCGTTTTTAGTAGCTGAAAAAACGACAAGAATCTCATCCACGAGCGATTTAGTTTTTCCGTTCACCACACTGAACTTAGAAAAGTACGCACGCCGAATCCTTTCTCACCTGCGATCGACCTTGGGGTCAAATATTAAGGCTCTTGTGGTTACTTCTTCTCCCGCCCCTTCACCTTGAACTGCAGCGGCAGGCCTGTCATCGGCAGTTTCTCGCGTAGCTTGTTCTCGAGATACCGTGCATAGGAGTCGGGCAAGAGCGTGGCGTCGTTGACGAACATGACGAACTCCGGCACCGGGATCGGCCGTGTGTCGTCCTTGCGGGCCATGGTGGCGTAGAGGAGCTTGAGACGTCGATACTTGCGGGTCTTGATCGAGGGGGGTGGGTTGATCGTGAAGAGTTCGTGGAGGATACGATTGAACTCGCCGGTGCCGATCTCCTGCCGCGAGGCGTGTTTCACCTGCTCGACCTCGCGGAAGAGGCGATCGACGTTCTCATTGTGCAGGGCCGAGGCGGCGACGATGGGCGCGTAGTGGAGAAAGAAGAGACCGTTGCCCACGTCTTCGCGCAGGATATCCAGCCGGTCGTGCCGCTTCGCGTCGGGGTGGTAGAGGTCAAACTTATTCGCGACGATGACGCACGGTTTCCCTTCCTCAACGACCGCTTGCGCAATCCGCATGTCCTGCCGCGTGACGCCCGCCGCTGCATCAATGACCAAAGCACAAATGTCCGCGCGGCGGATCGTCCGTTCGGTGCGCATCGCGCTGAAAACTTCGATCGTCGAGTCGCGCTTGTTCCGCTGACGCAGACCTGCGGTGTCGATGAGGATGTATTCCTGCCCGCCCCGCTCGAACGGCACGTCCACCGCGTCGCGCGTCGTGCCCGCAACGTCGCTCACGATCGTTCGCTCATCGCCTAACAAGGCATTAATCATCGACGATTTGCCCACGTTCGGCCGCCCGACGATGGCGATGTGCACCGGCTTGGATCCGATCTCTTCTTCCTCTTCCCCCTCCTCCCGGGCCTCGGGCAATTGAAATTCGATCTCCGCCACGAGCCGCTCGAAGCCCCGGTTATGCTCGGCGCTGATGGAGAGACTGCGCTCGAAACCCAGCTTCGCAAACTCGCCACTCAGGGCCTCGTGCTTCTCCTCGTCGATCTTGTTCACGGCGAGAATGACCGGCCGGTCCGCCTTCCGCAGCAGCGCCGCCAATTCGAAATCGATCGGCGACAACCCGTCCTGCCCGTCAACCGTGAAGACGATGAGGTCCGCCGTCTCGATCGCGATGTCGGCCTCCGCGTGCACGGCCCCGGCAAACCCGTCGTCGAGCGCCGCCCCGATCCCTCCGGTATCGATGACGGTGAACGGCGCCTTCCCCATCCGGCACGGCGCGGCAATGCGATCCCGCGTCACGCCTGGCTGGTCGTGGACGATGGAGATGCGGCGACCGGCGAGGCGATTGAAGATCGCCGACTTGCCCACGTTCGGACGCCCGACAATGGCCACTGTCCGCTCGTGGGGAATGGTGGTCTTGTCAGCGATCGGATCTGGGGTCTCCTGAACTTCGGTTTCGCTGGAACTCATCGTATTGGGAAATGGCCGAGAGCAGGTATTGGAATCCCGAGATGAAGGTCAAGACCACGCCCGTCCATAGAATCGCCTGTAGTCCCAACTCGGGCAACCGCAACATGATCCAGCTCAACGCCACCATTTGCGCGATCGTCGCCCACTTCCCCGTCCAGAGCGCGACCATCTTCACTTTTCCGATGAGCGACGACAAGACCGAGAGGCTGAGCAACTGGATGATATCGCGTCCAATGACGAAAACCGCGAACCACAGCGGAATGGGCATCTCCCACGGGGCGAGCGAAAAGGCGATGATCGAAACTCCCACGAGAATCTTGTCCGCCAACGGATCGAGGATCTCACCCAGGCGGCTCCGCTGGCCAAGGTGGCGGGCCATGAGCCCATCGATCCCGTCCGAAATCCATGCGATGGCAAAAATCCAGCAAGCCAGCGTCCGCAGCCACTGATGCGGCTCCCCCGCTGCAAGGCTTCGGCTGAATTCGACGGCGATCCAGATGAAGACCGGCACCAGCACGATGCGTCCAATGGTGACGAAGGTCGCCGGTGTCGGGATGGAATTTTGATTTTCGATCTGGGAATTTCGAATTTATGGAAGCGGATGGCAACTACTCCCGAAGTGGGCGATCAAGCTCCGGATTTCACCGCGCCGGTGGTCGGCGGCGATTATGGGGAGGGCGCACACATCACGCTCTCCGAACTGACCGGCAAAAAGCCGATCGTGCTCTATTTCTATCCCAAGGACGACACGCCCGGCTGCACCACGCAAGCCTGCGCCATCCGCGACCACTGGGGGGAACTGCAAAAGAAAGCACACGTCTTCGGTCTCAGCGTCGATTCGGTGGAGAAACACGAAAAGTTCATCGCCAAGCACAACCTCCCCTTCCCGCTCATCGCCGACCTCGATCAACAAGTCGTCCTGCACTACGGCGTCTGGGTGGAAAAGAACATGTATGGCAAAAAGTTCATGGGTATCGCGCGCACGACTTTCGTCATCGGCACCGACGGCATCATCACCCACATCTTCCCCAAGGTGAAACCCTCCGACCACGTGGACATGCTGCTGGAGGCGTTGGGATAACCAAATGCGCGCCATCACGTCTCTTTCAATCCTCGCGCAATCGGGATCGCCATCGCCACCCCGCAGCACAGACACTCCTGTCTGTGCTCGCGCGCGATTAAGTTTCCACGATCCTAAGGAACCCTCTTCGTCATCTTCGGCACCCTCCATGCCGCCGCCCCTTCCACTCCTGCACAGACAAGAGTGTCTGTGCTACTCACGCCCGAGCCGAAGGGCCTACTGATGACCGGCGTCAAACAAACGCTCGAGAAACTCGGCATCGTTCCCGACAAGCAACTCGGCCAGAACTTCCTCACCGATTCCAATTTCGCGGCGTGGATCGTGCGTCAGCTTGGCGAAGGCGCACTCGGCACCGTCATCGAAATCGGCCCGGGGCTCGGTGCCTTGACGGACAATCTCGTCGGCCGCGCGAAGCGGCTTGTCCTCGTCGAGTTCGACAAGAAGCTCGCCGCGCACCTCAAGGAACGGTTTCAGGACGATTCCTCCGTCGAGGTCATACACGCCGACGCTGCACAGGTCGATCTGCGCCCGTTTTTCGCGGAGGGGCCGGTGAGCGCAATCGGCAACCTCCCCTACTCCGCCGCCGGGGCCATCCTGCAGAACTTCCTCAACCCGCCATCCCCGGTGCAACGAGGAGTTTTCATGTTGCAGGCCGAAATGGCCGACCGGATTTGTGCCTCGCCGCGGACCAAGGCCTACGGCGTGCTGACGCTCCGCCTCCAGGCCCATTACGTCGTCCGCCGTTTGCGCACCATTCCCACCGAGCCCTTTCATCCCCGCCCGACGGTGGATTCCACGGTCATTGAACTCGACGCACGGGATCGCCGCCAGCAAGCGGTCTTTGACCACCGACTCTTCGACCGCATGATCCGTCACGGGTTTTCGCAGCGCCGGAAACAACTGAAGAAACTTCTTCCGGAGAGCCCGCAGGCGTGGGAGGAGGTTGTCGCCGGGTTGGGCGTGGCGCCGACTTGCCGCGCCGAGGAGCTATCGCTTGAGCAATGGATTGAGCTAACGAACCTCTTCGACACCCATCCCCTCAAGGATCACGCCCAGAAGGCCGATGAACTCTTCGATGTCGTCGACGAGAGAAACGAGGTGATCGAGCAACGCCCACGCCACGAGGTGCATGCCGAAGGGCTGCGACACCGCGCCATCCACATCTTCGTCTACAACGGCAAGGGTAAGTTGTTCCTGCAAAAACGCACGCACTTGAAGGACGCCTGCCCCGGACTATGGGACTCCAGCGCCGCGGGACACCTCGACGCGGGCGAGGACTATGCGGCCGCTGCGACGAGGGAGTTGGAGGAGGAGTTGGGAATTGCAGTCGAGCCACTATTGCTCGGCGAGATCCCCGCCCAGAAAGACACCGGCTGGGAATTCGTGCAACTCTTCGCCGCCCGCCACGACGGCCCGTTCACGTGGCCGGCGAGTGAGATTGAAACCGGTGCGTTCTTTCCGCTGGACGTCATCAGGTCCTGGATCGCGAATCGCCCCGGAGATTTCGCGCCGGGATTTCTCCGGTGTTGGGTGCTTTGTGAAGATTTGAGAACCCGTTAGGGACGCCTCGGCGAGTCGTCTTTACCTGGAATTCATCAACTCGCCGCCGCGACTCCTGCCGGTCTTGCCCGGCGGCTCGGATCGCGCAGGTACAGCGGGTTGCGGTCAATCTTGAATTCCCAGGTCGCCACGTCCGGCTTGGCTTCGCCGGCGCGCTGCATGCGGAAAACGACAGTGCAGGTGTGGGTCCGCAGCGGGCGAGGCACTTTCCATGTCAGCGTGGCGCGCTCTGCGTTCCAAACAGCGGGCACCTTGCCGAAACCCGAGACTTGCAGGGACATCGATCCCGGAATCACACCCCCCATTTTCGAGACGTCGACTCGAATCTCCGGGGTCCGTTCGCCAATGAAGGAATCCGGTTCCGGGTAGAGGACCAGTGGCGAATCCGGCTCCGCCCCGGCCGCATCACTCTCGCCTTTCTGCACAAGAAGGTTGTTGAAGTTCGCGAGCGGACCGCCGCCCGAGAAACTCGTCGCCCCGTTCCAGTTCAGGTCGTTATCGCCGTGGACGATGTAGCGGGGCAACTCAAACATCTCACTTTCAAAACCCGCCTTCGCCCCGTTCACGGTCACCGCCGCCTCGAAGCCCGCTTCCCTCGCCAGTTCAACGACGCGTTCATTGTAGCCCCCGAAGGGATAGGCGAACGTGCGGATCGGGACATTGAACCTTTCCTCCAGGATTTTCCTCGACGTCTGCAATTCGTCCCGCAGCCATTCATCATAAGCCTCGTCACTGGGAAACGACCGACGCTTCGTCATCAACTCGTGACTAACACTATGACAACCGATTTCCCCGCCCGCTTCGATCATGTCGACCACCTGCTGGTGGGACAATGTCCGGCCGCCGTTGTCGAGAAAGTTCGTGTAGATATACATCGTGAAAGGAAATCCATGTTCCTTCAGGATCGGGAGCGCGTAGGTGTGGAATTCCCGCCATCCGTCGTCGGCGGTGATGACCACGCACCGTTCGGGAACATTCCGTTCCCCCGCGCGCCACGCGAGGTAATCCGCCATCGAGATGACCGGAATTCCCGAATCCTTCAAGGCCTGCATCTGGTCGCGGAACTTGGTCTCGCGGATCCGCATTTGCGTGGGGCGACCGGCGTCAGTGAAGTCGTGGTAACCAAGGATCGAAACCTTGGCCGACTTGTCGATAATGAACTCGGCCTCCTCGACCTTCAAGTCCACGACCGGCGCCTCCATGGCCACGACCTCCAGGTTTTCCTCCACCTCGGGCTCTTCCACCGGCGCCTCGGGAACTGCCAGTTCCTTGCGACAGCCGCAAAGGACAATGGCCGCCGCAAGAAGATAGACTCGTAGCGCATTCATGGCACCGAATGGCGATAAAAAAGCGGAAAACCTGTCCGCACGCAAGCATTCACCCTTTTCACTCAACCCGAGACGTGAGATTGTCGCAAAAACCTGCCATTTCTCCGCATGAATCACCCCTCCCGTCGCCGTTTTCTCAAGGGCAGTCTCGCCACTGCGGGCCTCGCTGCCACCTCTCTTCCCGCCAACGCTCAATCCAGCGGCGCCAATACCGACCTTCGCGTGGCTGTCGTCGGATGTGGTGGCAAGGGGAAGGGACACCTCAAGAGCCTTCTCGGCGCGGAGGGCGTCCGGGTCGCCGGGGTCTGCGATGTCGACCGCGGACATCTCGACGAAGTGATCGAGCGCACGAAGAAAGCCGGTCAAAAGGGATTGCCGCCAAAAGGGTATCTCGATTACCGGGAACTGGTCGAAGACCCCGACATCGACAGCATTATCATTGCCACTCCCAACCACCTGCACACGACGATCGCGGTTCGGGCGATCGCTGCCGGGAAGCACGTCTACGTCGAGAAACCCGTTTCCCACAATATCTGGGAGGGCCGGAAGCTCATCGAGGCCGCCCAGTTCGCTTCCGGGAAGGGCCTCATCGTCCAGCACGGCATGCAGCGTCGGAGCGACACCGGATGGCATGAGGCCATGGAGTGGCTCGCCGACAAGGATTGCCCGATTGGCAAGGTGACCCTTTCCCGCGGGCTCTGCTACAAGGGACGCCAGAGCATTGGCAAGGTCGATGGCCCCCAGCAACCACCGGAGGGCGTGGACTACGACCTCTGGAGCGGCCCCCGCGAAATGCTTCCGATTCGCCGCGAACGCTTTCACTACGATTGGCACTGGCAATGGCCCTATGGCAACGGCGACATCGGCAACCAGGGGCCGCACCAGATGGACGTCGCCCGCTGGCCACTCACGAACACGACCGTCGCTCCGCGGGTCATCAGCATCGGCGGTCGATTCGGCTATGACGACGATGGCACGACGGCCAACACCCAGATCGCCTACTTCGACTTCACGCCGGCTCCCCTCATTTTCGAAGTCTGCGGGTTACCCAACTCCGGGCTCGACTGGAAGAAAGGCATGCCAGCC
>JBCDLR010000147.1:0-8993 GCA_038745205.1 Verrucomicrobiota bacterium
CCTCAAGCAAGGCCGCCTGGGTTTTCGCGGGTGCCCGGTTGATTTCGTCCGCGAGCAGGAGGTTGGTGAACACCGGCCCCTTCCGCATGCGGAAAGTCTGTGACGACATGTCGAAGAGGGTATGACCCGTCACGTCCGTGGGCATGAGGTCCGGGGTGAACTGGATGCGACCGAACTCTCCTCCGAACGTTTTTGCCAGCGCGAGAACGAGGTGCGTTTTTCCCAATCCCGGCTTGCCCTCGATGAGGACGTGACCACCTGCCATGAGCGCGGCGAGGATCTCGTCGAGAAGTTCGTCCTGGCCGAAAAGCACACGACGGATCTGCTCCCTCATTTTCTGCAGCACTCCACCACTTTGGGCGAAGGCCGAAACGGGAGCCTCTGCCGGGCCGGGCGTTTCACCGGGTAACGGCAAAGCGCCGCCGGCATTTTCGGGTGGTATGGGATCACTCATAGGTTTTGTTCGATGGTTTGCAGGTCACGTGAAATCTGGAAAAAGCGGGCCGGCTCCCGACCGGGGTCCTCTTGCAGGGCACTCTGGAGCCGCTCGAGTGGAAGGCCGGTGCGGTCGGAGAGACCCGCGAGGTGCGCTTCGTCGAGCAGATCCTCTTCTCCACGGGCCTGATTGACCCGCAACCGGGCCGCGATCCGGCGCCGCACCGGGGCAAGCAGGGCCAGCGCGGAACGCTGACGCCAAAGAAACTTGCCCAACGTGTCCACGTGCGCCGAGAACTTTCTGCCCGAGGCCGGATCGTCCGGGAGGATGGGACCAAACCGGGGAAGGCTCTTCCAGATCCAGACCGCAAGGGCGAGAACGATCGGCAAGAGCACCATCCATCCACGCGATACCAGCATGGCGAAAAAGGAAACGCGTGCTCCAATCACGAAAACAACGCTGTAATTCTCCGTTTCCTCCAGCAATCGCATCAAGAACGCGGCGTGGTCTTTCTTTCCAATCTGGCGATTTCGGAAGGGACGGGCATCGGACACCAGATAAACCAATCCATCGCCGAAGAGAAACTCGAACACCTTGTCCCTGTGCCCGAAGAAGTCTTCCTCGTCGTAAACCCACTCTGCCTCGAAAACAACGTCGGACGGCATCTCCACGTCGAAGACTTCCCCTCCAAAATCAAATTCCCCGGAACCCTCTCCTGATTCCACGGCCTGCACCTCCAGGACTTCCAGAAGAGGATCGATCTCCTCTTCCCAATCCCGGTCAAACGAAGCGATGTCGACCTCCGTGTCTTCGTGGAACCGGCTTGCTCCGTCGAGAAAGTAAATCAACGACCCGCCTTCCGCCACCCAGTCGGCGATCAACTGGGCCGACCTTATCGAGGCTACCGATTCACTCGAAAGAACGAGGGTCGTGTAGTAGCCCGGTAACTCCATGGTCGTGAGTTGGGTCTTCGATTCGTAGCCCGACTCCTCGCAAAGGCGCTGGGCGGCAAGAAACGGATTCCTTTTCGCCTCACCGAGATAACCTATCTCCGTTTCCACCTCCTCATAACGACACGAGGAGAGGATCAACAAGGAAAGGATCATCAACGCCTTCGTCCCGTTTCCGGCAAAGCGTGGGCGACTTGGGGTTCCGACATTCATGGCGCCTGCGTCCCCCCTTTCCCGGCGTAAGGCCATTTATCGAGCAAACCCCTCATTGCGTGCTCCTCCGGCGCCGACCGCCCGTAAGCAACCCCGATCCATTGCCCGGTCAACTCCTCCAGGTAACGGATCTCCCTCTCATGATCGCCCGCCGACCGGACCCGCCGCACGCAATCACTTTCGGTGTCGCTCTCCTCAATCGGCGTTTCCGCGACGTCGACAAACCAGGAAATGGCGCCGCGGTAAAGCAGGCTCAGCGCCTCCTTGGCCTTCCCCTCTTCCCAAGCCGCCTTTGCCGCTCCCACAATGTCGGAAGGAAGCGAGTCGACGCCGATCTTCATGCCAAGAATCGTCGTCGCCTTCGGGTCCCGCCTGATTTTCGACGAAGTCCCGGGCTGCGGGACAAAATACTGACTGTTCTTCACGATCAGACTTATGGCCCACGCCACCAACCCCGCCACCAGCGCCCAGAACAGGATGGGCCCCAAGCCCCCGAGGAAAGCAAGAAAACCAAGGTCACCCTCCCAGGATGGGCCGGAGGAAACCGGAACCTGTTGCCTGTTCACGTGAATTTCGAAATCGTCGTCGGCAAGAATTCGACTGATGCTCTCCTTCGGTGTTTCGAACTCGACTTCCTGCGCGAATGCCGGACCGGGAGCGGCAAAGGACACAAGCAGGACCAGCCCAAGCAATCCACCGGCAACGGTGCCGGATCGTATCTTGGCCACGCGACTGGCAATCCGACGGAAGGACAACTCCACATCCCAACCCTCGAGATGAGTTCGGGCATTTAGATAGAGGCCGAAGCCACCGGCAACATACAGGTGCTCGGTGATCGTCATCGACGCCACCCACGCAACAAAGCCCCCGATCATGACCCAGACCGGCAGATCCATTTTGCCGGTGAATACCAGTTCATAGAGGAACCTGAAATATTCCGTCGGTTCCGGCGGAGCCGCGAGAGGAAGGGCACTTGAAACCAGGAGAATCAAGGAAAGGGTGAAGAAGTGCTCCAACAGGAGGCAGAGAGCAAGAAGCCACTGCGTCTCCCCCGAACTGACCCTGTCAAGATCGCCGCGACGGGATCGGTATTCGCTCCCCTTCAAGCCCTCCAATTCCTTGATCGGCATGACAAAGGAGCGCCTCAGCGAGAGCCGTCCCATGACAAGGGCATCCAACAACCGGCGAGTCCACAGTCTCGGGAGCGCCTTGAAAAACTCCCGCAATGTCAACTCGCTCCCGAACAGAGCACGACTGAGATAAAGGAGCGGAACCCGGTCGAACAAGGGCTTCAACCACCATACGAGGATGGCCAGAATCTGGAGATGCGACCAGAGGAGGGCGGTCAGCAACGCGATGAGCGGCAACACGCTGACGCTCCAGAAAAGCAGGAGCCTTCCCATGTGTCGTCGAAACAGACTCGTCCCGAGATCGATGGCTTCCCAACTTCGACGGGGTCGCAATTCCGCACTGATCCGTTCCAGATCCATGGTGATTAGAGCTGACTCCCGGTCCTCCTTCCGGCAAAAACAAGATAGAGGGTCAAGAGGACCCAAAAGACCAGTCCCACCCCGTATTTCAGAGTCGGGTCGAGCGGACGGGCTGACCAGAAGCCTTCGATGATCGCCGCGACGAATGTCATGCTGGCCGCGCCAAGAATGAGGGGAAGAGCAGTCTGTCCCGCATCGGCGATGGCCTGCTTTCGGGACTTCCTGCCCGGCTTGAGGATCGCCATCCCAAGCACCAGTCCCGCCGTCCCGGAAATCACCGCCGCGACCAGCTCAAAGGACGAATGCCCCGCGACGAAGCTGTAAAACGTATCCGGTCGACACGCGTAATGCACGTAGCCGGTGGCAGCCCCGATGAAGAGGCCGTTGAAGATCATCAGGAAACAGCTCCCCACCCCGGCAAGGATGCCTCCGGCAAACGCCATGAAGTCGATGCTGATGTTGTTGTAGACGTAAAAGCAAAACATCATGAAATCCGATCCGAACTTTTCCCTCAGCGCTTCCTGGGGACCACGGTCGTTGTACATCTCCTCCATCCCCTCCATTTGTTCGGGGCCAAGAAGCGCCTGCACCCAAAGGGGATCGAATTCGACGGAAATGACCATGGCGAAGAATCCACCCCAGAACAAAAGCATGTTGAACCAGAACAGTTTGGCATGCGCCCTTACCGCCCGTGGAAATGTCTCGCCAAAAAACTTCATCATTCCCTCAAACAGGGGAAGCGACGGCCGGTAGATGAGGTTGTACCCGCGAATCACAATCTCATTGAGCCGGTCGGTCAGGTTTCGACCGTAGACGCGGTGCTCCGCCAGCGCGAGGTCGCTGCACACCTGTCGAAAGAGCGAGGGCAATTTGTCCGGCTCTTTCGGTGGCGGCAGCTTCCTGTCTTCCATTTGACCCAGCATGACTTCCAACTCCGCCCATTGGGGGCCCCCTCTTTCTTCAAATGATTTCCGGTTCATCGCAATTGACTCAATTGGCCTCATCGATCCACGCCCCCATTGCGAGGATTTTTTTCACTCCCTCGGCCCCGTTTGCCTCGGTCAGGGGAGACAGGCGGTCCGCAATCTCCGCACGCCTTGCGTCCGACCAGAGCGGATACCGTTCCCGATACCTGAGGACATATTGTTGTTCCTCGCGCCGGAGCTGGAGAGGCGGAGGCATGGGCTGGACCGTCGGCATTTGGTTTCCAACCAGGATTCGCGGCACCTGCAGACTATCCTCGGCTTCCTTCTCGGTGTAGACCACGATGGTCCCGGCCGCGAGGTCGCCGAGGCGTTGAAATCGCTTGGTCAGGATCATCGATCCCGCCCCAAAAAGGTATGTGGGAACGTGTGCGAACGGGGTGATGAAAACCGGCATTTCATCCACGAAGCGCAAGAGGTTCCGGATAACCGACTGGCCGATGGAGACGGGGGCGCCGCTTTGCCGGAGGACACGGATCTTCATCGCCCGCTTTCCCAGGGTCGCCCCCTTCCGGCCCACCTCGAAGGGAACGTTGTAGAACCACCGCACGAGGAACCAGACTAGAAGGTAGAGACCAATCACTCCTTCCGACCCCACACCGAAACCAAGGACCACCAGGATGATGACCGCACCGGTCATGATCACCCCGCAGACCATGTAATCGATGGCAAAGGCGAGCATTCGCACCGGTAACCCGGCGACCCGGAGGCGTACGCCCACCGCTTCGGCCAGTTCGATTCTTTGCAGCGTGTCCAGCCGCTCCACTCTGGTGCCAGAATCCATCTGGCGGCATGTTGCGCAAGACTCCCCGGGCTTTCAAGTCGCGAAACGGGGGATCATCCCTAACTTCTCCAATATCTTGCCTCCCCACCTCTCCGTCATCATACCCTGCCTGAACGAGACCGAGCGACTGCGACGCCTCCTCGAGCGTTTCCGGTCATTCACCAACTCGGCGGAATTGATCATCGCCGATGCCTCCCACCGGGACCTGCGGAGAATCAACGCCCTTGCCGCCCGCCAACTCCGGGCCCGACACCTGAGTCTCCCGCGGGCTGGCCGTGGCTTCCAAATGCGCGAAGGGGCCGCCGTCGCGAGCGGAGACATCCTTCTCTTTCAGCACATCGACGTGGACTTCCGCGCCGCGCATTTCACGAGCCTTCTCCGCGCCTTCGAGGAGGACAAGGACCTCGTGGGAGGTGGATTCCACAAGGCTCTCGACAGGCATTATCCGGAAATGAGCTGGGCAAAACCCTTCGTGACGTTCTGGGAACAGCAAATCGGCGTCCTCTACGGCGATCAGTCCGTCTTTGTCCGCCGAAGCCACTACGACCGCATCGGCGGCATTCAGGACATGCCCCTGATGGAAGACATGGAATTCTCGAATCGATTGCGGGCAAGCGGAAAAGTAAGGCTGCTCGAGCCCCCCCTTTTCGCCTCCATGCGAAGGTTTCGCGAGGACGGCGTCTTGAAGCGAAAACTGCTCAACTGGCTGACCATTCAACTTTACCGCGCCGGCGCCTCTCCCGACTGGCTCTATCGGTTCTACTACCGTCGACCACCTAATTCTCCTTCGGAAGCTTGATCACCCGCGTCCGGGCGAAGTCGTCATGGAGGCAATTGTGATCCTTCCTGAAAATAAGAAGCACATTCACAATACCGAAGATTTGACCCACGAGCGGAATCTGGGGAATAATCCAAAAAGGGAGCAGCAGCCTGCGAACGACGTAGCGGTTACCTTCCACCTGGGTTCCATCAAGGTTGACCACCCTCATCCCCAGGATTCGTTTTCCGACCGTTTGGCCGTGCTTGTAGATGAGCATCCCGTTGATGGCCATGAAGCACGCGATCCCGATCACCGACGCGAGAATCGTGTCGCCGAGCGACATCCTGCCTTGAGCATCAATCCGGTCAAACATGCCCAGCATGAACATGAGGGGAAGAATCAGCACCATCATGACCAGCGAATCGAGAAGCGACCCCCCAAGCCGTCTCCACCGGCTCGCAAGGTTCAGTTCTCCTTCGCCCGCGGCCGGGACCGGGGCTGGTGCCGCGTGCGGCGTTTCGTAGGGATTGAGTTCTTCGTTCATCTGTTCGCCACCGCAGAAAATCAGACGGGAACCAACTCCGTCAATATGAATCGACGCCCCGCCGCTCTCCCCTCCAATTCCGCAAGGCTGAGCCATTGCACGACCGGCGATTATTCCCTAACTTCCGTCCGTGTTCTGGGATGTCCTTATCTTTGCGGGCATCGGAGCCGCGACCGGCCTCGCCGGGCATTCGCTTCTCCGACTGCAATCCGTGGGGAAAAAAAGTGCGACCATTTTCTGCACCGTCGCAGGTTTGGCGGGAGGACTCGTCTTCAACCTCATGATCGACCTGCTGGCGTTCATCGCCCCGGCCCTTGCGGCCTTCGGCGCCAGCGCCTTCGTCCTTCTGACCGTCTCCAACTGGCGCCGTAAGAGATTACCACCCGCGGGAAAGGAGAAGTCCGCCTGACCTTATGACCCTCGGGGCCACGGAAAAACTCCTGCTCGCCGAAGCCGTCGATAACGAGGACGCCGACGGTGAAGTCGTCTCGATCACGTCACGGCGGCTCGCCGCGCAAAAAGCGGGGGAGCCGGCGGCAGAGGAATTCGAGAAAAAGCCGTGGCCGGACCCGGTCACAAAGTTCATCGACGCGCGGTCGGCGGCGGTGGTCGGCGAATTGCCGCGCTCCATCCGCGACGCGGCGACACGAATCGCCGATGCCGGCAGGATCATCGGATGGATCGGGCTCGGATTCGTCGTTGCGGCCTTCGTCGTGGGATTTTCAGCCAACAAGCTGGGATCGGGCCAGGCCGTCAACGTCATTGCCTTCCCTCTTCTCGGGCTGATCGCCTGGAACATTCTCGTTTATCTCTTCCTCCTTGCCCGCCAGCTTGCAAAAGGGGGGGGCTTTTCCCTCGTCACCCTGATCATTGCTTTCGTCAGGAGGCACACCGGACGATTGGGCGAGAAAATGGAGTCTTCCAGCCGCACGGATTCGCGGATTCTTCACCGCTTCGCTGAATCCTGGAGCAGACTCCGCCTGCCCGCCGCGGCAAAGTCGCTGCAGGGATGGTTCCACGTTGCCGCCGCCGTTTTTGCTGTCGGCATTGTGGCCGGAATGTACTGGCAGGGACTCGCCCGGGAATACAAGGCCAGTTGGGAGAGCACTTTCCTGACAGACCCAGAAACAGTTCACCGCTTTTTCGATATCCTCTTCACTCCCGCCACCCTCTTGAGCGGATTGCCAGCCCCAACCATGGACGACGTTCGTCTCGCCGCCGATGCCAATGGCCCCGCAGCAAAATGGATTCACCTCTACGCCGTCACGGCCGCCCTCGTCATCTTCATCCCGCGACTCGCCCTCGCCTTTTTCAGCCGCCTGGGCGCGACCAAGCTTGAGAAATCCGCCGACGTGCACGCCCTCTTTCCCGGCTACGTACCCTCCCTCGTTTCTCCCGGGGAAGACAGCAGCCTCGTCGTTTTCGCGGTCCCTCATCGCTTGAAACTGGAGAGCCGGCAAAAGGAATCCGTGCGCGAGGTCGCCATCGCCCGCTGGGGCGGCCGGGTCGTTGTCGACTTCGCCAAGGCCGTTGACTACGGGGATGAAGAGGATTGGCCGGAGACCGGTTTTGAAAACGATCCAACGGCAATCCTGCTTGTCATGAATTTCTCCTCGACGCCGGAAGAGGACTCCCAGGGCATTCTTGTCGAGCAGGCGAAAAAACTCATCCACGGGGAACACGAGGACTGCCAGTTGGTCATCCTCCTGGACAAGTCGGCCTTCACCGCCCGCATGGAGGGCCTCGACGAGGCGGAGCAGCGCGCCGAACAACGCGAGCGGGCGTGGGAAAGAGTCCTCGATAAACACGGCCTTCGATTTGCCATTGTCGGAAACGGGAAGATCGAGGACGAACACGTTTGGCATCGATCGAGCTCATCCAAGTCCGCGAACTGATGGAGTCGGAACGAGAGCACACCCTGACCCTCAGCCTGATCTCCCACACCAACGTGGGAAAGACGACGCTGGCCCGGACGCTTTTGCGAAAGGACATCGGCGAGTCCTTCGACCAGGCACACGTCACCGATGAAAACGAAAAGCACGTTCTCCTCGAGGCCGACGGCCAGCAGTTGGTCCTTTGGGACACGCCGGGATTCGGCGACAGCGCCAGGCTCCTTCGTCGCCTCAAAAAGTCCGGGCAAAAACTCACGTGGTTCCTCGCCCAGGCCTGGGATCGCATCATCGACCGGGCGCTGTGGTGCAGTCAGCAGGCCGTGCGAAACGTGCAGGAAGAAGCCGATGTCGTTCTCTATCTCGTGAACGCCTCGGAAGATCCGGAGGCGGCGGGATACATCGGCATCGAAATGGAAATCCTCGCGTGGATTGGAAAACCCGTCTTCATTCTCCTGAACCAGGTCGGCATTCCCAAAGGGCCCGAGGAGGAAGCGAGGGAGGAAATGGAATGGAGAGTTCATCTCGCGGATTTCCCGATTGTGAAGGGAGTCCTCTCGCTCGATGCCTTCACCCGTTGCTGGGTGCAGGAGCAGGAAGTGATCGAGGCGGCCGCCGGCGTCCTCAGCGGAAACCGGCGCCAATTGGCGAACGAACTTGCCGAGGCGTGGTGGAAGCGGAACTATTCCATTTTCGAAAAGTCGATCGGTTTGCTGGGGCAGCAACTTGCCGATTCCCTCTCCGACCGGAAGAAGATCAGTCGTGCGGGCTTCAAGGAGAAATTCTCCATTTCCAAACGCAGGGAACTCCGCAGCGAATTCAAGAACGCACGCAAGGAACTGACCGATCGCATGGCCAAGCGGGTCATTGAGACGATGAATTCCCTCATCGAACTGCACGGCCTTGAAGGTGAAACCGCCCGAAAATTCGAGGCGGTCTCGAAG
>JBCDLR010000148.1:0-8950 GCA_038745205.1 Verrucomicrobiota bacterium
GGAAGACATCTACCTCGAATTGTTCCTTCCGACCGCCGCCCATCACCTCGGGTTTCGCGTGCGCCCCATGCCGCCGTCACAGACGGGATTCATCCTCCCCAAGGGTGGATGGTCGGCCGAAGCCAGAGAACAGGCAAAAACAGCCGGAGCGTGGGCCGTGCACCCGGTGAAAGGCGGCTAATAGTAGTCGTTGAGATACTCGAAATGCGTCACGCGCATGAACAACTCCGCGATGAAGGCCTGCGCTTCCGCGTCCGCTTCTTCTTCCGTCAATGAAGCGATCTTGCTTTCCTCAGGTTGTTCACCGTAGGGAATGAAGATGGTCACATACGCCCAGCGCTGGTTGTATCCACGGAGAACCCGGTCGCTCATGTCCTTCAGTGTCCGTTTGTAGTGGCTGTTCGTGATCGTCGAGTGGCCGATGAACCAGTAGTAGTGCAGGCCCTTCATCTTGGAGACTTCGCCGATGGTCTTGAGGCGGGTGGTCTTGAGGGTCTCACCCTGGCCGAGGTCGACGGCCACCTCGGAGGATTCAAGGAGGGAGTTCCCCTGGGCGGGGAGGCATCGTTCCGGGCGGTGAATACTGTTGTTCGGATCGGATCCCCCGAGGACGATGGAGGTAACGAGATAGTCGACCTTCCCCGGATCGTGCGTCGACGCCTTGAAATACTCCGACTTTTCGAAGCCGGTGTCCTTCGCAAGGATCGCCCTCACCTTGTCCGACTCCTGCAGGGAGCGCCCGGTCCATCCTTCCATCGAAGTGGGAAGGTTCATGGCAATGGCCGCCGGCTTGATCGTGGGGATGGCCGGAAGGAGGAAAATGCCCCCGAGGAGGAGGACGAGAACCTGGGCGACGGCGAGTGGTTTCAGGGACTTCATGACTTGCTGGCGCTGGCACCGGCTCCCGGTGCGGCGGTGTTGTCAATGTGTTGGATGATGCGCCGCTTCCGCTTGAGGCCTTTCCAACCCTTGTTGAGAAGCAGGGAAACCAGGATCAGGCCCGCGAGTCCGATGAGGAGGAAGAAGACGAATCCCGACCAGTTGTGGTAGGTCCGGGCCGCAAAATTCGGATTAATGTACTCGGCGATGAGAATGATGGAGGTGACCCGCACGGCGTTCGCCACGATGGCGATGGGAAAGGCGGAGAGAAAGAGCACGGCAATCTTCCACAACTTGCGGTTCGCAACGTACCCGTAAACCACGGCGATCAACGTGAGGGCGACCAGCGACCGGACGCCGCTGCATCCCTCCGCCACATGGAAGGCGTCCCACGAACCGTTCGCGGATTTGATGTTGTTTCCTTCCTGGATGACATCGGCGCCAAGCAGGGTGGAAAAGTGGTAGGCAGTGGTCGAGGCAAAGATCTGCAGACTGTTCGTCTTCTGCTGCAGTCCAGGCATGGAGATGGAAAAGTAAATGAGTCCGATGGGGATGGCGAGCTGCCTCGTCACGCGCCATCCCCAGAGGTGAAGACTGAGGCCGATGAGAAGAATCGGCAAAGACCCGACGGCAAGCCGTGCTTGCACGGTGCGCTTGGAAAGGATGAAAATGACGACGGCGAGAAGGATCAGCCAAAGACCCAGCCGCGATCCCTTCACATGACTGTCGGCGAGGCGTTTGCGGTCATACCAGATCAATCCGACGATGATCGGAAGGATGAAATACCCGTGCTCGTATCCGGTTTCTTCGTTCCACTGGCTCTGCAACCATTGAAGGGCGGACTGTTGGTTGCTTGGCCCGAACATCGGATAGAACCCGTAGAAGAAAACCAGCGTCGCCGAGATACTGAGCATCAATGCCACGGCCACCTTGTCCGCGCGCAGGTCGCGGAGAAAGTCGTTCAGTAACAATCCCTTGTTATCGATGTTGCCGGACATTTCGGGTTAGGGCTGGAAAAATGGTTCTTAGCCGCTTCAGTCTCCTCTCGGTAAGCGTCCAACGGATTGATTTCAATCAACGATTACGGCACCGGTAGGCGCATGAAAGCGCCGGAGACCAGATGATGTCTATTTGATGAGTAATATTCCACAAGTTCGGCGAAAATCCGAATCCGCCGTGGTTTCCGTGGCCTGTCTTGTCTTTCTCATGGCCGGATTGGCGTGGCTGGCCACGGCGGGGACGTCCCACGAGATGGCGACGCATTGGCCGGGATACCTGGCCCTCATTTTCGCCGCCGTCTGCAGTTTGCCGGCGCTTGGAAATACCGTGCGCGGGCGACTGTGGTCCGTCGCCGTCGCGGCTGTGGTTGTGATGGCAGGCTACTTTCTCTGGCGGATCGAATCCTCTCCAGTCGTTTACAATGCGCGGAAGGATCTGCTCGTCCTGACCGCCTGCCTCATCGGTTACGGTCTGTTCATCACTGTCTTCACGGCGGCCAAGTTCAGGTTTGCCTTCCTTGCACTGATCTTTGTTCTGATGCTGGGCAATCTCGGGTTGGCCATTTACCAGAAGTTCGTCAATCCGGAGTTCGCCTTCATGGGCCTGTTCATCGACGGGCTTGTGCGCGTGAAGCACAACGGGTTTCCCGGCGGATTCTTCAACAACCATAATCACCTCGCGGGCTTCATGGAGGTCGGTGCGATTTTTGCCCTCGCGCTCTTCTTTTTCGGCAAGCTGGGCACGGTGGCGCGTCTCCTCACCCTGGCCGCCGCCGTGGCGGGCCTCGCGGGCGTGGCGCTCTCGGCAAGCCGGGGAGGAGTCCTTGCCCTCATGGTGGGTATCGCGTGTTTCGTCGTTCTTTCCCTGATGATGTTGCGGCGATTCCGTCGCCTCGTTTCGGTCCGCTTGCTTGTCATCGCCAGCCTCGCCCTCGTCGTGATGGCGGCCGCCAGCCTCGGGTTCGCCATGAACGTCCTTGCCCAGCGGACCGGGGAGTCGGGCCTCTCCGCCATCATCAACCGCGGGGACATTCGTTTCCGGAACTGGCAGGTGACCCTTCAGCAGGTCAGCGAATCCCCGATTGTCGGAAGCGGTGCACGGACCTTCGAGAATTACTTCACCCGGAATTGGCCGCTGGAGATGTGGCAGGGTGGGGGATATCCCCGCTTTTCCCACAACGACTACCTCCAGACGGCCGCCGAATACGGCCTCTTCGGGTTGGGCCTCATTCTCCTCACCCTCACTCTGCACCTCGCCAATGGCCTGCGGGCCGCGCTCTGGTTCGCGGGCCCGGACGGGCCCGACGTGGAAGTGAGGCAGAGCAAGAATTTAGCAATCTTGTTAGGAGCACTGGGTGCCATTGCCGCGGGCATGGCGCACGCGGTCGTCGACTTCAATCTCCGCTTTCCCGCCAATGCCCTGACCATGGCCTTCGCCTTTGCCGTCTGCGCGAATCCCGGGTTCGGCCCCTCGAGGAAACGGCTCCCGGGCCGCGTTTTCTCTGGTGTTGTCAGGGCCTTTCCTGTCCTGGCCGCCGCTGCCATGGGATTCTGGGCGTGGAACTGGTCGGCCGGCGACTACACGAAGTACCGCGCGGAACTGGCGCGAGAGAGCGGACAGAACGCCGAGAGCACCGCCTTTCTCCACCAAACGATCGAGCACGACCCACAGAACCCCGGGGCATGGAAAGAGCTCGCCCTTCTCAGGTTCAACCGCAGCGTTGAGGAGGAAATCCCCATCCTTCAGCAGCAATACATGAAGCAGGCGGTCGAGGCATTGCGGAAAGCCCATGAAGTGCACCCGCAGGACTTCTGGGTGCACCAGATGCTGGCGGACACGGAATGGGTACTCGCCGACCTCGCGCTGGAACTCGGCGGCGACCGGGAAAAACATCTCGAGGAAGCGGAAAAGTGGTTCATCACGGCCGAAGATTGGTCGCCTCCCGAGTGGCCGTTCCTCAACCAGTATTCCGCCTTCCTCAGGACCATGGCGACGGAAAAGGCGTTGATGGGCCAGTGTGATGCCTCGGCGTCCTATGCAAAACGGTCCTATGAGACGCTGGAAATCGGACGCATCACGCGACACGAATCCCTGCAGCGGGCATTGACCCGGATTCTCGACGGCATCCGCGCCTTCCAGGCCGAAACTGCGGCCCTTTGC
Organism: Verrucomicrobiota bacterium; assembly: GCA_038745205.1. Classification (GTDB taxonomy): domain Bacteria; phylum Verrucomicrobiota; class Verrucomicrobiia; order Verrucomicrobiales; family DEV007; genus JBCCWV01. The sequence continues at coordinate 4,039 of JBCDLR010000148.1, forward strand.
GCCCAGATCAGCGGGGGAGACGGAGATTCAGCCGGAGCATCCTTGCAGAATTCCACAAAGCCGGGCAAAACTCTCCCGGAATAATGCCATCTCAACCGACCAAACTCAAAATCCTCACCGGGACCGCGCACCCGGAACTGGCCAAGCGCATTGCCGCGTCGCTGGGAACGGAGGTCTGCGACGCCACTGTCAATTGCTTCCCCGACGGTGAGTCGTTCGTAAAGATCAACGAGAATATCCGCGGGCGAGACGTCTTTATCGTGCAGCCGACCTGCCCGTCGACGAATCACAACCTGATGGAATTGCTCATCATGATCGACGCCGCGCTTCGGGCGAGCGCCGATCGCATCACGGCGGTCATTCCCTTTTTCGGGTACGCACGGCAGGATCGAAAGGACCAGCCCCGGGTCCCGATCACGGCGAAGCTGGTCGCGAACCTCATCACCAAGGCGGGCGCCGATCGCGTCCTCACCATGGATTTGCACGCCGGGCAGATTCAAGGGTTCTTCGACATCCCCGTCGACCATCTCTATGCGATGCCGGTTCTTATCGACTACCTCCGTGACCTCGGCTTGGAAAACCTCACCGTTGTCTCGCCCGATGTTGGCGGATTGAAAATGTCCGACGCTTACGCCAAGGCCCTCGACGCCCCCCTTGCCATTGTCGGCAAGCGCCGCATCAGCGCCACGCAGGTTGAAGCGATCAGCCTCATCGGTGACATCGAAGACCGCAATGTCATCATCGTCGACGACATGACCGAAACCGCCGGGACATTGCTTGCTGCATCGAACCTCCTCGCGGAAAACGGCGCGAAGAAGATTTTTGCCGGCGTCTCCCATGCCGTGCTCGGCAATACCGGCCGTGAGAGGCTTGCCGCTTCGCGCATCGAGAAACTCGTCACCACCAACAGCGTCCCCATGGCTTCCGGCGAGAAAGTCGTCGCCCTCTGCATCGCCGACCTCCTCGGCGAAGCCATCAAACGGATTCATAACTACGAGTCCGTGACTTCGCTCTTTGACATCTCGGGTTGAGGGAATTAATATTCCCGCCCTTTTCCCGAGCGGGGGGATTTTAATTTTTCTTTAATTTGTTATGGCACAGCAACTTACGTTGGAAGCAGAAAAGCGCGAAAGCACCGGATCCGCCGAGGTCCGCCGACTTCGCAAGCAAGGCGTCGTGCCTGCGATTGTCTACGGGGGCAAACAACGCAACTACCCCATCCAGGTCAACGCGAAGCGCATTGGCGATATTCTCAAGGAGAGCGCGAGCGAGCAGATTCTCGTCACGCTCCAAATCGAAGGCGCCGAGGAAAGGGAAAAGCTCGCCCTCATCCAGGATGTCCAGCACGACCACCTCAGCGGGCAAATCCTCCATATCGATTTCAACGCCGTTCAGGAAGACCAGGAAATTCACGCCTCGATCCCGATCGAACTCGACGGTGATCCCGCCGGCGTGAAACAGGGCGGCGTTCTTGAACAACTGCTCCGCGAGCTTCCCATCTCCTGCCTGCCGAAGCACCTTCCGGAATTGATTCACCTCGATGTCTCAGCGCTCGACGTCGGCGACGGTATTCACATCAGCGAGATGGACCTCCCCGAAGGCGTTACCGCGCAAATGGCCGGCGAAATTCTCGTGGCGAGTGTGGCCGAATCCCGTGCGACGAAATCCGACGACGCCGAAGAGGACGAAGTGGCTGCAACCGCAGGAGATTCTGCCGGTGACGAGGCGGAGAAGGAAGGCGGCGAGAGCTGACCTTCGCCTCGCGCTGCTCCATGATCGCCGATGCCGTCGCCCTTCGATGCACCCCCGCGCCTCATCGCGGGCCTCGGCAACCCCGGCAAGAAATACGAGGAAACCCGGCACAACGTCGGGTTTCTCGCCGTCGACGAACTGGCGAGGCAATTGCGTCTCGAGTTCAAGCACGAGAAGAAATGGCATGCCGACGTCGCCCGCGACGGCAGCGACTTTATCCTTGTGAAGCCGCTCACCTACATGAACGACAGCGGGAAGGCCGTCGCCCGCGTCGCGAAGTTCTTCAAGATCGAGCCCGCTGAAGTCATGGTCATTTACGACGAAATGGACCTCCCGCTCGGTCGTCTCCGCCTTCGCCCCCAGGGATCTCCGGCCGGGCACAATGGCATGAAGTCCGTCATTTCCTGCCTCGGTACCGATGTCGTTCCACGCCTGCGTCTCGGCATCGGAAGTGCTGGCGGACATGGCCGCGCCACCGGGCATGTTCTCGGGAAATTTTCCTCCCCGGAGCAGGCGGACGTCGCTGCGATGATCGCCAAGGCCGCCGACTGCGTCCTCCACGCCGCCCGCCTCGGCGTCGAGTCCGCCATGAACCAGTTCAACACATCCCCGAAACCACTCGCCCCGAAAAAGGTGCATCCCCAAGTAGAGTCGTCCGCTGACGGACAGCCAGCTCAGGAAAATCCTGACAAACCCACACCAGACAACGCATGAAAAGAAAATACGAAGGAGTCCTCGTCCTCAACACCGACGATCCCGCCGCGCCGATCGATGAGATCGTGCAAAACGTCGGGCGCGAAATCGAAGCCGAAGGTGCCCAACTCGATGAAATCGACAACATCGGTCGCCGTGATTTCGCCTACGAATCCAACCGGAAGAAAACCTCCGGCCACTACGTGAACTACGTGTTCGAAGCCGAGCCCGAGGTCGTCGACAAGATCAAGACCAAGCTCAAGCTCAACGAAAACGTCCACCTGCAGCACTTCCAGCGGGTGTAGCGTTGTGGCGGTCGCCGCACACGCTTTCGGCGGTGAATGAAGATCGGGACGCGACCGAGCTGGCCCGATTCGTCTGCCGCTTCGCTTTCAGTCCGCATCGGCGCCCTCGCCGATCGCCAACACTTTGCTGCAGCTCGTTTGTCCCTCGGCAGGCCAGCGAGGCGCACACGGGAAGCGTTGAGGACATCACCCTCGAAGTAGGCAAATCCCGTGCGCCTTGGTGAACTCGATACTCGAATTTCGGAATTCCACTCTGGCAAGAACGTCCCCCTCCTGCTAGTCTCAAAGTCATGGCCAACGTCAACAAAGTCATCCTTATTGGAAATCTCACCCGCGACCCGGAGGTCCGCTACACCCCCAAGGGTTCGGCAGTCGCGGAACTCGGGCTCGCGGTGAACCGCTATTACACCACCGAAGGGGGCGAGAAGCGCGAGGAAACCACCTTTGTCGACGTCACCCTCTGGGGGCGCCAGGCTGAACTCGCCCAGCAGTATCTCAACAAAGGCCGTCCCGTCTACATCGAGGGACGCCTGCAAATGGACACCTGGCAGGACAAGAACACCGGCCAACAACGCAGCAAGCTCAAGGTCGTCGGCGATACCATGCAATTCCTCGGCGGTCGCGGCGAAGGCGGCGGCGGTGGAGGCGGCGGCGCACCTCCCCAACAGCGCCCGCAACAGCAGCCCCAGCAAAGCGCCCCCGCTCCGGCCAACAACGACGGCGCCCAGTTCGAGACGGGCGAGGACGACGAGATCCCGTTTTAAGCCAAAGGCGAAATTCGCTCAAAAAGTTCGGAAATTTTCCGGGTTTAAGGTTTGCAATTTTCTGCAATTCTAAGATAGATATCTTCACTAATTTCCTGAATTTGCGCGCTTGCGCGCCTATCCCTGCACAGCCCAAAAAAACACAAGACCCCACCGATCGGCACTCATCAACCCCTTGGCCCGATCTACTCAGCCACCGCCTTCGGGCGGTGGTTTTTTTGTGTCCCGATCACGAGCCCTTAACCAAAAATTTAAAATCTTTTGGTATCCGCTCGCTCTATCTGATAAAACCCGCTCAAGCAATTGGATTCTATTTCCATGAAAAAATGAATCTCCTCTCTCACCACCGCGGCCCTGACTTTGATCGCCGTTCAACTTCTCACCTTCAACACACATGCTGTCGGTGTCGTCCTACCCGCCGAATTCAAACTCACAATCGGCGATCTCGGATTCCCGGGCTATGATTCGGACATCGATGGCTTCGGTTTGATCGTCAACGACTTCGATCTCGGGGTTCTCCACCCTGACCTCGTCGGGATCACCGTCGATGTGACCACCACCAATGTGGGAGGCAACGCGAGGATCACCATTGGCGGATCGGATGGCACGATGAGGATTCGTCGAAGTTCTGCCTCTGTGACTTACGCCTTCAGTGGTCCGGTATCGTTCTACTTTGCCAGCGGCCATAACGGGGCTTTCGACAGCGCCCGTGAATTAAGTTTCTTTCCTGGCGAGTTTGAAAGCTTCAGCGGATCCCCTGGGACTTTCACTCCTCTCAGCCCGACAACCTTCAATCCCAACCTGACCGTCAGCGGTGGCACCATCACGAACAACGGCGGAACGGCTCAAAACCAGGGATTTAACTACGGATTCACTTCGGGCACGCAGTTGACATGGACTTATGGTGACGTCATTCCCGGCGGCATCAACGACACGTCGATACAGGCTTGGCTCGTCATTCCCGAGCCGACTGCTGGAGCCATGATTCTCCTCGCTACTGTTTTTGGGATGTTCCATTGCCGTCGGAAAGCCTGAGAAAATTTGTCGGCATGAAAATGCCGAAGACCAGACGCTGGTGTTCAACTCTGCAGCGGTAATTGGCCTCCCGTTGACAGCGCGCGCTCAGACTGCGAGTTTTGAGGAGTTGAAGCGCGAAAGGCATTCCTTATGACTACTCATTGCGGCAGAGCTGCCGTTCTTCTCGCCACCGTGACAGTCTTTAGTTCGAGCGTCACACAATCTCTCACCGCCGTCTTCGATATGGGTCCCTCCGATCCGGGTTTGTTCGATGTCGTGACGAACGTGCCACCGGATCCAGACATTCCCGACGATGCGGATTTCGGCGGCGGCAGTCAATTCGTCCAGCTCAACGTCGCTGATGGGGGAACTGTCGGCAAC
>JBCDLR010000149.1:0-8947 GCA_038745205.1 Verrucomicrobiota bacterium
AGGGTGGCGCCTCCCGGGGCCGCAAGCATCATGAGTCCCATGATGCTTTTCCCGTTGACCTGTTCCTCCTCCATCTCGACCCAGACTTCCGAACGAAAACGGCTTGCCGTCTTCACGAAAAGCGCCGCCGGGCGTGCATGAAGTCCAAGCTCGTTATTCAAGACCAACTCGCGGCTGATCGCTGGTGATTCGCTCTCCATGAAGAAAGGTCGATCGCGCCTCTATCCTACCCGAATTGCCCCCCCGGGACGCAGCTAATTAATCCGCTTACTATCCATGATTTTCAACAACTTCTTGTCGAACTCAAGCGCGGCATCATGCCCTAACCCCTTGAGCTTCTGATCCAAAGCGGCCACCTCGACAAGGTGAGCCATGTCCCGCCCGGGCGCGACAGGCAGCTCGATGTGTGGAACCTCCCGATCGAGAATCTTTATGGTCTTCCGGGAGTGCCCCACCCGCTCCATGTCTTCGATCTTGTCCATCGGGGTCAGGGTAACGACGAGGTCGAGGCGCTTCTCGAGCCGGATCGCGGAGATGCCGAAGAGCGCGGAAATGTTGACGATACCGATACCGCGCACTTCCATGTGGCTTCGTCCCAGCTCCAGAGCCGAACCCGTCAACTCACGGCCTTCCATCGCTCGAAACAACACGAGGTCGTCCGCGACGAGGCTCGCGCCGCGTTCGATCAAACCTAACACACATTCACTTTTTCCACTCCCGCTCTCTCCCTGTACAAGAATCCCGATCCCCTGCACATCGACCATGCAGCCATGCAATTTGGTCGTCGGGGCGAAATCCCGTTCGAGGCGAATCGTGGCGGCATTGATGAACTTCATCGAGATCATCTCCGTACGGAAGACGGCGATCCCGGCCTCCTTGGCGATGGCGAGAAGGTCTTTCGTGAGGTTCTTCCCGCGGGAAACAACGATACATGGAATCTCGCGCGAACAGAGGTCACGGAAACGGTCCTGCGCCTCCTCGGGCTTCAGGTTGTTGAGGTAGGATCGCTCGGAATTGCCAATGACCTGAATGCGTCGGAACGCGAAATAGGTGTAGAAACCTGCCAGCGCCAGTCCCGGTCTATTCACCGTCGGCTCGCTGATTTCGCGCTCGAAACCCGCCATGTCCTTGCCTTCGAGCTTCATTCCCAGCGACTCGCCATGATTCTCAAAAAATCTTCGGATTGAGATCGACTCCGGGCGGATGACTTTGGGTACTGGCATCAGCGAAATTCGGCGCGGGGCGGTGAACCGTCCACCGGTGAATACGGAAGAATCACGGCAGCGAAACCCGCAGTCGCAGGAACTCGCAGTTGGATCCCACGGGGTTCGCCGAACGCACGGCGAGAACCATGGCGGAATTCTCGACCATGATGAGGAGGGGCTCGCCGGATTGCCAGTCGGCGAGGTCGGTAGAGATTTCCACCGCCAGGTCCGCTTCGGCACTCGGAGCGCGGTTGACGTTGAGCGTCTGGTAGAACTTGCCGCCGACCTCGGTGAGCGTTCTGAACGGAGCCTCCTTGGAGAGTGGATCCCGCGGATCTGTGCCGAGGGCAAACTCGATGCCATTGATGCTTCCATCGCGGTCCGCGTCGGCTCCCCAACCGCTCAGGGCGCCATCCGCCAGTTCAGCGGTGGAGAAGTTCAAGGCTCTCCATTCCGTCCAAGTCATCCCCGGAGTCTCCGCGGAGATCACAGACGCTGTCGTCATGTGAAACGGGTTTCCATTCACGATCACGGATCCCAACACCACTTCCGTGGCATCCTGCACCAACCAGTTGAACCCTCCACCTGGCCCTCCAGGTCCGCCCGGGCCCTGGCTCACGTTCTCCCAAATCCAATCCGCCGCCCGGCAAAGAATCCACTCTCCTGACTGATTAAATCCCCAGATCCACGCCTTCGCCCCCGCGGTAAAGGGCGGATCGTTGTTTTGCAGGAGTGTAGATGAGGAGAAGAAGGTCGAATCCGGGTTGTATGCCGTAACATCGAGAGAAGTCCAGTTCGCCGCCCAGTCGCCGGTGTTGGACGAACTTGGGACAAATCCACTGGTGAAAGCGCCCAGCGTGAAGACAAACGTTCCGTCCATTTCCTGTCCGCCTCCACCACTCGTCAAGTTCGTGACCCCATTCAGCAAAGCGAGGCTGCGCCAGTTGATCTGCTGGGAGGCGAACGCATCCGTCACCGCCCAGAATGCAAAGGCCACCGCCCCTGCCAAGAACCACCTCCTGAAGCGTCGTTTCGTCGGTCTCACAGGAACACTATTGTCCGAGACCTCGCGTCCGGCGGGCCATGATTGCCATGAGTGAAACCAGCAAGACCGCCGGCACCGTCGGCTCAGGGACGACCGGCGCGAAAGTATGGGTCTGCAGGTCGAAGGGCGTCGTCCCGTCGGTGCGGACACCGCCGGTGCTTGGCGTGTCGTTCAATCCACCCCAGCGGACAATCGACGCCGTGTTCATCTCGAAGGTGCTGACCGGGGCGCTTTGACCGTCGTTCAACTGCGCCGCGCTGGCGATCGTCCACGACGGGTCGGAGATCAAAGCCCATTCGCTCGACGTGTCTCCCACCTGGTTATTGTAGAACCACATGTAGACCTGTTCGTCGGCACGATCGATATCCGTCGTCCCGTCGAGAACGACGGAACTCGCGAAGGCCGGAATAGGAATCGTCGAGTAGTTCGTCGTATCAAGCTCCACCCAGTTGGCCAGCCAGTCCGCCGTATTGCTTTCGTCCGGTGCAAAGAGGTCACCGAGCTGCCCGAAGGTCCCCAACGCAATGGTCCACACAGTATCGAAAACGGAACCCGTGCTGTCGATCAGTTCCGAGGGGACATGGGAACTCCAATTAATCGTTTGGTCACAATTCGCAGCAGGAGGAAGAGCGATAGTCAACCATATCGCAACTGCGAGAAATCTCAGATTCATAGGTGAGCGCAAAAAATATGAGTGCATCGGAGTCTATGAGTTCACTATTTAATGTCAATTTATTATCAAGACTTCCTTAAGATGTATACTCTCATTACTATTAGTTTAATTTAGTGAAATTATGGTAATTTTACTTTCCGACGGGTAGAGCACCTCTGCATTCGCACAGGGGAACAACCCGGGTGTTCAAGGCGTCCAATCCGGCGGCATCTCCATGGTGGAGATCGGCGATTGCAGAAAATAAAATGCCGCACGGCTGGGTTCGAAAACGAGGCTGGCATCGGCATCAACGAAGTCCGCGTTCGCCATGCTGGTCCAAAATTCGAAGGTCGCCAGATTGTAGACGACGGAGAGAAGAAAGTAGCCACCATAGCCTCGCGCACCAGGCACGGCATCCCCTCGCCAGAAAAGAGCCTGGTCCGACAGGCTTTGCGCGTGGCTTCCAGTGAAGGGATTCACGGTCATGTTTCGCCCCTCAAAGCTCTGCCTCAGCGGAAACGGATTGCCGACGATATTCCATCCGGCTCCGACGGGATGCTCGAAACTCCAATCCCGGACGAGGCCGGTTTGCACGAAATCAATAGCCCCGTTCTGGGGTTCGATCATGAATCCCTTCGAAGGGGCGACGATGGTGGTGGGACCCACATTGACGAAATTGCTTGCACTCTGGTCGCCCCATTGCCTGGTGCCGAAACCGAAGAGAACAAAGGTATTCCACATGCCCGTAGAGTTGTCGTAGTGATGCAGGAGGTCCCCGTTCTCGAAAGGAAGAACAAATCCCGACGTCTCGAATTCCTGCGGGGGTGTTACGGAGTCGAGTGTCTCATGGGGAATCACGAGAATCTCGGCATCCGCAGGCAGTCCTACGTGGGCACCGGTGTTGAAGGCCCCCGAGATATCGATCACAATTTGCGTGGCGGTACTCGCCGCTTCGTCGATATCGAGCCGCCGCCCCGCAAACGCGCTACCGGCCGGGCCAACCACCTCCAGGAAATACTCGTCTCCCGTCGCCCGTAAGGCAGCGCCAAGATCTTCTCCCACCGCCAGCGAATCATCGACCAGCACCATGGAGCCAACGACGGTCGCGTCCACACGTCCGGAAAAGAGCGGTTCGAGGGGAAACGGATCACTGCAACTCTCGATGTGTCCGCTCTCCACGGCGATCCGGCTCCATCCGCGCGCATCCGTGTGCGTGGATACATTGGCGCTGCCGTCCCCGTTCGTATCCAGTTCCAGTTGCAGCCTGACAAATCCCAACCCGCCGGTCAGGCCCGTATGCTGCTCAATATCGGCAAAGGTCAGGGTCTCGGTCCCGTTGAGATTGTCGACGACGGTAGTCGCCACGAACCCGTGCGAGGTCCAGCCGCCGGGGGAATTTCGCAAGTCCCCGATCGACTCCACCGTGTAGTTCACGTCACCGACGCCGACGGGACGGGAAAACGAAAGATCGATCTCTCCCGTGCCCGCATTCTCCAGGACGGAGAAGCTGCATGTCTCCAGTCCGGTCTCGACGTCGCCAGCAAGGGCGAACTCCTCGAGGTTCGACTTCCGGTCACGATCCGGATTGCCCCCGACGCCACTGAAGTCCGGAAGCGGATTCGCATCCGGGCCGGTCAAGCCGTTATCAAACACGAACTGCGGGAAACTGGTGGCATGCGGTCGACGCAGGGGAAAATTGTTGGAGATGACGACGGGATCGCTCAACGGCTCGAGTTCGAAGACGAGGTAGAATGGATTGGAGCCCGCCGTGGGATTGGTGAGAAAACCTGGATTGATTCCGCTCTCGGCGGCCCCGAGGACGACCGGATCGGGCATGCCGCTTGGGTCCAGGCTTGCGCCCGCAACCGGCCGAGAGTTGTCGAGGGCGTATCCAGGCGGCGGCGTGATCTGAACTTCAAAGGTTCCTGGCCCATCCACAACAAAGGCCACCCGCCCGTCACTTCCGTTGCGACCAATGGTAAACGTCGTCGGCGTCCCCGACGTTTGAAGAAGCGAAACTGAGCCCCCGGAAAGGATCTCCCCCGTCGAGCTGTCATAGAGACGCCCGAACGGCCTGCGCTCCGCGACAAAGTCAACGCCGGAGGTTTGCGTTCCGGAGAGGACAGATACAACCGAGATATCGCCGACGACATCCACATCGCCGCCGTCACTCGAGGCAACGCCCTGGTAGCCGCCGGCATCGGAGCGCTGCACCCGGTAGTCGCCCGGAGGCACGGCGGAGATGACATAGCTTCCATCCACGGCGGTCGTGGCCGTGATCGGCTGAATCCCCGCGGCACCCGGATCGCCATCGATCACCGCGCCCCCACTGTCCAGCAGTGTGATCACCATACCCGCCAACGAGCGGTCTCCCGCATCGTCGTTGTCGATGTCCTCCGTCACCGTTCCGGATATCGACCCGGGTCCCACGAGGGACTTGAATCCAAAGTCGAGAGTGTGGTTGTTCGCTCCCGCATCGCCGGTGGTGACATTGATCACCGAGTAACCCCCATCCACGGTTCCATCGGAATCGGATCGGTCGTTGCCTCCCAGGTTCGGATCCGCGACGCCCAGCCCGGCAAGACTGGGGTCACTCAGCAAGATGCGTAAACGGTAGCTGCGTCCGGTCAGGACCGAGCCCGATGTCATGTTCAGGTCGTTGATCCCGCCAAAGTAGAAGTTTCCGTTTACCGTGGTGCTCGCGTTGCCAACCACCGTGCTTCCCCCGTCCACATCGACCAGTTCCACGATGACTCCGTTAATACCTGTCTCGCCCGGATCCTGTATACCATTCACGTTCAGGTCATTCCAAACCCGGTTCCCCAGTTCGATTGGTGCCGGTGGAAGCAGTGCTTCGATATCGCCCAGGCCATTGGATTGCCCGAAGAAGAGATCCGTTCCGGCCGCAGTCGTGGAGTAGGCAAGGTAAGCCCTGCTGCGAACGCCGGTCCCGTTACCCATCCACATGATGCCGCCCTCGTAAAAAGACGCACCATCGTCAACCGGGTTGTAGACCGTGCTCACGACATCGTCGGTTCCCGGAACCTGAACCAGGCCTCCCATGCTCACTTCGTCGTTCGTCGGATTGGAACTCGTCACCGGGTAGCTGTCCATGTAGTAGAACTCCCCACTGCTGGCCCCTCCATCTTCCGGGCCTTCTCCGTTGGCGGTCCCGGTCGTTGGACCGAAGACCCCTGGGGGCGTCGACTGCGTGTTCCCCTCCAACGCCCAACCACTGCCGTTGGGCGACGCCCGAAGGATATCTCCCGCCGTGTCACCGATGGGCCGATGGTCGAAGAATCCCCCCAAGCCGGAACCATCCGGCCAGGGCTTCTTGAACCCCACCTGGTCTCCCCAGCGGTCACGCAACCCAATGATCATGTCGCCATTGTCGAATTCAATGTCCGAAAGCATCGGCTGCGGATAAGCGTACTCCCCCTCGAAACTCGGCGTGAAGAAATCCGCCACTTCAAAAATAGGCCCAATTCCATCGTTGAAATCATCGGTCCAGGGATTCCATTCCGCCGCTGCCAGCGTGAGCGCCGTCTGTCGAATCGCATTTCCCCGGGGATAATCGAGATCGAACTCAAGGACTTTTGTGAAGGCTTGCGTCCCCGGGTCAAAGGAATAGACGAAAGCGGCAAGATCCGCAGAGAGGCCACTCGTCTGGGCCGTATGCACGATTCCGACATAGACGAGTCCGTCGCGAACCGCCAACCCGAACGGCCGATTATCCCCGGCATTCGTCACCGGCAATCCCGCAAGATCCTCCAGGCTTGTCGCCGGAGTGGCATCGACGGGCCAGCGATTGACGTCACCCGAGGTCGCAGGAGGCCCCGGATTGGCGGGATCGGTCCCGAGCGGAATCTCGTAAAGCTGCTTGTCCGCAAGGTTGATCGCCCACAGGGTTCGCTCGTCCTCGGAAATCTCGAGGTCTCCAAAGCCAACCTTCCCGACTTCGTCCCAAGAGGTCGGGTCGATGTCGAAGTCCGTGACACCGGTGGGGTGCGGGTTGTCCCCGGCAACGTTGGTCCCAAACAGGGTATTGATGTCGACGAACGTGGAGATCGAGTTGGAACCTCCTGATCGATCGATCCGGTAGATGGTCCCCGTGCTGTTCGTTGGTCCGAACCCGGCGTGGCGCTTGAGGTAGGCGGCCGCGAAGAGCGAAGCGGAGGAACGCTGCCACGCGAGGCCGAATGTCGAACCAATCTCGCTCGAGGCCGCTTCATTCGAAGGCAAGGGGGTGTCGACGTCCGGTTGTCGCGCGTTTGCCGCGCCGGCGTCATACGGAAAAGAGATCAGCGCATCCGTGGTCGTAGACTGGACGCCCTCCACGAACTGGCTGGTGATGAGCGTGGGCGACGTCGAGCTTCCGGTAAACTCCGCGGGATTGAGAACGGCAAAGTCGACCCCTACAGCCGGAACCGCCCTGAAAGTGGTACCCGTATTCCCCGCTGGACCTGGCAGCAGATGAGCGGGAAGACCGGTGAGCTCAATCCGGAAGATCGAGGAATTCGTGAGCCCGGTAAGCGTGTATCGCCCGTCCGGAAGTGTGGTCGCGGTCGTCACCATCGTATTTCCGGCTCCCCATGCCGTCACCGTCAGCCCTTCCACTCCGGCCTCGCCGGCTTCCGGTACTCCGTTACCGTTGTTGTCCCGGAAAACCAGTCCCTCGATCTCGCCTGGCGCGGACGAGGATTTCGGGGCGAGCGCAATCGTCATCGACCGCCACTCTTCCGGCGACTCAAAGTTAAACGTGGCCACGCCCGTCGCGCCGGCAGTCCTCTGGATGCTCTCGGCAATCGCACAGCCGGTGGAAAAGGCGCTCGCCGGATTACTCTCATGGAAAAATCGGCCAAAGTGTCCATCGGGGAAAGGAGAGGAGGAGAGATCATCATCAGCGGCGCCGAGAATCCGGATCAAGGTGGTATCTTCGACGGTTGTGGTGATACTGGGCGCGTCCGCGGTGATTCCCGTCCCGGAGTTGACATCACTGCTGTTGACCGGGCTCGCACCATCCACTCCTGAGTATCGGAGCATGGTCGCTACGACTTGTTCGGAACTGTTCCAGGAAAAGGTGACCGGGCTCAATTCGGAGACAGAAGCGACCTTGTAGAAAACGGCAAGAGTCGAGGCATCGCTCGGAGATCGCCCTTGATCCAATAAGGTCCAGCCTGACGGAATCACAAAGCTCACACCATCGTGCACGGAAAACACCGCGAGAAGAAAATCACCCTCGCCGGTTCCTGCGGGCACATCGACTTGCAAACTCGACACACCTCCCCCGGCCGAGGCACGGGTGAAGGATTCAAAGCGTGGCGCCGCGGCCAGCGTGAACGCTGGTTGAAGGATTGCGCCGGCAAAGGACAAGAGTCCTAACAGAACCGTCAAAAGTCGCGAAGCCGTGCCGTTTGGACGGCGCGACCTCGCATGAGAATCCCGGGGACTGAAACGTGGGAATCGCATCAAACTCGAATCGTGGAAATTGTGATTAGACGATTCGACTATAGCGACTCGAAGAATTCGAACAAGGGATACTATTAAGATTTCTTAAATAAAATGAAGTCCTAGTTTTTCCGTGATTTTCTGGCCTTTCGGGAACGACAAATCCCGTCTCGAGAAAATCGAGTCTCCATTCGGAGGGTTGAATATTTTTAATAAAAAAATCCACCCGGCACTTTCTCAACCGACAGACGGACTATCTCAAGGCAGATTTGGCTGAATTGGAGCACAAAAAAACCCTCTTCGACCGAAATCGAAGAGGGTATTTAAACTGGCAACGACCTACTCTCACACGGGCTTGCCCCGCACTACCATCGGCGCTGCAGCGTTTCACTTCCGGGTTCGGGATGGGACCGGGTGGTTCCACTACGCTATGGCCACCAGAAGGCAATCCGCCGGGGGCAGACTGTTATTCTGATGGCTGAAATGGCGCAGTGAAATCACGGCTCCATTCCCTGACATCTGCATGTACTGGGTAAATTCCTACAACAAACTCAATCTCCGGGAAGCCGAAGAATTGCTAGAGAAATTGGGTGGAAA
>JBCDLR010000150.1:0-8935 GCA_038745205.1 Verrucomicrobiota bacterium
CACGCACCTGAATGCCGGAAGAGCCAGAAGATCCACAATCCCCTGAAAATGAACCCATTGAAGGGAACGTGGAAGGGACTCCAGACGCTGCGAATATCGAGCCGATCAATGTCGCCGACGAGATGGCGCAGTCGTTTCTCGAATACTCGATGTCGGTCATCATTTAGCGGGCACTCCCGGATGCCCGCGACGGCCTGAAACCGTCCCAACGGCGCATCCTTTACGCGATGCTCAACGACCTCGGGCTGACGCCGGGGAAAGGCACCTTGAAGTGCGCACGCATCGTCGGGGACACGATGGGTAAATACCACCCGCACGGCGACCAGGCGATCTATCCGACGCTCGTCAACATGGCGCAGCCGTGGTCGATGCGGGAACTGCTCGTCGAAGGCCAGGGCAATTTCGGATCGGTCGAGGGCGACGCCCCCGCTGCCATGCGATACACGGAGGCGCGACTCACCCACCTCGGTGTGGCCTTGATGAACGACATGGACAAGGCCACCGTCGACTTCCAGGAGAACTACGACGGCTCCCAGGAAGAACCGACCGTTCTTCCCGCGGCCTTTCCCAACCTCCTCGTCAACGGCGGCACCGGCATCGCTGTCGGCATGGCGACGAACATTCCGCCGCACAACCTCTCGGAAATCATCGACGGCATCTGCGCGCAGATCGAAAACCCGGCGATCTCCATCGACGAACTTGCAGAATTCATCAAGGGACCCGACTTCCCCACGGGGTGCGTCATTCTCGGCCACAACGGCATCAAGAGCTACTTCCACACCGGCCGCGGCAGCATCCGCGTTCGTGGCCGTGCCCGCATCGAGGAAACGAAAACGGGGCGCGAGCAGATCATCATCGACGAAATCCCCTTCGCCGTGAACCGTGCCGTCCTTTGCACGCGCATTGGACAGCTCGCGAACGAAAAGATCCTTCCGGAAATCTCCGCCATTCGCGATGAATCGGACGAGAACACGCGCGTCGTCATCGACCTCAAGCGCGACGCCCGCTCGCAGGTTGTCCTGAACAATCTCTTCAAGCACACCCAGCTCGAGACGACCTTCTCGGTCAACATGCTGGCGATCGACAATCGCCGGCCCCGCCTCCTCAATCTCAAGGACGCGCTCACCTGCTACATCGAGCACCGCCGCGAGATCATCGTCCGCCGCACGCGCTACCTCCTTCAGAAGGCCGAGGAGAACGCGGAGAAGCTCGAGGCGCTCCTCCTCGCCATCGCCAATCTCGATGACTTCATCGCCATCATCCGCAACTCTGCCAACCGCGAGGAAGCGAAAGAGAAGATCAAGGCCTACAGTTTCACCCTCGAAGCCGCCGAAGCCCTCGGCATCCTTATCCGGGATCAACCGAGCATCGTCGACGGCAAGTATGTTTTCACCGACACCCAGGTGAATCACATTCTCGACCTTCGCCTCTACCAGTTGACCGCCCTCGAGCGCGACAAGCTCAAGGCGAACTACGACGAGATTCTCGCCGAGATCAAAGACCTCCTTGACATCCTCGCCCGCGAGGACCGCGTCCTGCAGATCATCAAGGACGAGTTGCTCGAGGTGAAGGAGAAGTATGGCACCCCGCGCCGTTCCAGCATCGAGCACGACCCCGGCGAGATCGCGACCGTCGATCTCATCGCCAACGAATCCAACATCATCTCCATCACCCACCGCGGCTACATCAAGCGCACCCTCAGCAGCGAGTACAACGTCCAGAAGCGCGGCGGAAAAGGGGTGAAGGGCATGGTCACGCGCGATGCACAGGGCGAGGAAGAGGAACAGGACTTCGTCGAACAGCTCTTCAGCGCCAGTTCGCACGACTACCTCATGTTCTTCACGAACACGGGCCGCGTCTTCGTGAACCGCGTTTTCGAGATCCCGGAGATGGCCCGCACGGCCAAGGGCCGGTCGATTAAGAACTTCCTCGACCTCCAGCCCGAGGAACGTGTGCGAGCCACTTTACGCATTGAGGCTGAGGGCGAAGGCGACCGCGACAAAACCTTCAATCCCGCCTTCAACGTCCTCTTTGCGACAAAGAAAGGGACGGTGAAAAAGACCAAGCTCAGCGAGTTCCGCAACCACCGGCAAGCGGGCATCATCGCGATCAATCTCGAGGAAGGCAACGAGCTCATTGACGTCAAGCTCACCAACGGAACCGACGACATCTGCCTCATCAGCGCCGCCGGCTACAGCGTGCGCACGAATGAGGAAAACATCCGCCCCATGGGCCGCAACAGCAAGGGTGTGGCCGGCATACGGCCGCGGGAGAACGACCACTGCGTCGCTCTCGTCATCGTTGACAACGAGGCCCAGTTGCTCGTCGCCAGCGAGAACGGTCTCGGCAAACGTACCGCCTTTGAGGAATACCCGACGAAGGGCCGCGGCGGCAAAGGCATGATCACCATGAAGGTCACCGACAAGACTGGCCGTGTTGTTAGAGCACTCTCTGTCAAAGAGGAGGACGAAATCATGCTCATGACCAGCAGCGGCCAAAGCGTCCGCACGCGCGTCGAGGAAATCCGTTCCACCGGACGCGCCGCCCAAGGCGTGAAACTCATCGGTCTTCGCGAGGGCGAACTGCTTCAGGACGTCGCGAAAGTCATCTCCGATGACGATGAGGAGGAGATAGAAGAGGACAATGGTGGCGGAGAGGAGTAGCAAAGGAGTCCCGCCTGTGACCAAACACTTCTCGACGACGCTGACGCCATCACCGCTCAAGGGTGTTGCGTCTTGCGATCCAAAGTGAAGACCCACATCCTGTCGCCACAGGCAGGATGCCTGTGCTAATATCCTTTTTGACGACCTACCTGGAGATCATTGCGGCGATTCTCCCCATTTTCGGGGTGATCTTTGCCGGTTTGATTGTGAGACGGTTGCGCATTCTCACGCACGAAGCCGATGCCTCCCTGATGCGGCTCGTTATCCATTGCCTCTACCCCGCGCTCATCCTTTCCAAGACCCTCGGCAACGAGGAAGTAACACGCCTTGAAAACCTCACCGGCGGAATCGGAAGCGGCGCCATTCTTGTCCTCGGGGGAATGGCGATCGCGTGGGGGATGGGATCCCTCGCGGGTTGCCGTGAGCGGGCGGATCGCGGCACGTTCGCGGTCACCAACGGCCTTCAAAATTACGGCTTCATCGCCATCCCCGTCTTGATCCAGGTTTTTGCCCACGAGGACGCAACGTTGGCGAAGGACCTTACCGGCGTCCTTTTTGTGCACAGCCTCGGCGTGGAACTGGCGCTGTGGACCGTCGGGGTGCTTCTCCTCAGCGGCGGAAAGTGGTCGCCGAGGCAATTGCTCAACGGCCCCATCATCGCAGTCGTCTTCGGACTGCTGTTGAATGCTTTCGGAATTGGCGGGCGGATCCCTGATTGGATCATGACCTTTCTTGGCATGCTCGGCGCCAGCTCCATTCCGCTGAGCCTCATCCTTGTCGGCGCTTCCCTCCGCGATCTCACCCGCGAACCCGGATGGCGCATCAACCCGCGCGTCTCCCTTCTCTCCACGCTAACGCGACTCGCCATCATTCCCTCGCTCTTCTGGCTCGCGCTCGCCGTCGTACCGTTTACCCCCGAGTTACAGAAGGTCCTTATTGTTCAAGCGGCCATGCCCACCGCCATGGCTCCCATCTTTCTTTCCCGTCACTACGGAGCCAATCCCGACGTCGCCGCCCAGTCCGTGATCGCCTCCACCCTGCTCTCCGTCCTCACCATCCCCGCCGCCATCCAAATCGGCATCCGGGCGGCGGGCTAATGACTTCCAGCCTACGCGGACGGCTTCTTCGCCGGCGCCCCCCGCACTTTCCAGTTCTCGTGGGGGACATGCGCCTCATTCATCATGACTTTCGCTTTCCGGACGAGATCCGGTTTCTCCGACGCGAGGTCCTGCTCTTCCCCGATGTCGTTTTTCAGATCATAGAGTTCGACGTTCCCCGAGAACATGGGCTGTCGAATGGCCTTCCAGTTGTCGAAGCGCACGGCCTGCTTGCCGCCTCGTTCATAGAATTCCCAGTAGAGGTAGCGATGCTTTTTCTGTGTTCCCTCGCCCAGCAAAGCGGGAAGGAAACTGATCGATTGCGTTTCCTGCTCCGGGAGAGGCTGTTGGGTCAACTCACAGGCCACGGCCATCAGGTCGCCATGATAGGCCACGTGGTCGCTTTCCGATCCAGCCGCAATCCTGCCCGGCCACCACGCGATCGTTGGCACGCGAATCCCGCCATCAGTCAAGTCGCGCTTCATGCCGCGAAGAGGACCGTTGGCGTTGAAAAACTCGGGATCATTGCCGCCTTCCTTGTGGTGGCCGTTGTCCGAGGTGAAGATGACGAGGGTTCTTTCCGCGATACCCCAGGTTTTCAGCTTGGTGACGAGGTTCCCAATGTCACGATCCATGCGCGTGATCATGGCCGCCTGCCCTTTGTCGGGATTCGACCAACCCTCGTTCGCGTAGATGCCGTAGTTGGGCACTTCCTGACCATCGCCGAGCGCCTTGTTGGCCTCGTTATTCGCATGAGGAATCGTGTAGGGAAGGTAGAGGAAAAACGGCTTTTCATGGTTCTCTTCCAGCCACTCCATCGACTTGGCCACGATCAGGTCGTGCGTGTAGTCGAACTTCCCTTTTGCCCAGCCCTGTCCGAACTCACCCTCGTTCTCCGGGGTGTTGCGCAGGGGAACCCTCTGGCCATTCTCAATGAGAAAGGTGGGGTAGTAGTTGTGCGCGTGGTGCTGGTTCAAGTAGCCGTAGAAATAATCGAACCCCTGCTTCGACGGCTCCCCCGCGGATCCCACATCGCCCAGCCCCCACTTCCCGCACATCGCGGTGACATAGCCAGCCTTCTTGAAGACCTCCGCCACGGTCACATCCTCGTCCCGCAGGTCCTGCACTCCCGGCTCCCGCGAGTTCCCCCGGACCCAAGTCCGGCCTGTGTGCTGGCCCGTCATCAAAACGGCCCGTGATGGTGCGCAAACCGTCGAGCCCGCATAGAAATCCGTCAGCTTCATCCCCTCTGCCGCCAGACGATCCAACGCCGGCGTCTTGATTTTCTCCTGCCCGAAGCAGCCGAGATCTCCGTAGCCGAGATCATCCGCCATGATGAAAATGAGATTGGGCGACTGCTCCGCCGGACAAACAACGATGAAAACGAGGCCAACAAGGAAAGAAAGAGCTGGGGGGCGAATCATCTCCGAAAATGAACACAAATACCGTGTTTTCAAGCCTTCCAGGCCGGGTGAAAGCACCAATTTATTGTGAGATTGGACAGTATTTCGTCCATATTAAGCGTCTGGCGGCAACATTCCGGCACCATTGTCCTTCGCCGCCGCAGCAAACTCCAAAACTTCCAGACGATGAGCAATTCTAAATTCATGCACGACGATTTGCACCGCCGACGCTTCATGGCGAAAGCCGCAGGCTCCCTTCTCGGAGTCGGCCTCATGCCCGGAGTCATTTCCAATGCTCAGGCAGCCGGAGCCAAGGCCTCGAAAGTTCCACCGCGCAAGAATCCCGCGAAGAACATCATCTATCTCTACATGTCGGGCGGAATGTCTCACCTCGACACCTTCAACCCGCGCCCCGACGCCGACGCGAAGATCCGTGGCGACGTCAAGGCGATCAAGACGAAGGCCGACGGCATTCTTCTCAGCGAGTACCTGCCCAAGCTAGCCGACCACACCGACAAAATGGCGATCATCCGCTCGATGACTTCAAAGACCGGCGCCCACCAGCAAGGACAGTACATGATGCGCACGAGTTACGCGCTTCGTTCCACGATCCGCCACCCGCATCTCGCGGCATGGAACTTGAAATACAAGGGACGCGGCAACGACACCCTGCCCGGTTTCGTTTGTGTCAACGGCAGTAGCCGGCAAGTCGGCGCAGGGTTCTTCGACTCGACTCACAGTCCGCTTGTCATCGGCAAGCCCGAAGAAGGGCTCACCGACATCGCGCATTTCTCGAAAGTGAGCGAGGATCAATTCCATGCTCGCCGGAATATGTCCCTCGATCTCGACAAGGAGTTCAGGGCCCGCTACGACGACAAGCGCATCAGCGCCTACACCGCCATGTATGACGACGCGGTCAAGCTCATGCACAGCGAGGACCTCGCGGCCTTTGACCTGACCGAGGAATCAAAGGAAGTCCGCGACCGGTACGGCGACAACTCCATGGGCCAGGGCTGCCTTCTCGCCCGCCGCCTCCTCCAGCGAGGTGTCAATTCCGTCGAGGTCCGCATGGGCAGCTGGGACACGCACGTCGAAAACTTCGATCGCGTCTCCAAGCAGGCCGCCACTCTCGACGCCGCCTTCTCCGCGCTGCTTGCCGACCTGCAGTCTCACGGGCTTCTCGATGAAACCATCGTCGTTCTCGCCACCGAATTCGGCCGCACGCCGGACATCAACGTGAACACCGGTCGCGACCACTACCCGCAATGCTTCACCACCGCCATCGCGGGCGGCGGTATCAAGGGAGGCACGCTCTACGGGGACTGCGACGTCAACGGCAAGGAAGTCACCGAAAACCCCCTCGGGATCGAGGACTTCAATGCCACCGTCGCCTACGGCCTCGGACTGCCGCTCGCGCAGGTCCTCTACTCGCCGTCCATGCGCCCGTTCACCGTCGCGCACAACGGACAACCCGTTACCTCTCTATTCTCTTGAACCGTCGCCTCCAACCAATCAAAACCATGCGAATTGCAGGACTTACCGTTATCGCCGTTTTCGCCTCCGTCTTCGTGGCGGCTGCAAAGCCGGTGCCGGTGCATAAAGCCGCCCGGCAGATTGATGCTCTCGTCACCAAAGGCTACGCCGAGGAAGACATCACACCCAACCGGCTTGCCGATGACAACACCTTCGTCCGGCGCGCTTACCTCGATATCGTCGGGCGCATCCCCAGCACCTCGGAAACGGAGGAATTCCTCCGATCAAAGGATCTCAACAAGCGCGCTCAACTCATCGACAAGCTGCTCAACTCACCGGGCCACCTCAGCCACGAGTTCAATTTCTGGGCGGACATTCTTCGTGTCACCCGGACCATTCCGGGACAGGACCCGAACAATGCCCTGCGCTACGCGAACTGGGTCAAGGACGCCCTCGCGAAGAACATGCCCTACGATCAATTCGTTCGTGAATTGGTGACTGCCGACGGGCTCATCGACGAGAACGGTGCCGTCGGGTTCTACCTCAGGGACCGCGGCATGCCCCTCGACCACATGGCCGCCACGGTCCAGGTCTTCCTCGGCACCCAGTTGGTCTGCGCCCAATGCCACGACCACCCCTTCGATGACTGGACACAGATGGACTACTACAAGCTCGCGGCCTTCAGTTCACCGGTCGCCGCCGTCCGCGCCCCGGATTCCGCCAACGAGGCCACAAACGAGATGCGGAAGGTCATCGCCAAATCGATGGACGGAACCGAACAACGGGAAGCCCAGCGGACCCTCGGCAACTTCACCGTCAACTTCCGCAATTCCGTCGTCGCCGAGACGAAGAACGAGCTTCGCCTCCCGCACGACTACCAATACAACGACGCGAAGCCCAAAGAAGTCGTCAAGCCCGAGACGCCCTTCGGTGACATGGCCTACGTGAAGCCCGGCGAACAGCGATCAGAGAAGTACGCCGCATGGATGACCTCTCCGAACAACCCGCAGTTCACCAAGGTCATCGCAAACCGCCTTTGGAAACGCGCCCTCGGCGCCGGGGTCTTCGAGCCAGTGGACAATGTCGCAGAGGACGATCTCGGCTCGAATCCGGAACTGATGGAGTATCTCATCCAGTTGATGAAGGAAGTCGACTACGACATGCGCGCCTTCTACCGCGTCGTCTACAACACCAAGACCTACCAGCGCGAAGCGAGCGCCTACGATCCGCTCAGCGGAAAAGACTACACCTTCCCCGGACCCGTCCTGCGCCGCATGAGTGCGGAGCAAATGTGGGACTCGCTGGTCACTCTCGTGCGTGCGGAACCGGACAGTGCGGGCTCCGATCGGTTCCAGCCGGACGACTCCGGTCGCCTCGCGGCTTGGAACCGTATCGAAAAGCAGGATCCCGACGAACTCCTCAAACGCCAGCGACGCATGATCGCCCAGCAGGAGAAAATCAACAAGCAGATGGACAACTACGAATCGCGCATCGACCGCGCCATCAAGCAAAAGGATGCCGAATCCGCCCAGAAGGTTGTTCTCGAAATGAAGGAATTCGCCAAACGTGAGACGGACGTCTTCGCAAGGCTGATCTACTGGGACCTCGATCAGCTGACCTCAAACGGCTATTTCCGCACTCCGTTCCGGAACCAGCCACAAGCCCTTGTCCGCAAACTCGAAGGTGTTTTCCGTAAACATAAATTCGCGCAGATTCCCCGCTCTTACAGCGATCCGGAAGCCCGCGATCAGGAACGGAAGGAAAAGCTCGCTGCCGAGAAGAAGGAAAAGGAGGACTCCCGGCGCATCGCCGCCAAACTCGGCCCTGACAAGTTCAAGCAGTACACGGCGGTGAAGAAGTATGAAGACAGCATGGACAGGGTCTTTGTCCGCTCGTCGAATGTCGGATACCCTGCCCCGGAAAATCATTTCCTCCGCGTCTTCGGTCAGTCCGACCGGGAACTCATTGAGAACAGCAACCGCGAAGCAAGCGTTCCGCAGACACTGAAGCTCATGAATGGAAACGCCTTCGGCGCCATCACCAGCGCGAACTCCGCGCTCATGCGCGACCTCGACAGGGATGAGAGCTTCGACAAGCAGTGTGACCACGTCTACACCGCCCTGCTTTCCCGCAAACCCACGGATCACGAGCGAAAGGTCCTCCGTGCCGCGAAAAAACGGGAAGGCGACAATGCCCTGGAAGGGATTACCTGGGCCCTGATTAACACACAGCCCTCATACAAACTGAAAAACAGAGGCTCAATCTCACTGTACAACCTCTTTCGGGCATCGAATTCGTA
>JBCDLR010000151.1:0-8844 GCA_038745205.1 Verrucomicrobiota bacterium
AAAAAGCAGTCGATTTGCCACGACGAAGTCGACGTATCTGGTTTTCCGCATGAACGATCCGAAAAGCGAGTGTGCGGGTGCTTTGGTTTGCGCGCTTTCGCGCGGAGGTTCCGGCATCGCGCCCGGAGGCCACGATCCACCGTTGAGAATTCGTAGAACGTGTTTTTGCAGTAGGGGTTTCTACCACCACCCTTCCGAAACGCGTTTCGCGCCTTCGGGCAGGTTCTCGTTGAGGGTGCGCATGCGGGTCGCGAGCTCGGTGATGATCGAAGTGTAGAAACGGGCGGCGAGTTCGGGGTGATCGGCGAGGAAGCCTTCAAGTTTGTCCTTGGAGATCGACCAGTAGTCGAGCCTTTCGGAAGCAATGACGGATGCGCTCGCCGGCCCCGGATGGAAGACGGACATCTCGCCGAAGCATTCCCCGGCGCGGAGCTCGGCCACTTCGGTGACGGTGCCGCCGTGGGCGACGCGAACGATGGCGCGGCCCGAGGCGACAAAGTAGAGTCGGTCCTGGGGCTGGCTTTGCTCAATGATGGTCTCGGCGGCTGAAGCCTGGCCGATCTCACCTTCGGCAAGCAGGGCAGAGAGTTCTTCTTCGTCGAGGAAGGCTAGGTAGCGTGGGCGAGAGGGAAAGCGAAGAGACATGGATCAAGGGTACACACCCGTGAGCGACATGGTCAATAGCTATCAGGGCATTAAATGACGACAGTCGATGCCTCGCGATTGGGTATGTGCACGGGTCGTTGATCCGGACTCTTCAACTCTCCTTTCTCGCGGCAAAAATGCCTCGCATGACGACGTAAAAGAAGGGGCTGAAGAAGATGCCACAGAAGGTGACGGCGATCATGCCGTAGAAGACGACCGTGCCGAGGGCCTGGCGCATTTCGGCGCCGGGGCCGGTGGCAAGGAGGAGGGGTAGGACGCCGAGGATAAAGGCGAAAGCCGTCATGAGGATGGGCCGCAGGCGCAGGCGCGCGGCTTCGAGGGCGGCGGCGAAGCGGTCCTTGCCTTCGTCTTCCAGTTGTTTTGCGAACTCGACGATGAGAATGGCGTTCTTGCTGGCGAGGCCAACGAGAACGATGAGGCCGATCTGCGTGAGGATGTTGTTGTCCATTCCGCGCAGGAAGACCCCCCAGATGGCACCGGTCAGGCAGAGCGGGACGGTGAGAATGATGGCCAGGGGCAGGCTCCAACTCTCATACTGCGCGGCGAGGAGAAGGAAGACGAAGAAGACGGCAAGTCCGAAGATGAGGGCGGGTGAGGTGCGGGGCTTCTGCTCTTGGTAGGCGAGCTCCGTCCACTCGTAGCCCATCCCCTGGGGTAGCACGTTCGCGGCGAGAGCTTCCATTTTTTGCAGGGCCTGCCCGGTGCTGAAGCCGGGCGCCGTCGCACCGAGGAGGTCGGCGGAGGGATACAAGTTGAAGCGCACGACCCGATCAGGCCCCGTCTTCTGGTCGACGGAAAGCACGGACCCTAACGGAACCATGTCACCTTGCGCGTTGCGCGTTTTCAACCGGCTCACATCTTCCGCGGTGTCGCGGAACTCGGCTTCCGCCTGGGCCGTCAGCCGGAAGGTGCGGCCGTAGAGGTTGACGTCGTTGACGTAGGAAGAACCGAGGAAGACCGAGAGAGTGTCGAAGACGTTTGAGAGCGGAACGCCGAGCATGAAGGCCTTCTCGCGGTCGATATCCGCATAAAATTGAGGGGCTTGGGCGGTGAAGGGGGTGAAGGGCTGCACGACTTCCGGCTCCTGCATGGCGGTCATGATGAGACCCCATGTGGCCTGCTCGAGTTGGGCATAGCCGAGGTCGGCTCGGTCCTGCACCATCATCTTGAAGCCGCCGCCGTTTCCGAGTCCGCGCACCGTCGGCGGTGGCAGGACAATGGTCAGGCCCTCGTCGACGGTCATGAGTTTTTGCCGGATGGCGTTGATCACTGTCTCGCCGGATTGCCCGTTTTTGACGCGATTCGAAAACTCGTCGAAGACGGGGAAGGCGGTGAAGGCGTTGGGCGCGTTCGAAAAGGTTGCGCCGTTGAATCCGGAAAACCCGACCACTCCCGTCACGCCGGGTGTGTCGAGCACGAGGTCGATGATCTTTTGCGCGACTTCGTCGCTTCGCTGCACGGAGGCGCCGGGAGGAAGTTGGGCCGCCACGATGCAGTAGCCCTGGTCCTGCCCGGGAATGAAACCGCCCGGGACGAACTTGAAACCCGCGCCGGCAATGGCCATGAAGCCGATGTAGAGCACCGCCATGATGGCGGAGGCCCGCACCGCTCGTTTCACCACGGCGGCGTAGCCGTTCGTCGCCTTGTCGAAGCCCTTGTTGAACAGGTTGAAGAACCAGCCGAGGACGAGGTTCAGTCCTTTCGTCAGCCAATCGTTAGTGTCTTCCTTCTTCCGCAGGAGCAGGACACCCAGGGCCGGGCTGAGGGTGAGGGAGACCACCGAGGA
Source organism: Verrucomicrobiota bacterium (assembly GCA_038745205.1). Taxonomy (GTDB): domain Bacteria; phylum Verrucomicrobiota; class Verrucomicrobiia; order Verrucomicrobiales; family DEV007; genus JBCCWV01. The sequence continues at coordinate 2,453 of JBCDLR010000151.1, forward strand.
AAGAACGGTTGAGGTCGCGATGGTGAGGGCGAACTGGCTGTAAAACTGTCCGGTGATGCCGCCGACGGCCGCCGAGGGGATGAAGACGGCGAGCAAAACGAGGGTGGTGGCGACGAGGGCGCCGGCGACTTCCGCCATCGATCGCCGCGCGGCCTCGCGGGGCTTCAGTCCCTTGGCAAGGTTTCGCTCGATGTTCTCGACGACGACAATGGCGTCATCGACCACGATGCCGATGGCGAGCACGAGTCCGAAGAGCGTGAGGTTGTTCAGCGAGAAGCCGAAGAGGTCCATGACGGCGTAGGTGCCGATGAGCGAGATGGGGATGGCGAGGATGGGGATGAGCGCGGCCCGCCAGGATTGCAGGAAGACGAGCATCACTAACATCACCAGAAGCACGGCTTCGATGAGCGTCTCGATCACCGCATCGATGGACTCGGCGATGAAGGTGGTCGGGTCGTAGACGATCTCGTAGACGAGGCCTTCGGGGAAGTCGGCGGAGAGCCGCTCCATCTCGTCGCGGACGGCCTGGGCGGTGTCGAGGGCGTTCGACCCGGGGCGCTGGAAGACGGGCATGGCGAGCGTGCGCGTCTTGTTCAGGTAGCCGTTCACGCCGTAGTCGACGGCCCCGAGTTCCACCCGCGCGATGTCGCTCACCCGCACGAGCCGGCCCTCGTCGCTCGTCTTCACCACAACGCGTTCAAATTCGTCGGGAGAGCTGAGGCGCCCGAGAGTGGTGACGTTGATTTGGAATGGCACCTCGCTTTCCATCGGTTGTTGACCGATGACGCCCGCCGCCACCTGGAGGTTTTGCTGGCGGAGGGAGGCCACGACCTCGGTCGACGTAAGGCCATAAAAATCAAGCCGTTCAGGATCGAGCCAAACGCGCATCGAGTACTCGCGACCCCCGAAGAGCCGGACATCGCCGACGCCGTCAAGCCGCCGCAATTGTTCCCGCACCTGCAGGACGGCGTAGTTCGTGACGTAGAGGAGGTCGAAGGTCTCGTCCGGCGAGTACATCTGCACGACGAGCAGCAGGTCGGGCGACGATTTTTGCACGGTGACGCCGAGTTGCCTTACTTCGTCGGGAAGGCGCGGTTGCGCAATGGCAACACGGTTTTGCACGAGGACCTGCGCGGTGTCGAGATCGGTTCCGAGTTCAAAGGAGATGGTGAGTTCGTAGGCGCCGTCGTTCGTTGACTGCGAACTCATGTAGAGCATGCCTTCGACGCCGTTGACCTCCTGTTCGATGGGCGCGGCGACGGTGTCGGCGATGACGGCGGGAGTGGCGCCGGGGTAGGCGGCGCGCACGACAACGGTGGGGGGTGCGACCTCCGGAAACTGGGCGATGGGCAGGCGAAGGTAGGAGATGGCCCCGACGATGACGATAAAGATCGACATGACCGTGGCAAAGCGCGGCCGGTCGATGAAGAAAAACGAGAGGTTCTTCATGGCGCGCCGTTGTCGGAACCGGTCTCGTTGCCGGCCGCTTCGTCAGGAGCTTCTTCCGTGGCGGACGGTGTGGTCAGTGTGGCTTCACCTTCGATCATTGGGACCTCGCGCGGCTGGACGGGAGCGCCCTCGCGGAGGAGTTGGATGTTGGAAACCGCGATGCGGTCCTCCTCGGTTAACCCCTCGAGAATGGCCCGCATGCCGCCCTGCAGCGTGCCGACTTCGACGTATTGCCGGGAGACGGTGTTGTCGGTGCCGACTTTCCACGCAAAACGCTTGTCCTGGTCGAAGCCGAGGGCGCTCTCGCGCACCATGAGGTGGTCTTCTTCCGGGGCCATGGGAATGCGCACGCGGGCGAAGAGCCCCGGGGTAAGGAACTGATCGGGATTCTGCACCTCCGCCCGGAGCTGCAGAGTGGCCGTCGACTCGTCGAGGCGGTTCTCGGAAAACTTGAGCATGCCTGCGAACTCGAATTCGTCCGAGTCGGATGTCGCGATTTCCACCGCGCGGGGCTCGCCCTCGCGACCGGGAGCACGGCCCTTGAAGAACATGCGGGTGAAGCGGAGGACCGTCCGTTCGTCGACCTCGAAGTAGCGGTAGATCGGGTCGTGCGGAACAATGGTGGTCAGGACGCCGGAGATCGCGGTGTTTCCGCTGACGAAGTTCCCGGGAGTGACAAGATAGCGCCCGGCGATTCCGGAGATGGGTGCCTTGATGTCGCAGAATTCCCGGTCGAGAGCTGCGCTGGTTTCGGTGGCTCGCGCGGCGGCGAGGTCGGCTTCGGCCTGGGCCAGTTCGCTCGCGCGGATGTCGAATTCCTCCTTCGCGATGGCGTCCCGGCTGACGAGCCGTTCGGCGCGATCGAGATTGGCCTTGGCCAAATCGCGTGCGGCAGTTGCTTGAGCAACACGGGCTTTCGCGCTGTCGAGTGCCGCATCGAAAGGCCGGGGATCAATCTGGAACAGCGGTGCGTCTTTCTCAATCGGCTTGCCCTCTTCAAAGAGGGCCTTGTCGAGGTAGCCATTCACGCGGGAGCGTACCTCGACCGCTTCCGTGGCTTCAAAGCGACCGGTGAAGACCGCTTTCTCCTGGAAGCGCTGCACGACGGGCTGGGCGGCCGCGACGGGCATAGCCTGAGGGCCTTGCGGTTGCTCGGGACCGCCGCAGGAAGTGACAAGGACGGCAACCGGCGTCGCGAGTGCGAGGCGGAAAAGAAGGGAAGTCTTCATGGGTGGAATCAGGAGACGTTTATGAATCGAAACCGCCGCCAAGGGCCTGGATCAACTGCACGGCGGCCTCGAATCGCTGGCCTCGGATCTGCACCGCGGCGCGCTTGGCGCTGAGGCGTTCGCGTTGACTGTCAACGACCTCCAGGTAGCTGACGAGGCCCTCCTCGTAGCGAAGATCCGAGAGTTCGAGCGCCTTTGACGACGCCTTGACCGCCGCGTCCTGGGCGGAGGCGGCGGAGCGGAGGGAGGCGAGGGTGGCAAGGGCGTCCTCGACATCGCGGAAGGCGCCGAGGACGGCTTGCTGGAAATTCGCGAGCGCTTCCCGGTTCTCGGCCTCGGCCCGACGGACGTTGGCCTTGAGGCGACCGCCCTGGAACAACGGAGTCTCAAGTGTCGGCCCGAAGGCGAAGGTGCGACTGCTCCAGTCGAGGAAGTCGCTGGCGTCAATGCTCGACAAGGCACCGCTGCCCGTGAGGCTCAACTTCGGGAAGAACTCGGCCTTTGCCGCGCCGATGCGGGCGGAACTTGCCGCCAACTGGCGCTCGGCCGCACGCACGTCGGGGCGGCGCCCTAACAAGTCAACAGGAAGTCCCGTTGGAATGACGGGGAGCTGACCTTGGTAACCCTTGCGGCTGATCTGGAACTTCGATGGTTGTTCCCCGATGAGGACGGCGATGGCGTTCTCGAGCCGTTCGCGCGGTCCGTCGAGCAACGCGAGATCGGCCTTGGTGGCCGCGAGTTCGGTTTCGGCGCGTGCGACGTCGAGTTCGCTTGTCACTTCCTCTTCGAACCGGGCGCGAACACGCTCCGTGTTTTCCTCGCGGATCTTGACCGCATCGAGAAGGACGACGCGTTCGGCGTCGAGGAATCGAAGGGCGAAATAATTGCGCGCGAGTTGGGAGCTGAGAGAGAGCCGGGCATCCTCGACGAGTGCCTGTGCGGCGTCGGCGTCGGCGTTGGCCGCCTCGACGAGGCGACGAATGCGACCCCAGAGGTCGATCTCCCAATTCAGCGCCAGACCCACGCGGTACTGCGTGAAGTAGGATGGTCCGAATTGGCCCGCGGTGTCATTTTCCGAGGCGCGATTGCGTTGCACGCCGCCGTCCTGGCCCACGGACGGGAAGAGGGGGCTGCGGGCGACGCCGAGAGCGGCTTCTGCTTGGTCCCGCCGTGCGAGGGCGGCTTGGAGATCGAAGTTGCCCTTGTCGATCTTCGACGCCAGACGGTTGAGTTCGCGGTCGTTAAAGGATTTCCACCAGTCGCTCTGAATGGACCCGCGAAGGTTTTTGTTCTTGAAGAGGGCCGGCTTGTCCGTCTCCGGCACGACGTGCTCGGGACCGACGACGATGCAGGACACTGCTCCGAACGAAGCAGCGAGGAGGACGATGATGGCGAGGCGCGACATGACGAGATGCCTCGTCGTCGTGGATCACTCGGACGGAGCAATTCGCGTGTCGAGGGGGGAGATGACTCGCGTTTTCGCGGCGTGGGAGTGAAGAACGGACGACGGACTACGCAATCGCTCCCTTGAAGCCCTGGTAGTTGGCTTCGACGGCGTCCCAGTCGACGACGTTCCAGAAAGCGGCGATGTAGTCGGGGCGGCGGTTTTGGTAATTGAGATAGTAAGCGTGTTCCCAGACGTCGAGCCCGAGGATGGGAGTGCTTCCGCAGCAACCGGCGGCCTCACCCATGATGGGATTGTCCTGGTTGGGGGTGGAAGTGACGCCGAGCGTGCCGTCTGCCTTGAGGACGAGCCAGGCCCATCCGCTGCCGAAGCGCGTGGCGCCCGCGTTGGCGAAGGCTTCCTTGAAACCATCAAAACTACCAAAGGCGGAATCGATGAGACCGGCGACGTCGCCGACCGGATTGCCGCCCTTGCCGGGCCCCATCATTTTCCAGAAGGCGGAGTGGTTAAGGTGTCCGCCGCCATTGTTGCGCACCGCGCCGCGAATCGACTCGGGAACGGCGCTGAGATCACTGACCAGCTCGGAAATTTCCTTGCCGGCGAGATCGTCGTGGCCTTCGAGGGCACCGTTGAGTTTGGTCACGTAGGTTGCGTGGTGCTTGCCATGATGGATTTCCATCGTCTTGGCATCGATGTGCGGTTCGAGGGCGTCTTGCGCGTAGGGAAGTTCGGGAAGTTCGTGGGCCATGGTTCTTGTGGATACGTTTGCGCGGAGTGTAGGGAAGCAGCGGGGGTTTGGCAAGACGAAGCCGTCCGTTATCCGCCTCGTCCGCTGCGGCGGAAGGCGCGGACCGCGCAGAGAAATTATTTAGAACTTTGCGTCAACGTCGACTCGTGTGAAGAGTCCAATGTTGAGGAAATTGTTCCCTGAAATTTCGCGCTTTTTCGCTGTTACCTGATACCTGCCTTGCCTTTTACCGACCCCAGTCCTGCCGGCGACTTCTTCATCAGCTTTCTGGGCATCCTTTTCGAGGGAGCGCCCTACATCTTCCTCGGGGCGCTCATTGCGGGGTTCATCGACGCTTATCTCCCGTCGAAGACCCTGGAAAAAATCCTGCCGAAGAACGCGGGGCTCGCGGTGGTGGCGAGCGCGTTCCTCGGCCTGCCGTTTCCAGTCTGCGAATGTGCGATCGTCCCGGTCATCCGGCGGCTCGTGCAAAAGGGACTGCCCGTGGCATGCGGCGTCGCCTACATGCTCGCCTCACCGATCGTGAACCCGATCACCGCTTTCAGTACCTGGAATGCGTTCTATCGACCGAATGAGGAATTACAGACCTTGGCGTGGTCGATGACCGGTTATCGTCTCGGTCTCGGGTTGCTCTGTGCGATCGGAGTGGGCTTGATCGTGCTGCAACTCAAACCGGCGACGGTCTTGCTCAGCAAGCTTATCACCTACAAGAAAAAGGAAAACGATCCGGGTGGTGAGACTGACCACGACCACGACCACGATCATCACGACCACGATCATCACCACCACGATCATCACCACGACGATCATGACCGCGGACACCACGATCATGATCATCACCACCATCACGGCGATGTAAAGCCGGACCGGTTGATTCGGGCTTTCCGCTCGACGCAGCGCGATTTCATCGACACCGCGCTCTTTTTCACGATCGGCATTGCGGTGACGGCCTTTTTCAACACGCAAATCGACAAGGGCTTCGTCGCGGGCATTGCCTCCAACGAATGGCTCGCGTCGCCGTCGATGATGTTGCTCGCGTTTGTCCTTTCGCTCTGCAGCACCTCCGATGCCTTTGTTGCCGCCAATTTGCCGCTTCCGCTTTCCTCGAAACTCTCCTTTCTCGTCTTTGGCCCCATGGTCGACGTGAAGCTGGTGTTCATGTATGCGACGGTTTTCCGGGTCAAGTTCATTGCCTTCATGTGCCTCGGGCTTTTCGTCGCGGTCGGCATCGTCTCGGTCCTGCTTCTGGGGGAAGACTATTTGAACGGGCTCGGCTGGCTTCCCGGGCAAGGCCCTTGAGGATCCCGGGCGTGATCCACCCGGGTGACGCCCTCGAAAAATCAGTGTTAATCCAAGAAAACAGGCGGTTTATTTTCCAATCATGAAGAAAACGACCATCATCGGTGCGGTCTCGTTGCTCGCCTGGGGATTGATCATGGTGTATTTCTACCAAAGCGGGCGGGTTTCAGTCTATTTGACGGACAAGGGGATCTTCCAGCCGCTTCTTCTCCTGGGTGGTATCGGCCTGACATTGGTTGCCATCTTTAACTTCCTCTACTCA
>JBCDLR010000152.1:0-8840 GCA_038745205.1 Verrucomicrobiota bacterium
GTGCGCACTCTGAGGAAAGGGAAATACTTCTACATGCGATTCTTCCAGCCCTATTATCCGGACGGATTGAACAACAATTATCGCTACAAGATGCTGGCCTTCGAAGAGTGGCGGAATCTATGGAAGGCGGGCGAACTGGATGGAGCGGCCGCTCAGTTCTTCTCGCGAAAGACCGCTGAGGCGCTTTTTGATTGCGAGTTGGATCCTCACAATGTGACAAATCTAGCCGGGGACCCCGCCCACGCCGCCGCTCTTGCCGAACTGCGCGCGGAAATGCGCAAGAGACTTCGCGGCATGCCCGATTTGAGCTACTACCCCGAGAGTCATCTCGTGCAGCATGCGATGGGAAATCCCGTTGAGTTCGGACAAGAGAATGAATCTGGCCTTCACGAGATGGCGGACCTTGCTGATCTGGCGTTGGTCCCGTTCAGCGAAGCAAAGGCGGAACTGGAGATTGCGCTGGGCTCCGGGAAGTGGACCCATCGTTACTGGGCGGCAATGGTTTGCACCTCCTTTGGGAAGGAAGCAGAACCGTTGGTGGATGCGGCAAGCCCTTTGCTTGACGACGCATCTGAACCGGTGCGAATGCGCGCGGCCGAGTTTTTGGGATCGATCGGCGCGATCAATCCGCAGGACACTCTTGTGCCGTTGGTGAATGAGACCGCGAACCCTGTTCTCGGCACGGAGGCGCTCCAGTCGATCGTCTGGTTCCGCGATCATTTTGACGGGAAATATCCTGTCGAGCGATCGAACTTTGATCCCGTGGAGGATGGCGCCGACGTCATGCGACGCCTCGACTACATCAACGGCGTGCCCTACCCGCCGAAGAAGTCGATATCGAGAAAGAAGTCGAATTAGTGCTTTCGTACTGATTCCCAATCGAGGCTGGATCTTCCGGCGCAGTCCGTTAGTTTCTTCCCCAATTTTCGTATTCAGAGAAATCAATACCATGAAAGACCAAAACTCCCCCATGTCCCGCCGCCGCTTTGTCCGAAATACTACGGCGGCTGCCGCCTCCATCACCGCGCTTGGCTCCGCTGCCCGTGTGCATGCGGCTGGAGGTGATGAAATCAAGATTGGCCTCATCGGCTGTGGTGGTCGCGGGACCGGAGCCTGCATGCAGGCCCTGACGGCAACGGACACCCCGGTGAAACTCTGGGCGATGGGAGACCTTTTCCCCGACCAGGTGGAGAAATCCTACACGACGCTCAGCGAGGGGGCGGCGAAGCGCTACGATCGCTCGGCCTTCGACTCGCTTGCGGGTCAGATGGAAGTGCCGAAGGAGCGGCAATTCGCGGGTTTTGATTCCTACAAGGACGTCGTCGATAGCGGGGTTGACCTCGTCTTGTTGGCCTCGCCACCGCATTTCCGACCGGATCACTTTGAATACGCGGTGCGCGCCGGGAAGCATGTCTTCATGGAGAAGCCCGCCGCCGTCGACGCCGTCGGGATTCGTCGTGTCATTGAAACCGCCAACGAAGCCAGGAAGAAGAAACTTTCCGTCGTCGCGGGAACACAGCGCCGGCATCAAAACCATTACCTCGACATCCTCAAGCGGGTGCAGGACGGCGCCATCGGCGAAATCGTGGCAGGCCAGTGCTACTGGAACATGGGGCCGCTCTGGGTGGGGGACGCAAAGAAATACTGGGACAAGTATCAAGCGGGCGAGTGGACGGACATGGAGTATCAATGCCGCAACTGGCTCTTCCACGTCTGGCTCTCCGGTGATCACATCTGCGAGCAGCACGTGCACAACATCGACATCATGCATTGGGCCCTCGGCGCCGATCCCGTTATGGTGCAGGCGGTCGGCGGTCGGCAGGAGCGCGTGCAACCGCAGTATGGAAACGGCTATGACCATTTTGCGACCGAGTTGGAATTTCCCAATGGCGTCCGCGTCGCCAGCATGTGCCGTCAGCAATCCAACGTCGCGTTCAATGTTTCCGAGCGCCTCGTGGGAACGAAGGGTCAGGCCTTTCTCAATGGGAACTCGGGCGAGATTACCGGTGAAAATGCCTATAAGTATGACGGCCCGGACGTCGATCCCTACGTGCAGGAGCACGCCAACCTCATCCAGAGCATCCGCAACGGGGATGGTCTCAACGAGGGTGAGCAGGTCGCCCGCAGCACCTTGAGCGCGATCGCCGGGCGGATGAGTGCCTACACCGGGCGCTCGATGAAGTGGGACTGGGCAATGCAGCGTTCGCAACTTCGCCTCGGTCCGGAGAAGTATGAATTTGGCGATCTTGAGGTCGATCCACCGGCGGTCCCGGGTGTGACGAAGCTGATTTAATGCGGCGCTGAGCGTCCAATGGATGATGAAGAAGCTGACTCTTCTCCTTTTCGTTGCCGCGGTATTCCTTTCTTCGCTGGCCCGTGGGAGCGAGTCCCGCATTCTCATCGTCGTTGGCCCGACCAATCACCCGCCCGGTGTTCATGAATGTGCGGCGGACGGGCGACTCTTGGCGCACTGCCTTGAGAATATGAAGAACTTGCCGGGAATCCTCGCGGATGTCGTGGAAGAGTGGCCGGGCAAGAAACTTCGGGACGCGGCCTCGACAGTTGTCTTCCTGGGCGACACGTTTCCTGCGAACCGGTTTCCGAATGCGAAGCAGAATCTCGCGGACCTCGAGGAGATGATGGCGCGCGGATGTGGAATCGTCTGCATCCACTACGCGACCGGTCTTCTGGGTGAAGATGTTTCTCCGACCGGCGAGCACCCCCTTCTTGGTTGGATGGGGGGTTACTTTGCTCACAAGACATGCCCGCATCACCAATCGGTGGCCAAGGTCTTTCGCGATGCCACGATCACCCCCGCCGCACCGGAGCATCCCGTCTGTCGCGGCTGGAAGGAGTTCGTGTTCACCGACGAACCCTACATCCAGAATTATTTCGGAGATTATGGCGGCGAACTCGGCCCCACGGTCACGGCCTTCGCCACGTCGATGCTTCCGCCGGAAGATCCTAAGCAAGAAGTCGTCGCCTGGGGGATCGACCGTGAGGATGGCGGTCGAGGCGTCGGGCTCGTCATGCAGCACTTCTACAAGAACTGGTTGCTCGAAGACCTCCGTCGCCTCATTCTCAACGGTATCGTTTGGTCCGCAGGCTTGGAAGTCCCGGCAGGCGGCGTGAAGACGGCGAAGCCGGACCTGGACTCGTTTGGAGCCGTTTCGATCGAGTTTGTTCCACGGAAAAAGCAAGCGCCGGAAGAAACGAAAGAGGCTCCCTAATTCTCTTGTTGGATAGTCTTGGTCGCCTAGAATCCCGGCCATGAAGGGAATGGTTTTTTGTCTTTTCGTGATGGCGTTGCCGATCGCTGGAATCTCACAAGTCACTGCGGAGGTCGCGCGAGGCTTGGTTTACCACGACGTGAACAAGAACGGCGTCCGTGACGAGGGTGAGCCGGGGGTGGCGGGAGTGGCGGTTTCCAATCAACGGGAGATCGTGGAAACGGACGCCGAAGGGCGCTGGGAACTTCCCCACGACGACGACACGATCTTTTTCGTCATCAAGCCGCGCGGGTGGATGACGCCGGTGAACGAGGAACAGCTTCCGCAATTCTACTACATCCACAAACCGGAGGGGTCGCCCCCGAACTTCCGCTTCAAGGGGGTCGATCCGACCGGGCCGTTGCCGGCATCCATTGACTTCCCTCTCCACAAAGCCAACGAGCCCGACCAGTTCAAAGCCATCTTCTTTGCAGATCCACAGGCAAGTTCCGTGGAGCACCTGGAGTTCATCAAGCACGACGTCCTGACCGAATTGATCGGCACGGACGCGCGATTTGGGGTCACACTGGGAGATATTCTCGGCGACCAGCTTGACTTGTATCCGAAATCCAATGCTGACGTGGCGCTTATTGGCATCCCCTGGTTCAACGTGATTGGCAATCACGATCTGAATTTCGACTCGCCCGACGACGCGGATTCCGACGAGACGTTTCACCGGTTCTTCGGGCCGAATTACTACAGCTTCGACTACGGGCCTGTCCATTTCATCGTTCTCGACAACATCGACTGGGCCTATAGTCCAACGGACGGGCATCGGCGTGCAAGACGGGGTTACCGTGGGGGCCTCTACGAGGAACAGTTCGATTTTGTGACGAACGACCTCGCGCTCGTCCCCGAGGAAAAGCTCGTTTGTCTTCTCATGCACATACCGCTCACCACCATGCACGACCATGCGAAGCTCTTCCGCTTGATTGAAGAGCGTCCCTACACGATGTCGATTTCCGGGCACACCCACTGGCATGCGCACCAGTACCTTGACGCTGATGACGGCTGGCGCGGAAAAACGCCTCACCACCACATCGTCAATGTGACGGTTTCGGGGACATGGTGGAAGGGAATCAAGGGTGAAACCGGGATTCCGCACACGATGATGCGCGACGGGGCACCCAACGGATACTCCATCATTACCTTCGATGGCGTCACTCATACCCTGGATTTTAAGGCAGCACGGCGATCCGCTGACTACCAGCTCAATGTTTTTGCTCCCGATGAAGTGGCGGCGGCTGATGCCGGAGCCACCGAGATCCATGTCAACGTTTTCAACGGCTCCGAGAAGTCAGAGGTTAAGATGCGGATGGGCGAGGACAGCGAATGGATCCTCTTGCATCAAGTCCCTGAGGAAGATCCCTACTACGCCACGGTGCGGAAGCGCGAGATGGAGCTGGATCCCGAGAACAAGAGGCAGCTCAATGCGCCGGTCTCTTCGGCCCACCTGTGGAAGGGGAGTCTCCCTGCGGGCCTCTCCATTGGGGCTTACGTCATTCAAGTCGAGGCGACCGACGCCTACGGGCGTCCCCATCGCGCGAAGAGGGTTATCCGTGTTGTTGAGTAGGCAGGGGAATCATTCGCTTTCGAGGTCCCGTCCGGACGCAGCGTCACCAGAGTTTCCGTGGAGGTTCTCTTCGGAAAGACTGGACTTGGAACCAATGGAAACGGGTGGCGAGGAACGGATCCTGTCTTCGATCCGCTTCGCGATGGCTGTCTCCTCTTCCAACTGCCGGGTGAGCGCAGGGAGGTCGCGGCTCTTGAGGGCTTCGGGATCGGCAAGAAAATCCATATCGTTGAGTTTTTCTCCCCGTCGGAGACGACTGCGTGCATCAGCGACAGCTTGGTAGGCGCGTTTAAGGCCTGACCGAATCTCGTCAACGGCGGACTCCGCGTCTTCGGGGGCGTCGAGAATAGGATCGTTTACCCGGCGATGGAGGTCCTGCAGTTCTTCCGCCTCGCGACAGGCCTCGGCAATCATGGCCGAGACCAATTCCACAGTGTGCGCGGCATCCGTGTCGGTTTCATGCTCTTCGGCCCTCTGCACGATGGCTGCCTGATCCTGGAACATGCTGGCCAGCAGTTGCGCGATGTCGTCCAGGTCTGTTCTTTCGAGTTCATCGAGAAGCGCTTGCTCTTTCTCTGATGATCCATGCCCGGCACTTTTTTGCGCGCTCTTTTCTCTTTCCTGATGCATGGCATAGGCCTCCCGGATGCCGTGTGACATCGCATAGGCAACCATTCCCGCGGCAAAGCCTATCAAACATCCAAATCCGACGGCTCCTGCGAGGGGTGTTTTGCTTGCCATGGCAATACCCGCGCCAGCTCCGGCAAGAAGTCCAACCCATGTCGGGGGTGAAACAAAAAGGCGCTTCAGGAACCACTTTCCGATCTGTGGGTTTTCGCCCATTTTGTCATATAACCTTTTCCGGGCTGAGGATTCAAGCCCGCTTCGTGGAGATTTAGGCTGTTGGACCGACATCGAGTCTGCCAAGCTTCTTGTGATGGGCTTCTCCAGATCTTTTCTCATTTCGATTCTCTTGTCCTTGGCCGGAGTGGCTCAAGGCGACGTCTTTGAAATCGACGCACTGACTTTCAATATTCGCTTTGATAATCCGATGGATGGCAGGAACGCCTGGCCCAATCGAAAGGATATGGTGGGAAGCTGGCTGATGCGTGAGGCGCCGGACATCATCGGGCTGCAGGAGGCGCTACGGCATCAGATTGACGACATACGCGGGGCTCTTCCCGGGTATGAAGAGTTCGGCGTGGGAAGAGATGACGGAAAGGACGGCGGCGAACACTGCTCCATCCTTTATCGGCAAGACCGGTTTGAGATCGATGAAGTGGATCGCGGGACTTTCTGGCTCAGCGACACCCCGGAGATCGTGGCATCGAAGTCGTGGGGAAATAAGATCACGCGCATATGCTCATGGGCGCGGTTTGTTGAGAAGAAATCCAAGCGTGGAATCTACGTTTACAACACGCACTGGGACCATCGCAGTCAGCCGAGCCGGGAGGAGGCAGCGAAGCTTGTCGTGGAGCGTGTGGCCGCGCGAAAGCGGAAAGAAGACCCGGTGATCCTGATGGGAGACTTCAATGCCGCGGAGGAAAACAGGGCGATAACGACGCTAACCAAGAGCGAGCTGAAATTTATCGACACTTACCGTGTTGTGAACCCTGACAACAAGGCCGTTCGCACGGCGCATGGATTCAAGGGGGAGAAAGAAGGCCGGAAAATCGATCATATCTTCATTCTCCCCGCGACTGCGGAGGTGAAATTGGCAGAGATCATCCGCTATGAGGAGAATGGGCGTTTCCTGTCAGATCACTACCCCGTGCGGGCGGCGCTCCGCTTTGGCAGAGTGATCCTTCCCTAAAACCTGGCTGAGTATCTCCTTATCGGGTGGGCAACTCTCCGCGAAGTAGTCTTCCTCCCTCGCCCGTCAACCAGAGATAGTGATCGGAGGGAAGCCCCTCATAGGTTTGGAAGACGGAGGCACCGAGCGGAGGGTCGTTGGTGCATTTGAAGATGGCGGTGCCTTCATCGATCTCATCAAACATGGCGATGTAGGCGGATCGATTGTCGGCGAGAGCCGTGGCCTGGAACTGTTGCCAGAGAAACCGCCCCCCGTGGCGGGGAATTCCACGCTCTTGTTCCCCCTTCAGGTTTTTCCAGCTAAACCCGGGAAAGAGCACCGGAAGGTATTCAATTTTCCTGCGCTCGCACCAGATCCGATCTTCCCGCTGATGCTGCGCGATCTTCAGTCCGTCCTTCTCGGTGTCCCGGTATCTTCCCACCGACCACGGGCTGAGGACGTCCGCCATTTGTAGGACGGAGTGGAGTTTCTCATCGCGGGTGGCATCGCCGGTTCGCTCCCGCCAGTAGTAGGGAATCCCCATCATGATGCTCATCCCGCCCCACTCCGGGTTGTGTTTCAGGAGACGAATGAACTTCTCGCTTCGCTCCAACGAGTAATCGCGGTCGTCGTTGAAACCGATACCCCAGATCGCGACGAGCGGCTTTCCGTTCAAGTGCAGATAGGCCGAGTCGTTCGGATCGGTTCCCAGCCGCATCCGGGTTCTCAATTGTTTCCAGTCGAAGGCGAGGCGCTCGAAGTCGTCGTCGGAAATGCCCGAAAGGTCGTACATCAGGACCCAGCATCTGCCGTGGCGTATCGCGGCATCGCGGCAAAGCAGGAGCTTTTCGTTCTCGAACTTGAGGCGACGGTAGTCGTTCCGGGCTTTTGCTCCGTGGGTGGCGAACCGTTGCACGAAGGCGCCGTCGATTCCGTAGTCCGCCATCCAACGAAAGTGACGATCGACCGTCTTCGGATGAAGCGAGCTGAAAACGTGGGCGGTGCTTCCATCGGCGTGACGGAAGGCGGTGGGAAACTTTTCGTCTTCGTCGAATTCCGAGAGATCGGGCCAAAGGTCGATCGTGCAATGACCGGGCTCAAATCGACGGCCCTTCTTGTAGTGGTTGAATCCCAGTCCGGAACCATCGCCCTCAGCGCGAAACCAGCCCTGGTAGCCGGTAACGACACGATCGGTGAGGCCGTCGGGATTCGGAGGAAGGGTGTCCGACGACTTCGTGGCCGGCACGAGAGGTTTATAGGCTTCTTGCCGGGATACCGGAGGTTCCTTGGCCTCGGCTACGGAGAAAATCGACAGGAGCGCCATCGACAGGAGCGCCAGAAAGTGGAGTGGAGTCGGATTTTTCAAGAGAGAGATTGATCGTTGAAGAACGGTTGTAAGGGCCAATCGAAAGCCCCCCTACTATGAAGCCGATCACGTTTATCTTCGCTTTTCTTTTCACTGGTGCCGCCGTTGTCGCGGAAAAAAAGCCGAGTTTCGTCCTCTTTCTTGTCGATGACCTCGGTTACATGGACATCGGGGCCTACAATCCGGATTCGTTCTACGAAACGCCTCACATCGATGCCCTTGCGCGATCGGGGATGAAGTTCACGGACGGCTATGCGGCAAATCCGGTTTGTTCACCGACGAGGTTCGGAATTCAGACCGGCCGTTATCCGACGCGGAAGAATTGCACGAATTTTTTCTCGGGGAAACGAGCGGGGAAATTCAACCCGGCTCCGTTGCATGACCAGCTTGACCTTGAGGAGGTGACGATTGCCGAGGCGTTGAAGGCGCAGGGCTACGCCACGTTTTTTGCCGGCAAGTGGCACCTTGGGAAGACCGAGGAATACTGGCCGGAGGCGCAGGGCTATGAGGTGAACATGGGGGGATTCAGCAAGGGTGGGCCCTATGGCGGGAAGAAGTATTTTTCGCCGTATGGAAATCCGCGGCTGACCGACGGTCCGGAGGACGAGCATCTGCCCGACCGGCTGGCGATGGAGACCAACAAGTTCATCGAGGCAAACCAAGACGAACCTTTTTTCGCCATGCTGTCATTTTATTCCGTGCACACGCCGTTGATGGGGCGTCCGGATCTGGTGAAGAAATACGAGGAGAGGGCCGCGAGAATTGTCGGCGAGGAATTCGGGACGGAGGAGCAGTCCCTGCCGGATGCGGGGGAGCGCAAAGTGCGGATCCTGCAGAAAC
>JBCDLR010000153.1:0-8826 GCA_038745205.1 Verrucomicrobiota bacterium
ACTGGCAAACAGGCAAGACTCTATCGGGTTATCAGGGACGAGGCCAAGGCCAATCCTTCAAGATGTACTGGTCAAATGGACTCTGATGATCAGAGGGCCCTTAGGACGATTCCCTTTACCCTAGGCGGCAAACTACTGTTCCATTGAATGGCGCTTCGCTTCTGATCAAGGTTCAGTGTGATCTCATTCTTCAGAAACCGGAGCACGCGGCGAGGGATCCAACGGACGTAAGCGATTAGTTTGCAAAACAAGGTAAGTTATCAGGTGGTGCACTTTGCCGTGCTGTTGGAACGATCCATTGGAGAAGCCAGATCGCGCCTCGGAATGTCGAGCGCAGTCACGTGGAGGTCTGCCACGCCGGAAATCTCCGCTGGCCACAAGACCACCCACTACCACCGATTGTCTTCCATTCGAACAAGAGGCGATACTGGGATCTACCGCACGCCGTCACTCCCAAGACTTACCATCCAATTTGCGGATGAGACTCGTTTGGCTCTTCTTCAGGCATTTTCGTGACGGCTTGATTCCCGGGGAATTTCGCACATAGTTCTCACTCGATCAATGAGAGTCCCCGTTTCGCGTTCGGCAGAAACTCCAAGTCTTGGAAGGCGTGGAGTCTGGTTCGTATGTGGAATGGCAAATCGAAGATCTCCCCTTGTTTTTCAGCACAAGCCGATGTGGCGGAATTGGTAGACGCGACGGATTCAAAATCCGTTTTCCGCAAGGAAGTGTGGGTTCGAGTCCCACCATCGGTATTTTCCCTCAATCATGGCCCCTTGCGGATTATCCGAGGTCAACCTTCCCTCCGGAACTTCCGGGCAAGTTCCTGCCTTGAGTACTGAATGAGGGTCGGACGCCCGGTCGCATCGCAATAGGGCATTTCGCACTCTAAGAGGTCTTCCACGAGCGCCTCCGTTTCGGCCGCGGTCATCGCCTGGGTCGTTTGCACCACATTTCGACATACCCACGTGATCATTTGCTCGTCCGTCACGAGCGTGCTCCCTTCCTGCAAGCGCCCAAGAAGATCCTGTAGGAAGGACTCCGGATCCAGTCCATCCGCGAAGGCAGGAACGGCGTCCACTTTTACTGTGTTGCTTCCGAACGCCTCAATGCCCAAGCCGATTCTTTGAAATCCCGGCAGGTGACGAACAACAAGATCGAAATCCACGGGCGAAAGATCAATGGTCACCGGAAAAAGAAGCTTTTGGTTGGCTGCGGACCCGGTTGCCCTGATCTGCTCTCGCGCCTGCTCGAAGAGTATCCGCTCATGGGCCGCCCGCTGGTGCATCAGGACCAACCCCTCATCACTCTCAAGCACCACATAGCCTCCCTCGATTTGACCGACGATCCTGAATCGCTCCGCAGCTTGAATCTCCACCTTCTCACCATCGCGAGGTGGCAGACCGGACTGCAAGGGAAGCTCCCGAGGCTCCACCCTCCCCACGCGGATCGTGGAGCGTTCGGTCTTCGCGAGGGGAACCCGGCCCGGAGGATCCCCGACGGAAGGAAGAACGGACATGGGTTCTGGCGGGTCAGGCAACGCCTCTCCCGATGCCAGCCCGGCCTTTGGAACACGCCCCAAGGAGGAGGCTTCTCCGCGCTCCGGCCCCTGCACGGCGTCCTGAAGCGTTGCCACGAATGCGTGTGAAATTGCCTCCTGAACGTCCCGCTGACGGCGGAACCGGACCTCTCGCTTCGCCGGATGGACATTGACGTCGATTTCCGCGGGATCGATCGAGAGGTAAAGAAAAAGGACCGGGTGCTGGCCCGGCGGAAGCAGGCGCCGATACACTTCCCGCACCGGAATGTTCACGGCGGCGGCTTCGACCGGGCGACCATTGATGAAGACGTATTGGAGGCTCTTCGTTCCCTTTCCGAAACCGGCCGGACTGATCCAACCGCTCACGCCCGGTCCCTCACCTTCGCCCGTCGCCTTGATTTCGACCATTCGCTCAAAGGTCTCTCGGCCCGCGAGCGCGGAGAGGCGCTCTTCGAGCCCCTGCTCACTTGCCAATTGAAGAACGGATCGATCGCCGTGCCGAAAAGTGAATCCCACCCGGGGATGCGCCGCCGCATGGACTCGCACCTGCTGTTCGACGTGACTGAGTTCGGTCGACTCCGCCCGGAGAAACTTCCGTCTGGCGGGAAGATTGAAGAACAGGGACCGCACTTCGACGGTCGTGCCCGGAGCATCCCCGGCGTCACGGACATCCTTCAACTTTCCGCCCTCGATTTGAATCTCCGTGCCACTCAAGCCGTCATGCTGTCTCGTCGAGAGGCGAAATCGCGACACGCTCGCGATACTCGGCAGAGCCTCTCCGCGAAAACCGAACGTTCCCACCGTTTCCAACTCCTCCTTCGATCGGAGCTTGCTCGTTGCGTGGCGTTCGATCGAGAGCAGCGCATCTTCTCGCGCCATGCCCTTCCCGTCATCAATGACCCGAATCATCGCGACCCCACCCTTTTGCGCATGGACATCAATCTGCGACGCCCCGGCATCGAGACTGTTCTCAATCAACTCCTTGACCACCGACGCCGGGCGCTCCACGACTTCGCCCGCAGCCACCTGGCTGATCAGCGAATCGGGCATGACGGCGATTTCCGGCATCCATTCTACTTGTCGCCATGCGCGGACGAGAGCAAATCCTGTTTGCCCTCCCTCGCCCTACATCCGAAGATAGACTCCGGATGATCACCCTCACAGAAAGCGCGATGTCCCAGCTCCGATCGCTCCTCGACGCCAATGACAAGGGCGACGGACTCCGCCTTTTCGTCGAGAAAGGCGGCTGCGCGGGCATGCAATACGGCATGAAAGTCGATTCCCGTGGCGACAGGGACGAAGTCATCGAGCAAGGTGGCGTTCGAGTTTACGTCGATCCTGAGAGCCACTCCTTCCTTTCAGAATGCGAGTTGGATTTTTCCGAGGCCTTGAACGACTCTGGATTCAAGATCAACAATCCGCAGGCCCAGCGCAGTTGTGGTTGTGGAACCTCCTTTGAACCGGCGAATGGGAAGGAGACGGATCACATGCCGGCCTCGACCGCTCCGCCCTCCGCTTGCGAGGACGAGAATTAACCCCACGGTATCCCGCCATGTCGAGTGAGTTTCTCCGTACCCGCCGCTCGCAACGTCTCGTCGATGAAGTCGAGGCGAATTCACGCAAACGCCGGGGAACCGGACTCTTCTGGTGGATCCTGCTCATCATCCTCCTCAGCATCGCCGTGGTCGCGAGCTGGTTCTTTAGCATTTTCATCTTCACGTTTCCGGAAAGCCCCAGGCACTACAAGCTCCTGGCCAAGCTCGACAAGCTCCCGGAAATCACCACCTTCAAGCGCGCCAACTGGCCCCGCGGGCGCTTTCAATCCGCAAAGCAACTCTACAGCAAGTATCACCCCTACGTGCATGCCGAGGCCGACATCGTTCGCGAATTCAACGCGGCGCTGAAGCGGTCCTACATCCGGAATTTCCAGAACGAAAAGAATCTTCCCTACCTGCGGGGAGAGTTTGTCATCTACCGCGTGCGCGCCCTCGAACCCGGCGATGCCTTTCCCGAGGGCGTCGTCGTCCGGGCGCGCTCGGACGACTTTCCAAAAATTGCCATCGAGTATTACTACCCGGGTGACCCAGCCACGATTACCCCGGACCTTTTTCAAGTGGGCTCCACCCTCAAGACGGGGACGACCGGCGATTCCAGCGACTTCCCCACGCCGATTCACGTGCGCGCGGAACCGGAGGACTACATGTGCCTCTCCGTGGTTCCGATCATGTACCAGTATCGACTGGATCAGAACATCGTTCTCAAGCTCTCACCTCCCCGGAAACTCACCATCGACGGGCGCTGGGAGGCGTTTCCGGCGGACAGTGTGAAGAAGGAGGAAGAGGCTTCCGAGTCGGGCTCACCCCCCACAAAAGCCATCAAGGTGGATCCAGGCAAAAAGGGCTAGTCGCCAAGACCCCGCGCTTCAGCAACGACCTCTTCCGCCTCGGCGAAAAAGGCCACGATCATCGGGCGGCAACACACTTCACAATCGTAGTCCACATCGCACGGCACCTCCGAAATCGCCGGCGCCGGAATCGAAAAGATTTCGAAACAGGTTGGGCAAACGACATCTGCAAGGTCCGTCATCGGCAACAGCGTAAACCCGGGAGTCCGGAGGAGCGACTTGCATTCCCTGGATTCTTCCGTCCTTTGCGGCGTGCTCGCCGTCGACAACGTCACTGTTCAATTCGGGGGAAGAACCCTTTTCCGCGATCTCTCCTTCGTCGTCGGCGCCAAGGACCGCATCAGCTTCGCGGGGCCGAATGGCGCCGGGAAATCGACCTTGCTCAAGATCATCGCCGGCCTCAACAGCGCAGACGGCGGGGAGATCACGAAAGCCAAGTTCATCCACATCGGATACCTCCCGCAGGACGGCGTCAAGGCGGAGGGAAAAAGTCTCTTCGAAGAGGCCAAAACGGCTTTTGCCGACGCCCTCGCCCTGCAGGAGCAGCTCGCGGAGGCCAACGAGCAACTGGGCAAACTGGCGACCGATTCCGAGGAGTATGCCGACGCCCTCGAAGTATTCGGAGAGCTGCAGCTGCGGCTCGAGCATCATTCCGTCGATCGCATGAAGCCCCGCATTGAACGGGTTCTCGCCGGACTCGGCTTCAAGAACTCTGATTTCGATCGTCCCGTTGAACACTTCTCCGGTGGCTGGCAAATGCGGATCGCGCTCGCCAAGCTTCTGCTCGCCGAACCCAATGTCCTTCTCCTGGACGAGCCAACGAACCACCTCGACATCGAGTCGCAGCTTTGGCTCGAGAGCCATCTCCGCGAATACAACGGCGCCGTCATTCTCGTCTCGCACGACCGCGCATTTCTCGATGCCTTGATCAGCCGGACTTTCGCGTTCGAATATGGGAAGGTGGACGAGTACTCGGGCAATTACTCGTTCTATCTGCAGGAGAGCGTCGATCGCCGCGAGCAACTGAAACGTGCCTATGCCAACCAGCAGAAGGAAATCGAGAAAACGCAGCGCTTCATCGACCGTTTTCGATCGAAGAACACGAAAGCAAGCCAGGTTCAGAGCCGCATCAAGCAGCTTGAGAAAATGGAGCGCATCGAGGTGGGCCCCGAGGCGCCTGACGGCATTCGCTTCCATTTCCCTGCGGCAAAGCGCACGGGCCAGACCGTCGCCGAATTCACAAGCGCGACCAAGACCTACGGCGACCATGTCGTCTTCCGCGACCTCGATTTCCGCATCGACCGCGGTGAGCGCATTGCCATCGTCGGCGTGAACGGCGCGGGAAAATCCACGTTTTCGCGTGCGCTTTCCGGGGTGGAATCGCTCACCGACGGGAATGCCAAGCTCGGACATAACGTGGAGGCCGCCCACTTCGAACAAGATCACGCGGAATCCCTCGACATCTCGAAGACGGTTCTCGAGACTGTGCAGGAGGCCGCCTCAAGCTCCGCACAAGACAACCTTCGCACGCTCCTGGGATGCTTTCTCTTTCGCGGCGATGATGTCTTCAAGTCGGTCTCCGTCCTCTCGGGCGGCGAACGTTCGCGCCTCGCCCTCGCACGCATGCTGCTGTCGCCGGCCAATTTCCTCATCCTCGACGAACCGACAAACCACCTCGACATGCAATCACAGGAAATGCTTCAATGCGCGCTCCAAGATTGGGAAGGCACTTACGCCATCGTCTCGCACAATCGCTCGTTCCTCGATCCCGTGACCGAGAAGGTCCTTGAGTTCTACGCGACCGGGGAGGCCCCGCGCGTCTTTCCGGGCAATGTCAGCGACTACCTTGAGAAAAAGGCCGCGGAAGCCAGCGAGGAATCCGCTTTTGCACAGGCGCGGGCGACGGCAGCGAAGAAATCGCCCACGGCCCCTTCGTCCGGAAAGAGTCGCAAGGAGCAGCGCAAGGCAGAGGCCGAGGCTCGCCGACTGCGTGCCGAAAAACTCAAACCCCTGCGTACCGCTTTTGCTAAAGCCGAAGAAGACGTCGAGACCCTCGAGAAGCGAAAAGATGAACTCGAAGGCCTTCTCATGGACCCCGAGCTCTTTCGCGACCCCGAACGCGGCGCCGCGGCACAGAAGGAACACACCGAGATCGAAACCAAGCTGGAACAGGCCTACACCCGCTGGTCCGACCTCAGCGCGGAGATCGAGGAGGTGGAACGGGACTCCGGGTCCACTTAATCCACGGTCTCCGCGGTCAGACTCGCCCTCGCTCCAATTTCCCGCGCCATGACGCCAAGTCGGCGTTGGAAGACGGAGAGGTCATCGAGTTGACCCTGGAGAGTGTTTTCCACCTGGGGAATATCACCCAGCGCGGCGTGGAGGTCGAGGGTGCGCCGATTGACGCGCAGTTGGGAGAGCTTGAGGAGCTTCAATTCGGCGGAAGGCGGCAGCATCCGCTGCTCCATCTGTCCGGGTTGTCCTTCGGCCTGCTGTTGCTTCCCGGCCTGCGGGTTGCTTCTCGCGGCGGCGAGCGCATCAATGAGTTCTTGCAAGGTAAGCTCGATTTCGTCCTGTGATTTTTGGGTGATCTCGCCGGATACCTGCTGGTCGAGGAGGTCGGCGACTTCTCCGAGGCTGTCGCCCAGGTTGCGGACGATGTCGCGGAAGACGACGCTTTCATCGCTGTCATCGAGGGCCTGCCGCGTTTCCTTGGCCGTCTCGGCCAGGTCGCGCTCTTCTTCGGAGCCCTTGCGGAGGGCCAGACGGTCCGCACGCCGAAGATCGCCTTCCTGCTCCACCCGCTTCGTGTCAATCCTCGTCGTATCCTCGGAAACCACCACCTGCCGCTCTAACATTTCTCGAAAAATTTCCTCGAGCTTCGCCAGTTGTTCAAGCTTCTCTTCTTCCTCCAGTTGGGCAAGACGGTCCTCGATGTTTTCCTTCGCGCGCTCAAGGTCTTCGAGTGCCTTGTCCTGCTCAGGTTTCGCTTCCTCGGGCTTTTGTTCCTGAAGCTTTTGTCCGGATTCTCCCATCGACTTTCCAGCTTGCTTCAAACTCTCAAGGGATTGCTGAAGTTGCTGGGCCCCGTCCCCTTCGTTGGCTTGTTCTGATTCAGCCATTTCCTGGGCTAGCTCGTTGGCTTTCTCCTGCTCGTCCCCCTGCTCCTCTGCGAGTTCCTCGTTGCGTTTTTCCGTGTCGAGCCCCTCAACTCGCTCCCTTTCTTCCTCCATTTTGTCCCGAGCTTTCCCGAGGTTCTCGAGCGCCTTTTCCTGGCGCGAAGCAGCCTTGCCCGCCTTCGACTTGCTCAATTCCTTCTCCGCGCCCGATTGCTCGCTCCCTGCCTTCTTCAATTCCTCAACCCCGGGCTCCGTGGATTCCTCGCCGGGATTCCGGTCCGGATCCGCCTCCTCCGCAAGCTTTTCCGTTTCTTCGCGCAACTTGCGCTGCTCCGCACCCAGCTTGTCGGTCTCTTCAAGCCTTCCTGCGGACTTCTCGGTCTCGTTTTTCAGCCCCTTCTGCTTTTCGATGAGTTCGTCAACCTGCTCAATGTTGTTCTGGAGCGCTTCTGCAGCCTTCTGTGTGTCCTCCGTCGTCTCGGTCTCTTCCCGGATGTCCTTTTCACGTTCGATCAACTGGTCGAGCGCTTCCTTCCACTCCCGCAACTCTTCGATTTCGCGCTGCCGCTTTTCCGCCTCGGTCTCTTCTTCGAGGAGCAGGTTCAAGAGTTCCTTCACTTCGCCGATCAACTCCTGCTGGGCTTCGCTGGCCGTCTCAAGGTTGGCCGAGTCCAGTAATCCGGCAATATCATCGATTCTCTGGGACAGGAGCTTCTCCTGCAGCGAATCAATCGCCTCGCGCAACTTGCCGGATTCCTCGGGATTCTCCTCCTCGATCTTCTCAGCGATCTCGTTGAAACGATCCTCGATCTCGCCAAGCAATCGCTTGATGCGCAATTGCCGGATTCCCAGCGGACTTTCTTCGGCGGGAGCGTCCGCCGCCGGGCCTGCTTGCGCGGAAACGCTGACTCGAAAGGAAAATCCAAGGAAGAGGGCGGCAACTATGAAAATCAACCGGTTCATTGTCTTGTGATCATGGAGAAACGAAGACCGTCATCCATTCCTTACGGTCCGGTCTGCCGCTCCCAAGTCAAGAGAGGCCGGTGTCGCGGTGCCCGCTACCGCGGGGAGCGGGTGGAACCGTCCTCTTCGACGATGGAGAACTTTCCTTTCGTCTTGTCGGCGAGCAGGCTCAAATACTCCGTCGCACGGGGCTCCATCATCGAGATGGTGTTGATCTTTGTCTTCGGTCCGGGAAGCTTCTTGTTCAAGTCCACGACCCTTTCCACCATCACATCGGCGCCGCCAACGGCACCATCGGTGAGGAAGTAGATGACATCTGGCTTGGGCTTCAGGTTGAGGGCAAGGACGAGCGGCCACTCCCAGTCAGTTCCGAAACTCTTGGCCACGCTCTCGATCTGAGAACGCGTGCGGTTCAAATTCGTTTTCGTCGCCGGAAGCCACTTTGCGGCCACCTTGGAATATGCGGCCAGTCCGTCGACCGGCTCAAAGTCACCGGCGCCTCCCTTGTCGTTCGTCCACTTGAACCGCTTGCTCCCACTCACAATGGTGCCTCCGCTCCGGTCTGCGTTGTAGGCATCCGCCGCGAACCACGCGGGGCCGGAGAAAAAGATAACCTGATAATTCACCGATGAAGGAAGCCGCTTGAGGGACTTGTTGAGTTCCTCCTTAATCATCCGGAACTGGACATCACTCAGGGAGCCGGAAACGTCGATGATGAACGCGAATCGTTCTCCACTCGAACTCTGGTTAAAGAATTTCGCGGACGCCCCACCGGGACCAGCCCCCAATCCACCATCCCC
>JBCDLR010000154.1:0-8826 GCA_038745205.1 Verrucomicrobiota bacterium
AACAACATCATCGCCGGAAACTTCGACACGACGGCAAATGCCGGCCCGGGCGACATAGAACCCGATATGGACGGCACCTCCATCGCCTCCGATGGCCACAACCTCATCGGTGACAATTCAGGGGAAACAGTCACTTTCCCCGTGGGCTCACCCAACGCCAACGACGACTACGTCGGAGACAGTGCGACTGCTCTCGATCCCCTCCTTGTGCGATCCGATTCCACGCCGGTCTACTACACGTTCGATTTCAACAGCGAGGCCTACAACAACGGCGACAACGGCCAGATCGTCACGATCAATTCGCTGACCGGCAATGCGGGCACCGACCAACGCCATTTCCCCCGCCTCGATGGGATCACCATCGATATCGGCGCGGTGGAAATGGATTTCCTCGCCGTCATCGACCCGGCGGATTCCGGCTTTGGCACCCTCCGCAACCGGCTGGACACCGCCAACAGCCGCGGACACGGCACCATCATCTTTCTCGACACCGTCTTTCCGGGACCAACGACGATCACTCTAACAACCGGCGAACTCCCGATCACCGGCCGGTCGGGAATCAGCATCTGCGCAACCGACACCGCCCCCATCACCATCGAAGCAACCGGACCTCCACCCTCGCGCGTCATGCTCATCGGAGCTTCCGTCACCGGTGGACCGCCCGTCGATCAAAGGGTTCTCTTGAAAAACCTGACCCTCACCGGCGGAGACGTGATCGGGTCCGGCGGGGCGATCCAGGTGGACGGGAACTTCGAACTGACGCTCGACTGCTGCGTTCTCGAAGGGAACACGGCGTCCCTCGACGGCGGTGCCATCGCCGGCGGATTCCTTGGCAGCACGGCCCAACTCATCCTCACGGACACGACCTTTGAAAACAACACGGCGAGAAACGGTGGCGCGATTGCCGGGTTTCTTACCGGCATCGAGGCACGGCGGTGTTCGTTTATCGGGAATTCCGCCAGCAGCGAGGGCGGCGCCCTTTATCTCCTCGACGGCCCTGGAACTTTCGGCGCGGAGTTCTTCAACTGCACGATCTCCGCGAATACCGCCGACCAGGGCGGTGGCGGCGTCATGGCGCAGTCGGGAGCCGTCGCGACCTTTATTCACTGCACCCTGACGGACAACCGCTCCAACGACGACGGTGGTAGTTTGAGCGGCGACACCGAGGACGGCGGCGGCATCCACCAGATCGATCCGGCTTCGGTCACCATCGGGAATTCGATCATCGCCGGGAACATGAACTTCAGCGGTTCAGGTGGCGTCGATGTGGAAGGAAAATTCATCTCCCTCGGCGGAAACCTCGTGGGCACGCTGGGGTCGGCGACCGGATTCAATGCCATCACCGACACTTTCGGGACCGCGACGGCCATCGATCCCCTCCTCGGCGCTCTCGCCTTCAACGGCGCAAAGACGCAAAACCACCGCCCCCTCGTCGGGAGCCCTGTTGCAGGACTCGGCGAAACCGCTAACGCCTCAGGCCTGGATACCGACCAGCGCGGCGCGGTCCGCATCCAAGGCATCGACCCCGAGGCCGGATCCATCGAATACCGGGCTGACACCATCTCCGTCACTCCCGGCACCCTCTCTTTCACCGAAGGCAGCGGCCTGGGCACGGGGATCTTTTTCGACCGATTGTTCACGAACGAGGAATTGGTCATTCCCCTCACCGTCACCGGCGGCAGTCTTGACGACATCGTTCTCCAGCTTGCCGGCTCGGTCGGTAGTTTTGACGGATCGCAAATCACGTTTCCTCCCGGCGAATCGCAGATCACGCTGACCATCACGACCGTGGACGACAAGCTCGTCGAAGGCACGGAAGTCCTGGATATCTCGGTCGTCGGGGACGAGTTCGCGACAGACGGCGATTCCTCCGTCGTCACCATCGACGACAACGATTTGCTCGTGACGAACTTCACCGACTCCGGCCCTGGACGCCTTCGCGAGGTGCTGCTCAACCTCCCCGACGGCGGCACCGCGATTATTCCCGCCGATCCATCCGGCCCGGTTATCACGCTCAATTCGGCCATTATCATCGACGGCAAATCGGTGGAAGTTTGCGGACCATCGACCAACGGAGTCGGAGCAGTCATTGATGCCCAGGATCTCAGCCATCACTTTTCGATCATTAACAGTGGTGTTCTCAACGTGGAGAACTTGACCCTGACGAGGGGCAATTCCTTGGTTAATGGCGGATCTATTATTAACAACGGAGAACTCAACGCCACCGCCTGCACCTTCACCGAGAACGCAGCGACGGATGCCGGTGGAGCGATCTGGGCCAATGGAAGCGCGGTCACTAATCTCACCAGCAATACCTTCTCTTCAAATGAGGCGGGAACACAGGGCGGGGCCTTATTCTTGAGTGGCAATGCAATCCTCCTGCACAACACCCTCACCAAAAACAACGCCACCACTCAAGGAGGCGGGATATTCACGGCGGGCGGCACTACCTCGGCGCAGAACACCATTATCGCCGGGAACACCGCGCCTACAAACAGCGATGTCACCGGAACCGTTAGCTCGAATGGCGGTAACCTTGTCGGCGACGGTGCCGGCAGCACGGGCTTCACCCACGCAACCGACCAGGTCGGCACGAGCCTCGCCCCCATCGATCCCGTCATCGGCCCCCTCGCGATGAACGGCGGCCCGACCATGACGCACGCGCTTTGGGTCGGCAGTCCGGCCATCGATGGAGGCCGCAACCTGAACATTCCCGTTACCGATCAACGCGGCCTTGATCGGATCAACGATGAGGGAGACCCCGATATCGGCGCCTACGAGCATCAGACGGTTCCCTTCGACTACTGGGCTGCATACCAGGCGGCGAATCAGTCGCTGATCGCCCCATCCCCCCCCGTCATCACGATCAACACCGACGGCGATGGCGACGGCGCGCGCGATGGCATCGAATTCATCTGCGGGACCGATCCCTTTGATCCCAACGATTTCCTGACGCTCACACCGAGCCTGACAACCTCGGGATTCCTCATCGCCTACCCGCACTCGGCCATCGCTTCCGAAGAGGAAGCCATTCTCCGCTTCGCCGATATCAACGACCCGGATGACTTCGACATCTCCCCCGACGCCTATGTTTATCCGGGGCCCAGCGCAGGCAACACGCGCACGCGGCGCGGAAGCGTTGGCAGAACCGGGATTCCTTTCTTTCTCGGACGGCTTGAATACTCGGACCCCGGCGCCGCGCAATGACACCCCGCCATGAAGCCGCAGCCCTCCTTGCCGCGAAGGGAAGTTCTCATTACACTGGGAGCCTTCCCTCCGCATGGCCGAAGTTCTCACGAGCAAAACCCTCCTCTTCCGTATCCGCGACCCAGGCGACGGGCAGGCATGGGGCACCTTCAGCCAAGTCTACACGCCGCTCGTGTTCTACTTTTGCCGAAAGCGCGGACTCAACGAAGCCGACGCCGCCGACATCGTGCAGGACGTCATGACTTCCATCGCCCGGTCCATTACGCGGTTCACCTACGATCCCGAGCGCGGCACCTTCCGGTCGTGGCTCTACACGATCACCCGCAACCGCCTCGCGAAGCACTTCAGGAAATCGGCGCAGTCCCCGAAGGCGCTCAGTCAGAGCGCCGTCACCCGGCTCGCGGACGAGAGCGAGAACGACCCGGGATCAGAGTCGCTTTGGGAAGAGGAATACCGAAGACATCTCTTCCAATGGGCCGCGGAAAACGTGCGCGGAGAGTTTCAGTCCCAGACGTGGGGCGCCTTCTGGCGCACCGCCGTCGAGCACGCCCCGGCGGCGGACGTCGCCCGGGAACTCAACATGAAACTCGGCGCCGTTTACACCGCCCGCTCGCGGGTCATGGCACGACTGCGCGAAAAAATCGCCAGTGTGTCCGGCGACCTCGATGATTTTCTCCTCAACAAGGTGTGAGTGACTTCCAACCAACCCCCGCGCAGCTAAAGGATTTCCTCGAAGGGAATCTCGACGAGTCCGTCATGGAGCAAATCGAGGAACTCATCAACGAAGGCAAAATCTCCGCGGAAGAGCTCGACCGCATCTCGGCGAAATCGACCCTCATGCGGTCCATTGGCGAAAGCGTCAGGACTGACAGTGAAACCAGCGCGGTTCTACCCGAGTTGATTGAAAGCGTCACGAAGACGTTCCACGGCCTGAAGACCATTCCAGAACCGGCCACGCCGCCCACGGAGTTCCCGCCCGAACACCAACTCGGCCCTCACCTGCTGAAGGAAGTCATCGGCCACGGCGGCATGAGCACCGTCTACCGCGCCTTCGACACGAAGCTCCAGCGCGACATCGCGGTGAAGGTGCTCGCGCCCGGGCTCACCTCCGTCCCTGAAGCACGAGAACGCTTCCTGCGTGAGGCCCGTGCCGCCGCGAAGCTCGATCATGACCACGTCCTGCCCATCCACGGCGTTTCCGTCGACGACTCTCCCCCGTGGCTCGCCATGCCGCTCATTGACGGCGTGTCACTCGAGGAGAAGCTCGCCGAAACCAAGGATCCAATGACGGTCGAGGAAACGCGGCGGATCGGCATCGAAGTCTCCCGGGGCTTGTCCGCCGCGCATGAGAACGGCCTCGTCCATCGCGACATCAAACCGGGAAACATTCTTCTCGATCGCATTACCGGTCGTGCCCTCGTTGCCGATTTTGGCCTCGCCCGCGCCACGGAAGAAGCACGCCTCACCTGCCCGGACGGCCTCGCCGGAACGCCGCAGTTCATGTCCCCGGAACAAATCAACGGCGGGCCGATCACGCCGAAGTCCGATCTGTTTTCCCTGGGCTCCATGCTCTATTTCACGCTGGCAGGACGCCCTCCCTTTGAAGGGGATTCCGCCCCGGCCGTGATGCAGTCGATCACGAACGGCAGCGTCCTTCCGCTTCGCGATGCGGCTCCCTCCACGCCAAAGTGGCTGGCCGCCATCGTCGAACGCCTGCTCGAACCCGATCCGGACCGCCGACCCGAGTCCGCGGCCAAGGTGGCCAGCCTGCTCGGGGAAAAATCCTCACCTTCCGGCGCCTCCAGGCGCGTGCGTCGACTCCGACGCTGGGCTGTTGTGGCCGCGGCCGTAATCCTCGGCCTCGGCATTTTCCTGGCCTCCGAT
This sequence comes from Verrucomicrobiota bacterium, assembly GCA_038745205.1. Taxonomy (GTDB): domain Bacteria; phylum Verrucomicrobiota; class Verrucomicrobiia; order Verrucomicrobiales; family DEV007; genus JBCCWV01. The sequence continues at coordinate 5,092 of JBCDLR010000154.1, forward strand.
CTCAGTGGCCGCTCCAACACCATCAACCGGTTCCTTGCAGGCAACAGGGAACACCCGGCTTCCATCCGCGGCCAATGGGGGACATTCGCCACCATCACCGAAGCCATCGAAGCCGCAGCACCAGGTAGTCACATTGAACTCCACGGCGAAAAGCCGCTCATTTCCGAAGCCCTCGTCTTCGACAAACCACTCACCCTCTCCTCGGCGGCGGAAGAACCCCTCGTCCTTCGCCACGACGATTCCGAGGGACACTTCCTTCGTGTGCATGCGGAGGTCTCGTTGAACGGAATCATCCTCCTGCAAACTCCCCGCAGCCAGCGCCAGCGCGCCGTAATTCGCGTGGAGAACGGATCGCTTCGCCTCACCAACTCCCGCGTCGGCTATACCGATCGCGGACTCCGCAGCTGGCGCCTGCGTAACGGCATTCCCCTCATCCTACTCACCGGCGAGGCTACCGCCGATCTTGAGAACTGCCTGCTCTACTCCGAATTCGGCGCCGCCTTCGTCTCGCGCTCGACCGGCGACTCCGGCGACCGTCGCATCCGCTTCAAGAACAGCATCGCCAATACCGGGATCTTCGTCACCCAGCAAAGCATCGTCCCCGACATCACCATCGATCTTGAAATCGAGAGTTCCACCATCACGAACCGCGGATTTTACTACCTTCCCATTGGCTCCACCCCTCCCCGCCTCACCATCCGTGGACAACAAAACGTCCTCGAAGTGCTCTCCCTTTATGCCTCGCCCGGCGTCACTCCCGAGGAAGCGCTCCAACTCGTGGACTGGCAAATGGACGACAACCTCTACGGCATCAAAAATGGAATTTTCGCCAACAGTCTCACGGAAAAACCGAATTCCTCCGCCCGCGTCTCTATCGAAGACCTTCGCGCCCACTGGTCCGGTGGTGCAGACACCAACAGCCACGTTGAGAAATTCCTCGGCATCCATCTTCGGGTGATCGAAGAACAGATCACCGTCATGAGTGACCCCTCCGCATTCAGGTTGCCGGATAGCAATGCTGAGCAGTTCGCCGATCGCGGATTTCGGAAGAATTGATCGCCGAAGAAGCCGTCTCCAGCATTCCACCAGCCATTCACAAAGATGGCCCTCGAGGAATCGGTCCCCTTCCTGCGAAAAATCAAACCAGGCTCGGCAAAATCAAGCATCCCCGGGTAGCCAGCATCTAGCGGTTCCGAGTTGGCCGATTGGACCATTCGCAAATGAACCCTTCAATTCCCTTCTTCGCAGGCTCCGAGTCATTGATGCCACGAATGCCCATGTAGGCTACCAATTCCCCCTCGGAATTGCTGGGCTGGTTCTTTGCCCATAGGCCGGCTTCAAGTTCACCCCCATCGAGCCAAACGAATTCACTCTGCATCGTCTTACGACTGAGACCAATCCACGCTTGCGTGTTTTCTTCCCTCAACCAATCGCGAATCCAGTCCACCTCCGAGTCGGAATCAAGGATCACAAGGGTCCCTCCCAATGACTCGCATGCACTCCTGGCTTCATCCCAGGACAGCCCCTCCTTGATGTAGGCATAGTAGTGCCCTCCTTTGTTCCGCAAATCCTTGGGGATCTCTACCGCCGGTTCACGAACAGGCTCAGCGGGCGAGGCAGGCTCCACCCCCGACCCTCGCAGGCTCTTGGACAGGTTCAACGCCCGCTCAATCTCCGCATTCACTATCTGCGCTTCCTGCAGGGATTCTTCGCTTACAAGGGTGTCCTTCAAATCCGTGAGCCTTCTTCCGTACGTCGAGACACCAGTCACGCGCAGCTTCAGAAGCAACTCCTCCAGGGTATCCATGTAGGAATTCCATTTGCCGATGATCTCCTTCTCCTCAGGACTTTGATCCGGAGCCTCATCCATCTTGGTCAAGCTGGATCCATCCAGCCGGTCACGCATTGCCTCCAGCCGCAGAAGCGTCGGCAAATCGGTCCGACTCTTTGCCTCAGACCACAAAGCAGAAGTCTCCGCCAACACCTTTTCTCTCGCCGCATCCAGTTTGGAAAGACTATCCAAAAGGCTCATCTGACTCTCCGTCTTCACGGCATCGTAGATGGCTTTATGCCTTTGTCCCCCGTAGCTCCCGGGAGGCTCCATGAAAAACCGATCCGGACCGAAGAGCCTTATCATTCCAGCCATCGGCGAATCCACCTCATTCGATTGCAGGGAGTCCCAGGCAAAAATACCGAGCACAAGGACGACCCCGAGAAGTTGAAAGTCCTTCTTCATTGCGATGTCTTCAACGGCTGCCGTTTTTCATCTACCTCGACGCCACGGAGCACGATTAGAGAGGAAGCTGGCTCGACTCAAGATCAAAAACACACCCCTTGCGCGACTCGTTCGCCCGGTTTAGTTAACGCCCCTTAAATATCCTCCTCGCTACCGCTGAATGGCAAAAAAGAAGAAATCGCCCGCCAAGAAATCACCTTCCAAGAAGGTGACGAAGAAGAAAGCACCCCCGGCCACGAAAAAGGCACCATCGAAGAAAAGTCCGGCGAAGAAAAAGACGCCCGCGAGGAAACCACCCACGAAGCCGGAAGACACCAACGAAGCGGGGACCCCGCCTCCCCCTGACGAGCCTTCCGGTCCCGCCGAAGTCGTCCACGTCGACGACATGTACTCGGACTGGTTCATCGACTACGCGAGCTATGTCATCCTCGAGCGCGCCGTCCCGCATCTGAACGACGGACTCAAGCCGGTCCAACGCCGCATCCTCCACTCGATGCGCGAAATGGAGGATGGTCGCTTCAACAAGGTCGCCAACGTCATCGGCACGTCGATGAAATACCACCCGCACGGCGACTCCGCCATCGGGGATGCGATGGTGCAGTTGGGGCAGAAGAACCTCCTCATCGAGACGCAGGGCAACTGGGGCAACATCCTTACCGGCGACTCCGCCGCGGCCGCGCGATACATCGAGGCCCGCCTCACGAAGTTCGCTCTCGACGTGGCCTTCAACGCGAAGACGACCGAATGGGCGATCTCCTACGACGGCCGCAACAAGGAACCGGTCACGCTGCCGATGAAGTTCCCCCTCCTCCTCGCCCAAGGCGCGGAAGGCATCGCCGTCGGACTTGCCTGCAAGATTCTGCCGCACAATTTCATCGAATTGCTCGAAGGTTGCATCGACGCCCTGCGTAAGAAACCGACGAACATCCTCCCCGACTTCCCCACCGGCGGCCTCATGGACGCCACCGAATACAACGAAGGCCTTCGCGGCGGAAAAGTCCGCGTCCGCGCCCGCATCGAGACGGACAAGAAATCAAAAAAGCTCCTCCGTATCGTCGAAATCCCCCACGGCACCACGACGCTCGGCCTCCAGAACTCGATCGCCCAGGCCTCCGAAAAAGGAAAAATCAAGATCTCCAAGGTCGAGGACATCACCGCTGAAAAAGTCGAAATCTCCGGGCGATATAGCCCATCCCATATAGCGCGATTGTCAGTACCGGTAAGAAGAAATTCTCGAATGTCGGGTTCTCCATCGCTTGGGTGGCTGTGCCCTTGAACCACTTCAATCCGACGGCGGATGAGGTGAATATCGCGATAAAGATAACACCGGACACGTATTCGGGCGTCGCCGTGGTGGTAATGGCGAAGGTTGAAAGCGTCCGGTCGGTTGCCGACCCCTCTTTCATTCCCGCTAGAATGCCAAGGATCAGAGCCGATGGGACCATCTACAGCATTACCCAGAACATCAAGCGCCCGGTCACAGCCAGCCGGTTCCCGAC
>JBCDLR010000155.1:0-8814 GCA_038745205.1 Verrucomicrobiota bacterium
CCGTTCCCAGGGGCACCCCGGTCTTTTCCGCGATCTCCGGGTGAGTCAAGCCCGACTCGAAGTGCAACTGAAACAGCTCCCTCGTGTCTTCGGGAAAGGTGTTCAGGACTTCGAGAAGCATGGGTCCATCATAGGCCACGGTGGGCCTTGCCTCCACCAGCGGAAGAAAATCCTCCACTTCCGGCAAGGGTTGCGCCTCGGGATGTCGCTTGGATTTGCGAAGCCAATCGATCGAGCGCCGCCGTGCCATCGTCCCGATATAAGCGGATTCGGATCCGCGCGCCCCGTCGTAGCGGTCGGCGACCTTCCAAAGCTCTGTGAATATTTCCTGCACGAGGTCTTCGGCGTCGGATTCGTTGCCCACGTAGCGGCGGGTGATACTCCAAACCAGGCCGCCGTATGCCTGGATGCAGTCGTTCATGGCGCGCGGCTCGCCGCGGGAAACCCGCGGAAGAATTCCCTCACGGATGGATGAGACGGCCACAGTGTAAGGAATTCGTCCCGCGGGCGTGAATCGGTTGCCTAATCAGTGGGAGTTCGACGCCAGCACGCGATCCAGCGCGTGGCGCATGGTCCATGCATTTGTCGTCGCACAGTGTGACCCGGCGCACATTTTCATGGCCTTTTCGAGATGAGACCGATCGGCGCCGGAAACCGACCCTTCCGGCATGGTCATGAGGGCTTTCGCCGTCACCTGGTAGATTGCGGCGGACGCCTCGTGTTGGCCGTGATTGTAGAGGCGGGCACCCTTGCTGATGGCCGTCTTGATGAGGTCGGAGGCGGTCTGCGACGTCTTCCTCTCGGGTGCGGGCGGCAAGAGAACGGTGTCGATGACGTGGATAATCCCGTTCGTGCAGGGGATGTCATTCTCAATGACCTTCGACTCGTTGAGCGTGAGCGTGCCGCCCGTTACCGAAACGGCGATGGACTTTTTGTTCAGTGCCTCTGCCTTGTCCAAGCCGGCCGCCACGCTGAACGGGACTTCGCCGCTCACCACATGGTAGGTGAGGATATCGACGAGTTGATCCTTGTTCTCCGGTTTGAGCAGGCTCTCGACGGTGCCCTCAGGAAGCTTGGCGAAGGCCTCATCGGTCGGCGCGAAAACGGTGAATGGGCCGTCTCCCTTCAGGGTGTCCACGAGTCCGGCCGCGCCCAGTGCGGCAGCAAGTGTCTTAAAGCTACCGGCTCCGACGGCTGTATCGACGATGTCCTTCCTGTCAGCGGCTGCGACATTCGTCGCCAGCACGAGGGAGAGAAGGGCAGTCGTAAGTGTGATGCTTTTCATGTGTCTTTTTTGATGTGTTCTGGGCGCGAATTCACTCCGCGCGACCATGCCTTCGCGAATCGGGGAAACGCAGATTCAAAAAAGTGAAAAATTCAGCGCAGGAGGAAAAAGAAGATGGCCGCTGCCGCCGCCACGTTCAGGGAATCGACCCCGTTTCCGACCGGGATCCTCGCTTTGACCGTCGCCAGATCGAGCCAGTCCCGACTCAAGCCGTCCCGCTCCGATCCAAGGAGCACGAACCGTTTCCCCTCGGACGCACGCATTTCCGCGATGGAAACGGCGTCGTCTTCAAGCGTCGAGGCGATGATGGACGCCTCTTTCCGGAACTCCCCCAGATCGTCCGCCAGTTTTACGCATTCGAGCACGGGGAGGCGAAAGGCGGCGCCGGAGGAAGCGCGAATGGATTTTCGCGAGAATGGATCAGCGCCGGCCTCCGCGGGAATGAGGACGGCGTGCAACCCCAGCGCGGCGGCGCTGCGGACGATGGCGCCGATGTTGGACGCGTCAGCGAGGTTGACGCAAACCGCGAAAGTCGGGTTGTCGGGCGCATCGTGGTTTTCCAGCCATTCCCGGAAACGAGTCGGCGCCGGCCGCATCGCGCAGGCGAGAACTCCATGGTGAAACTTGAAGCCGACGAGCGAATGGATCTCTTCCCTCGCAAGTCTCAGGATGGTGATGTCAGGTGGAACGGCGGGCGGGTTGGCGAGACCCTCTTCAAGAATCACGCTCTCGACGGCAAACTCGCTTTGCAACAATGCTTCAACCGCCCAACGGCCCTCCACGATGATTCTCCCGGAGCGTCGCGTGTTCGGAAGGTCTCGGTAGGGAGCGAGAAGGTCGTCGCTCATGAGCTCACTCCGGATGGCCGAACTCGTCGGCCGGCGTCAACGCTGCCTTCGACAACGGGGGCTGCATCATTTGCTCGATGACGGCTTCGAGTTTCCTTTTTGCGATTTCGTCCGCGGGGGAGAGTGGTTCGGTCAACGCGTCTTCAACGAGCTTCCCTGGCCCTGACAAAGCGACAAGTGTTCCGTCTTCGTAGAGCTTGTGCGTGTCATCGAGGGCAAAGATGTGGCGTGTGAACTGGTCCTTGTCCCAGCCTGGACGCGGGTCGTACCAGAAAAAGCACCAGTCGCGTTCCCGGCCTTCCCTTCCCAGCAGTGCCGGGGCAAAGCTAAGCCCGTCGGTTTGCCAATTCCCGGTCAGATCTCCGCCGGCAAGATGGGCGAGGGTCGGTAAAAAATCCGAAGCATCAATGAGTTGTGAGCTCTCTCGCCCCGGTTCGATCGTACCCTTCCACCGAGCGACCAGGGGGACACGAATGCCGTTCTGCGTGACCTGGTTCTTTCCTCCCTGAAGGTCCATGCCACCGATGCGGGACGTGACTTTTCGGTCGGTGCCGTTGTCGGAGTAGAAAAGAATGAGTGTGTTTTCGCCGAGTCCCATGGCATCCACCTCTTGGATGATTCGGCCCACCAATTTGTCCATGTAAGCGACCATGTCGGGGAAATATTTTTCATCCTCATCGAGTCTCCTTGCCGGGTCCGTCCAATCACTTGAGTCCGGTGTCGGATTGACCGGCCAGTGCGGGAGGGCCATCGGGTAGTAAATGAACATCGGCTGGTCGCCGTCCTTTTTGCGCTGCATGAAATCCAGCAGCAGGTCGACGGAGATGTCTTCGCCGTACTTCCCTTTCACTTCCTTCACGAGAGTCCCGTCGTGCAGGTATGTTGGGTCGGCGTAGCGCGAACCCTTGTCCTCGGTCTCCTCCGCGTGGAAGAGCGCGTACTCGTCGAAACCCGCGTTCTTCGGATGCATGCCGGTGCCGCGCCTCTTCTTGGACCCGGGATAGTCGGGTGGGTCGTAAGAGGTGAGCTGCCATTTGCCAAAGATGCCGGTCGTGTAGCCGAGTTCCTGCATGAGGTGGCCGAAGGTGCGTTGGTCCTTGGGAAGGATGCCGAAGTAGAGCCAGTTCCGCTGGTTGTAGAGGCCTGTCATGATCTGCAGTCGCGTGGGTGTGCAGAGGGGTTGCGAGTAGGCCTGCGTGAACTGCATCCCCTCCGCGGCCATGCGGTCGAGGTGGGGTGTTTCATAGCTTTCACCACCGTAGCAGCTGAGGCCCTCGATCCCCAGATCGTCGGCCATGATGAGGATAATGTTCGGTTTCTCAGCAGCTGAGACCTCAGCAGCCAAGGCACCGAAAATGAAGATCAAGAGCGAGGGAAATTTCATCGGGTTCCAATGAGCCAGTCTGAAAGAAGATTGCAACGATGGCTTCGCGAAGGTGGATCGTGACCTCCGGGCACGATGGATTCATTCGGCGCTGAAAGCGCACACCATATGTCAGCGACTGTGCACGCCGGTTCTGGCGGCTATACAGGGACATCTCGGCGAGATGTCCCTACCGAGGTCCACCTTGCCTGGAGGGCACGATCCAACTTCGAATGGCGTCGCAGTTACCAAATGCACTGCCTTTCCACGCCGTCTCCGATGGGGCGGTAGAGGAGGAGCTTGCGGAGGATCCATGGCGGAATCTTCAGCGGTTCGGGGTCGTTGCGCCCGGGAAAATATTGGAAGCGGCGCCCGTCTCGTTCGTAGACGATCTCAATGACCGGTCCGCGGGCGGCGGCGGTTTGGCCGAGAGAGAAGTAGGTCGCGTTCAAACCGGATTCGGCATGGGTCTCGTGTAAATCGCGATCACTGGAGCCGATAATTCTAACAGTATCTTCAAGATGTCCGAGCAAATCGAGTCCTCCATTCGGCAGGAGAAAGTGATTCGAGTAACCGGCTTCGACGCGAAGGTTGCTGTACATGTTGAAGGCGGTGCGGGTCTTGAGTCCGAGCCACGGCGATAGACCGTTCAGCATGACCAGGGCGACAGCAAACGCGGGCCACGCGCGAAGTCGAAGAGCGCGCTCAGGGGTTTGCGTCATGAAAAACGAGGGAATGACGGCAGTTAGCAAGACCACCGCGACGACGCACCAGGTGACGAACAAGGCCCATTTGTAGGCGAAAAATAGCGCGGGAAACTGGCCGACGAGGATGGCGAAGGCGATGAGCAGCGTGAAGACAGCGACGCAAATCTTCGAAAGCTCCGGTCCATTGGTCGGAATCCTGCCGAAGAGTTTTCGCTTCCCCGTACTCCATGAATCAAAGAACGTCGTGGGCAAGAAAAGGACGAGGAGTGCCGACATGACGGCGGAGAAATTCGAAAAGAGCTTCACCACATCCAGCCCGAGCGCGACGTGGAAAGTTAATCCTAACAAAACGGCAATAGCCCGTGTTCGGCCCCAGAGAAGCAAGAATGGCAGTGCGCCCTCGACGATGAGCGTGATCCGAATGATCGCCGAGTGCACGCCGTCGTTGGCCGGGAGCCAGCCGCCGAGCGTGTCGCGGATGTTTCCGTAAAAGGCGATGGAGCAGCTGTGATCGGGGTTGAGGAAGTCCGCATTCAGCTTGGAAAAGAAGGCGAACGCGTAAACGAGAATGGCCGTCCAGCGAGCGGCTGGAAAGAACGCGTTCCATGTTGTTTCCTCACGATTGTCCGATCTTCTGTCGACACCCAGCGAAAATACGAACGCGAGACTAACAAACGCCAAGACTAGCCGATGGTTCGGTACCTCGGGCAGTTCCACCGCGACGAAGCCCGACAACGAAAGCGATAACCATCCCAACCTTTTCACGCATCCCGGGCGCATGAGAACCGCGATGGCGCACCCGGCGGTGCAGGCTCCGGTCAACCCCGCGAGAGACGTGAGCTTCCACACCCAATCACACCGGCAAAGTAGCGAGAACAAGGCTGCGAGAGCCCAGAGAAAAGCGAAGGCGCATTGTATGGGCGCGCGGTTCGTGGGAATTGAGGAAGAAGCCGTCACAAATGGAACGGCTCCAATCTATCGGTTTCGTCTTTACCCGACAAATTGGAATCCCGGCGTCTTGCTTTGCCTACTTAATAGCTGAAATTCGCATGTGGATTCGTCGTCCCGACCCCGGCGCCGCCGGTTGCTCCGCTGATGGCAAGGCTGCTGGGCAGGGCGACGATGGGGGCAACGTGATTGCTGGCGGGGATGACATATTCACTGCCAGAGGTGCTTCCGACGATGTTGCCGATGAAGGTATTGTCGGAACCAAAATTGGCCACGTTGATACCAAGAGTTCCTCCTGAGATACGGTTTCTTTCCACCATGCACTTCGTCGGGAAAAATTGCGTAAGTAGTTCGACGCGCGTCCCGAGAACGATTCCGGTAGAGGTGTTATTCCGGACGGAATTTTCCGAAACGTGGCAGCCCTCGACCGCGAAGATGCCGGTAGTGCCATTCGAGTCTACTTCGCAGTCCTTTACGGTGGAAAACTGTGAAACGCTGATGCCCGTGCTGGAGTTCGCGTGGCTCTTGCATCCGGTGACCGTCGAATGAGCAAAGGCCCGAATGCCGGCGCCGCTGTTGTCGTAGGCTTCGCAATCGTCGAGCGTCGAGCCTGGGCCCGTTTCAAATCCATCGTTTAATGAATCTCCGGCCACGCAGTCGTTGAAGTGGGAGTCTGCGCCCGTGCGGAACCCGTAGGCGCCATTGGATAGGGATTTGCAGCCGGAAATCCGGTTGTCGTCCGCGCAACTGAAGCCGGTATCGTCGTTGTTTTCCGCGGTGCAATCCGTGAGATGCGCGGTCAATGAAATGAGAAATCCTTCTTCCCCGTTTTCCTTTGCGACACAGTGGTTCATTGTCGTCGGTAATTCGGATTTGAAGCCCTGGTCGGTATTCAGGAACGCCTGGCAGTCGTTGAAGACGATTGAAGATAGTTCGGATTCCTCGGTGGTGTCTGCCGCGAGAACGTTGACCCCAATGGAGTTGTCCTCAAAGTAGGAGTCGTCGATCACGGCGCGGAGCGGAAAATTATTTGCCGGGTCGAGGACCAATCCAGGCCCGGTGGCGTCCCTTACCTGGACGTCTTCGAGGCGGATGTTCTCGGTTTGAATGATGAGGATTCCCCCGGAAGGCATCGATGTGCCGTCGCCATGAATCTGCAAACGGCGGAGTGTAACGTTGGAGTTGCGCCGGTTCACGTCCAGGAAATCCTCGACGCCAGCGACGGTCCCTCCGCTCACGGTGATGTCTTCAATCACCAAGTTGTCCACGCCCGAGATGGCAAAGCCTCCGCGCCAGTCTCCCGAGATGTGCCCGTTTTTCACCACGATATTATCGAACACTCCGGCGGCTGCGGAAATCCAAATACAACTTAGGCTGTTGTTCGTCGTTCCGTTGATGGCGAAGCCGTTTAGATCGAGTGTGACGTTCGAGGCATTGACTTGAATCGCCTGAGCTGTAAATGCCTTGGAAACATTGCCCGTCAGGTAATAGCTGCCGGATTCGGTGATGACAGTCGGGAGGTCATCCGGCCCAAGCGGTATGCGCGGCTCGACCTGGTCGAGCGTTTTCATCGTCGGCCCGGGCGCGCCTGGAGGAGTCAGCGGGCCTTGGGCGCAAATGGCTTGTATGAGAACAAGACATATCGCCACGGTAGTAGCGTGAGGCATTAGAGGGACCCGGAGCATAGCTCTTTGTGTCATGTCTACTGGTGGGGGAGCAAGCCTGAATGGAAAGTTTGCCGCCAACCAGGATTAAGGTGTGCCGTCGACCTTGGTTGTGGCGGTAATGGTCTTGCCGCCGACGGCGGTGCAGGCGGAGGCGATGGTCGCTTGGATAGCGGTGCCGCTGCCCCCGTGGTCACCACGGCAATTGGCCGCCGTGCCGAAAGCAAAGAGTCCCTGGGCGCCCGTGCTCGTTGACCCGAAGCTGTTTTCAACCGTTGTGCAGCGAATACCAATACCCGACGAACTCGTGCCATAGCTGTCGGAGACAGAAGTCGTTGAGTTGATTCCGTTGCCCGAACCGTTCGCGACACCCCGACAGCCGCTGATAGTTCCAATCGCATTGATTCCGTTCCCACTTCCGTTCCCGATCCCGACGCCATCGACGACGCGGGTTCCGAAGATTCCGTCGCCAGTGCTGGATAGTCCATCAGATCCTCTCACGGCGTTAAACGAGTGAATACCGTCGGATAAGCCTACGCCGTTGGCCCCGGTACTTTTTCCCGTGGAATTCTCGACATTCCCCTCTGCATAGATGCCGTGGCCTCTGGAAGAAATACCCAGGGAATTGCTGACATTCCCTCCGGCACTAATGCCGTGTTCCCCAAGACTCTCCACAATTCCGGTGGAGTTCATGACGTTGGCGCCCGCGCGGATCCCCATCGTGCTGGCAAGGCTGCCAAAACTCTTGCCCCGGCAATTCACCACGTTTCCAAACGCAGCGATACCGTCGCTTCCGCAATCTTGCGCAATACAATCCCGGACTTCCCCGGCACTGATCCCTGTTTGCCCGACCGTTTTCACAATACAGTTTGTAACGAGGCTTGAGGGAGAAGCAGACTCGACATCGATCCCATCCAGTTCAAAGCCGGAAGTATTGATATGATCGACCAAGATATTGGTCGGGTCGAGATTGGGAACGACAGCGACGATATCGATGCCTGAGAGGAAACCGCCTCCTGTCACCGTACTCCCACTGCGGGTTCCCCCGCCGGCGATATGACCATTCTTGATCGTGATGTTTTCCTGCCCGGTGGTGAAAATGGCAATGGCCACTCGAATACCGTTGCTTCCAGCACTGGAGATCGTGTATCCATTCAGGTCGAGCGTGACAAGACTGGAGTCGATGCTGATCGCTCCCTGTCCGGCGGCCGCAACCAGATCACCGGTCAGATAGTAACTTCCCGGTTGAGTGATCGCGTGCTTGCTGATGGAGCTTGGCGGGAGGCTGGCGACATCCGTGCGCGGCTCGACCTGATCGAGCGTCTTCATCGTCGGCGCCGGCGCACCGGGCGGGGTCAGTGGGCCTTGGGCGTGGAGGACTCCCGGAGAAACCACGAGAATTAGGGCATTGAAAACGGAGACGGAAAGCGTTCGGGTCATCCCTGCTTTTTAAGGGTTTTTGTTTGAAATGCACACAAAAAAAGCGGCCTCTCCGGGGGCCGTTTCTTGAGACAGAAAAGCTGACCGTGCTTTCAGCGGGAATTCCGGCGGCGGAAAATGAGCGCGAAGCCGAGCAGGCCGAGGACGGCGGAAGTCGGTTCGGGCACGATGCTGAAGGGCGAGCCGATGGCGGGTTCGCCGCCGGTAGTGCCACCCGTGATCAGGGTGGCCACGGCACCATTCCCGTTGCCGACCGTACTGAAGACCCCGCCGAGTTCCACATCGTAGGACTGGCCGCTAAAGCCCGCCGCCTCGGGATATAGTTCCGAATCGATCAAGGAGTCGCCCCCGTCGATGCCGTTCATGTCCGCGTCGAGAATGACGCCCACGCCATCACCGCCCGCGCCGAGTCCCGCGCCGTCAGCAAAGCCCACTTGCCCGATGGATGCCACGTCGTCACTTCCGGCGCTGCACCGATGACATAGATGACGGACTCGCCCGGCACGGTGGAGGCGATGCCGTCCATGAGATCGGCGGTCCCGAAGTCGAACGAATCGTC
>JBCDLR010000156.1:0-8774 GCA_038745205.1 Verrucomicrobiota bacterium
AAACCGGAACGCGAATACTGGATTCGCCTCACTTTCAACGAGTTTTCCTCCCTTTGCCCCGTCACGGGCCAGCCCGATGGGGCGAAGCTCACAATTGCCTACCTTCCCGGCGAAAAGTGCGTGGAGACGAAATCGTTGAAATTCTACCTCAACGCCTTTCGGAACTTTGAAGGCTTCAATGAAGCGATCATCAACCGCATCGCCGACGACCTCGTCGCCGTTTGTGATCCTGTGAAGCTGGAGGTGCGCGGCGAGTTCGTCCCCCGCGGAGGAATCCAGCTTACGGTGGAAGTAACCCATCCGTCCGCAGAATGAAGGTGGTTGTGTTAGTGAGTGGGGGAATGGATTCGGTGACCGCGCTCTACGACGCGGCGGGAAACTCGGAAGTGGTCGCAGGCCTGAGCTTTGATTATGGTTCGAAGCACAACCATCGCGAGATCCCGCTGGCCCGCTGGCACTGCGAAAAGCTGGGCGTGCGCCATGAGACCGTACCCCTCGGGTTCATGGATGGGCTTTTCGCTTCGGACCTTCTTCGTTCGGGCGGGGAAATTCCGGAAGGGCACTATGAGGAGGAGACGATGAAACAGACAGTGGTTCCCTTTCGCAACGGGATCATGCTTTCGATCGCAGCCGGTTTCGCCGAGAGCGTGGGTGCGGAAGGGCTGGTCATTGCCGCGCATTCGGGGGACCATGCCATCTATCCGGATTGCCGGGCGGAATTCATGGATGCGATGGGTCAAGCGGTGCTCTCGGGGACTTATGCAGGAATCGAGTTGCGGCGGCCATTTGTGGGTCTGAGAAAAGAGGATATTGCCTCCCGCGGCCATGAACTGGGGGTCGACTTTTCGCGGACCTGGTCATGTTACAAGGGCGGCCGGATCCACTGTGGCAAGTGCGGGACGTGCGTGGAGCGGCGAGAGGCTTTCCAACTCGCGGGGATACCCGATCCCACGGAATATCTATCGCACGAGCCGTTGCCGCCCCAGCCGGTCCGAACCTGAACGATGCGCGTAGCGGAGATATTCTATTCCATTCAAGGGGAAGGAATGCTGGTGGGAATGCCCTCGGTTTTCGTGAGGACGTCAGGGTGCAACCTGCGTTGCCGGTGGTGCGACACCAAGTATGCTTCCTGGAATCCGGAAGGGGAGAATGTGGGCTTGGAGGAGATTCTGGCCGAAGTCCACCGCCACCCGGCAAGTCATGTCGTGCTTACGGGTGGAGAGCCGATGGTGGCGAAGGAAATCCATGAGTTGGCCGCCGCCCTTCATACTGCGGGGAAACACATTACCATTGAAACCGCGGGGACAGTCCCGCCGGAAGGAATCCCCTGTGACCTGGCTTCGCTCAGCCCCAAGTTGTCGAACTCGACGCCCGCTTCCGGAGAAATCAGTGAAGCGTGGATCGAGCAACATGACTCCCGGCGGACTCAGCCGGATGTTCTTGCCGCGTGGATGGAGAATTACGCCTACCAGTTGAAATTCGTCGTGAGCGATGATGGGGACATGGAGGAGATCGAGGCTCTGCTTGAGGCCGTTGAATCCGGAGTGCCCGCGGACCGGGTTCTTCTCATGCCGGAAGGAACGGAACCCGATACCTTGCGATCAAGGACGGAATGGGTTGTTGGCCTCTGCCAGGAGAAGGGATACCGGTTTTGCCCGCGCCTGCACATCGAACTCTTTGGGAACACGCGTGGGACCTGAAAGCAGGGAAACGAATATGGACGGTGGGGGGCGAGCAACGGAAGCCGGCAGGTGAGGGCGCCCCGTCTACGGCTCAAGGCACGTCCTCGCCCGATCCCGGGTAGACCCAGTCAATGACGCGGCCTCCACGCATGAGCGCCATCGCTTCGGCTTTCACCAGGCCAAAGAGGGAAGGCGTTTCATAGAAAACAGAAGCCACCCAGAAGGGCTCTCCCTCGAACCGGTCACCCCGCACCGGCCCCCATCGCTGAATCTCGTCGAGTTTGATCTCCGTGACGTCTCCCCGTTTAATGCTGTCGACCATGATGCTGACGCGACCATCTTCGAGCATGACCGGCTTCTGACCGATCGCATTCAACTCGGCGGCGGAGAGGAGTCCGCCGGTGTCATCGGATGTGCCGCTTTGACCGGCAGCCACGGCCGCGGCGGCGAGACGGGCTTGCCGCCGTTCCCGGAACACCCGTGCGCGTTCGTTGAGGACAATGTCATTCTTGCGCCTCTTCCATTCTTCGTAGATGCCCTCGAGCCGTTGCTTCAGGTCGGTGTCGTCGATCGTGACTTTTGCGGACATCGAGCCGTCCTTTTGCTTTCTCACCGTGAGAATCGGGCCGCTTGAGGAGACGACGAAGGCCGAGGAGCCCCTGTTCGCATCCACGCCACCGGCCCCGCCCGGGAATTCCATGCGCACGTCGCGCTGGAGGATGATCTCGCGGGGCGGATTGAAGATCTTCTGGGGAATCTCGAGCCAGTTGCCCATCAATTCGTCGATGGGCTTGAAGGTCGGCAATGGAAGTTCTTCCGCGATCGTGGCCTGGAGCTTCTTGTCGTCCTCGGGAATCTCCTCCGCACTGGTGCCGCCGAAAGTTGGCAGCATGTCCTCCTCTTCATTCGACCCTTCGACAACCTCCTCGCTGCTTCCTCCGATGTACTTGTCGATGCCGATTTCCTCGCGGTATACAAACAAGACGGAGCCGAGGCAAAGCAGAATGATCAACAATAGGAATACCTTCATACCTACCGGACCTTAGACGGCGGTCGCGGTGGCGGTCAATGTCGAAACTTGTGAAGCCCGGTCTTCCCGCGCACAATGAGGCTCCATGTCCCGCCGGCTATTTCTCCTCGACGGAATGGCGCTCGTTTACCGGGCGCACTTCGCCCTCATCCGCAGCCCGATCTATTCCTCCAAGGGCGTCAACACCTCGGCCCTCTTCGGCTTTACCAATACCTTACTCGATCTCCTCCAAAAGCAGGAACCTACCCATCTTGCCGTTGCCTTTGACACCTCGGCGCCGACCTCACGGCACGAAATGTTCCCTGAATACAAGGCCCAGCGGGAGGAAATGCCCGAGGACCTTCGACAGGCTATCCCAAACGTGAAACGGCTGGTCAAGGCGTTCCAACTCCCAGTCATCGAGATGGACGGCTACGAGGCTGATGACACCATTGGTACCCTTTCGCGCATGGCCGAGGCCGATGATCCGGAATGCGAGGTGGTCATGGTCACGCCGGACAAGGACTTCGCCCAGCTTGTCACGGACCGGTCCCGCATCTACAAGCCGGGTCGCCAGGGGAGCGAGCCGGAAATACTGACACTCCCTGACATTCTCACCAACTGGGAGATCGAGCGCGCGGACCAGGTTGTCGACATCCTCGGGCTCTGGGGCGACGCGAGCGACAATATTCCGGGAGTCCCCGGGGTGGGGGAGAAAACGGCGAAGAAACTCATCAAGCAGTTCGGGAGTATTGAGACCTTGTTGGACTCCACCGATCAACTGAAGGGGAAGCAGAAAGAGAACGTCGAGAACAACCGTGAGCAGGCCTTGCTCTCGAAAAAGCTCGCTGCCATCATGACCGACGCCCCGGTGGAGCTCGATTGGGAAGCGCTGGAAATCGGCGACCGGGACGATGAGGCCGTGAAATCCCTGCTCGTCGAGTTCGAATTCAACGCGCTCGGGAAACGATTGTACGGTGACGCGTTCAAGGCCGGTCGCGGGACGGTCAAGGGCGTGGGCAGCGGCGGAAGCGCGACGTTGAAGAAGCTCGAAGATGTTCCTCATGACTACGGGGTTGTTGAGAACGCGCGGGAAGCCAAAGCGCTTCTCAAGACCATCCTCGCCGCGGAAAAAGTGTGCTTTGACCTCGAAACCACCGATCTCGATCCTCTGCGGGCGCGCATTCTGGGGATCGCTTTTTCGTGGGAGGTCGGAAAGGGGAGTTACGTTTCATTCCCGTCGAATCCCGGGAAGGCGCAGGAGCTCCTTGACGTCTTCGCTCTGTTTTTCGCGGACTCGAAGATCGAGAAGATCGGGCACAACCTGAAGTTTGATCTCGGTGTTCTCCGCTGGGCCGGTGTCGAGGTTTCCGGTCCTTTCTTCGACACGATGCTCGCGCACGCCCTGATCGATCCCGACCAGAGACACACGATGGACTACCTCGCGGAGTCCTTCCTCGGCTACGAGCCGATTTCGTTCAAGTCTCTCGTCGGCGAACAGGCGGACAAGGAGGATCCGCAGATGACGATGCTCGATACAACTCTGGAGGATCTTTCTCAGACACAGCTCTCCAAGGTCGCCGACTACGCCACCGAGGACGCTGATGTGACTTTCCAACTCGCGGAAAAGTTCCGGCCCCTGCTCGAGGATAAGGGCCAGCACCAGGTCTTCTACGATATCGAGGCCCCGCTTGTTCCCGTGCTCGTGGCCATGGAGCGGGAAGGCATTTGCATCGACCGGGACGACCTCGGGGAGATCGGCAAAGCCCTGGGGGCCAAGATGGCCGAGCTGGAAAAGCGGATTTTTGAGGCCGCAGGGGAGCCGTTTAACCTCAACTCACCGAAGCAGTTGGGAGAAATCCTCTTCGACCGCCTGAAGCTCGACGACAAGCCGAAAAAAACGAAAACCGGCCAGTACAAGACCGACGAGCAGGTCCTCTCTGCCCTCGCTCCGCACCATGTCATCGTACAGGACATCCTCGACTTCCGCGAGGCCACGAAGTTGAAGAGCACCTATGTCGACGCGCTCCCGGGATACATTTTCACAAAGACGGGTCGCGTGCACACCACCTTCCACCAGGTCCTTACGGCGACGGGGCGCCTCGCTTCGAACAACCCGAACCTGCAGAACATCCCCATCCGCTCCGAGTTGGGACGTGAAGTTCGCAAGGCATTCGTCTCCCGCGACGAAAACCACCTCCTGCTTGCCGCGGACTACTCGCAGATTGAGTTGCGGGTCATGGCGGCGTTGAGTGAAGACCCGGCGATGATGGAAGCTTTCCAGAACGATGCCGACATCCACACGACGACCGCGGCACGAGTCTATGGCGTCGAGCCGGATGACGTTGTCAGCGACATGCGGCGCACGGCGAAGATGGTGAATTTCGGCATCATCTACGGCATTTCCGCGTTTGGATTGTCACAACGGTTAGGCATCGCCCGCCGGGAGGCCGCCGACATCATCGAGGAATACTTCCGCCAGTATCCCGGGGTGAAGGCCTACATGGAGAGGACGGTCGAGGAAGCGAAAGCGAATGGCTACGTCGAGACGGTGACCGGTCGCCGCCGCTACCTCCGCGACATCAATTCCGGCAATGCCACCGTCCGTGGCGCCGCCGAACGCACCGCCATTAACACCCCCATCCAGGGCACGGCCGCCGACATGATCAAGATTGCCATGGTCCGTGTCCACCGGGCCCTCGCCGAGGGTGACTTCAATACCCGCATGCTCCTGCAGGTTCACGACGAACTCGTTTTCGACATGGCGCGGGAAGAGGAGGAAAGCGTCGTCCCGGTTATCGTCGACGCCATGAAAAATGCGATTCCGCTCAGCGTCCCGATTGTTGTGGAGACGGGCACGGGGGAAAATTGGCTCGAGGCGCATTGAGTTTCGGGCGCATTTCGCAAAAAGACCACTGGCGCTCCTGCCAGATTGGGTCATTCCTGCTCTCCACGCCCTCCAACTCAAAGCCTACTAATGCCAGAATCCTTTCTACCCGCTCCCTTTTCCCATCACTATGAAATCGATCCGAAGTATTCGCGCAGTGCGGTCTATTTCAGCAGTGAGTTCGCCATCGACCAAAGCCTGAAGGTCTATTCCGGAGGATTGGGGTTTCTCGCGGGTTCGCACATGAGGTCTGCAGCCGATTTGCGCCAGAATTTGTGCGGGATCGGGATCTCCTGGACCTGCGGATACTACAATCAAACCCGCGGCGAAGGCCGCGAAATGGCGGTGCAGTTCCGACACAAGGACTACGCCTTTTTGCAGGACACGGGGATCCGGTTCGTTCTTCCGGTTTTCGGCAACAAGGTGACGGTTGGCGCCCTGTTCCTGCCGGGCGATGTCTTTGGAACCGTACCGATGTTCTTCCTCACGACAGACATCGATGAGAATCCCGGCCACGATCGCGAGATCACCAAGCGTCTCTACGATAATGACCACCACCGGCGCATTGCGCAGAACATCGTGCTCGGCGGTGGCGGTGCGAGGTTGCTGGAGGAAATCGGTGTCGATCCGGACGCCTGGCACCTGAACGAGGCGCACGGGCTCGCGGCCGCCTTCCGGGTCTTGGAAAAACACGATGGCAAGGCCGAAGAAGTGAAGAAGCGTTTCGTCTTCACGACCCACACGCCGGAGGAAGCGGGCAACGCGAAAGATGGGATGGGTGATCTCATGCACGCACAGTTCTTCAGTGACCTCGACGAAGGAACCGTGCGTGAAGCCACGGGAATTCACGACGAGGTCTTCAATCATTCCCTCGCGGCGCTTCGCCTGAGTCGGGCATCCAACGGCGTCTCGAAGCTGCACGGGGAAGTCGCCCGGGAGATGTGGAGTGGCTATCCCGATATTTGTCCCATTGGCCACGTGACGAACGCCCAGAACGCCAAGTACTGGAAAGACCGCGGCCTGGAGATCGCACGCAACAACGGCGACAAGGAATTCCTCCGCGAGCGCAAGTCGGAGCTCAAGGAGATGCTTTTCCGCCTCGTCGCGGACCAAACGGGGAACCTTTTCGACCCGGACGTCCTCACCATCGTATGGGCGCGCCGTTTCGCCGGCTACAAGCGCGCCGAGCTCCTGACACGGGATATGGAACGTTTCCGTCAACTGGTCGAAAATGAAGATCGACCTGTCCAGATCATCTGGGCCGGGAAACCCTACCCGTTCGACTACGGCGCCATCGACACCTTCAATCATCTCGTCAATCTCACGGCGTCGATGGCTCGGGCGACCGTCCTCGTGGGCTATGAACTTGAGCTTTCGCGGCAGCTCAAGTGCGGTTCAGACATCTGGCTGAACAACCCGGTGGTCACGCGGGAGGCCTCGGGCGCTTCCGGAATGACGGCAGCCATGAATGCATCGGTCAATCTCTCTACCTACGATGGCTGGGTCTGCGAGTTTGCCCAGGACGGCCACAACAGTTTCATCGTGCCGCCGGCCGACCGGTCTCTGGACGACCACGCCCGGGATCAGCACGACATGAATGGTCTTTTTGATATTCTCGAAAACAAGGTCCTTCCCCTCTACTACAATGATCCGGACGATTGGTGGCAGGTCGTCTTGAATTCAATGAACGAGGTCGTTCCGTTCTTTGATTCCGACCGCATGGCGGATGAATATTACGGGAAGGTTTATGCCTGACCGTCGGTGCGAGTGAAGCCTAACCGTCGCAGAGCAGTTTCTCGATGGCTCGATGAACCTGCGGATACAGCTCAATCTCCGGATCCCGGTGGACGGTCAACCTCATCGCGCCGTCTGGTGAGTGGTAGACGTCGTGTTGCGGGCTGGAGCGAGTTACCGACCAGGCGAGCGATTGGAGAAACGCAGCGAGATCACCCATCGTCTTGACCGAGGCAAAAGCGCTTTTGTCAGGCCTCACCCGGGGGGAGACGGGAGGACTTTTCGAACAGGCAGCAAAAGCGTCCTCGAGCCGCTCAAGGATCTCCGTGTAGCTCGCTCCCTGGGTGACGCAGCCGGGTAAGCCCACGACTTCTCCCCAAAACGTGTGCCCCTCCAGCGGGTGCACGACGACGTCGAAATCGGAATCGTCGGCCATGCAGGGAGGCTAGGAAAAATGCTGGAATTGGCGAGCGAAATTCTTTCCTTTCGTTCGGTGACGATCATGCGTTTCTCCGCAACTGCCTGAGGAGCGGCGGGTTTCATCTCCATTCTTCTCGTCTTTGCCGTTCCGGCCTATCCGGAGGTGATCGCGGGGGACTTGTCGTGCACTCATTTCATGAAAGTTAATCATTTCGAAAAAACGGCTCGGTCATGAGATGCCATTGCGTGAAAAAATAGATGTTGGAAAAAAAGCCGTTCGGGGTCAGATTTCCGCATCCTGATCCGTATCCCATGGCGTCACCAGTCCTGCGCGTCCTGCGAATGCGGGTCACAAGAACTGAATAAAAGTAAATCCCATTAGAAAAACCTGAAGAACATGAAAGCCATCATTGCCATTGCCGTAGCTGCCGCCTTCGGATTCGCAACCGCTTCTTCCTTCCAAGCAAACGAAGTCTTTGATGGCTCCGTCGCTTGTAAGAAGTGCGAAAAATGCGAAGAGAAGCGCAAAAAGGAAGCTGAAAAAGACGAAGCTGCTCTCGCCTGCAAGAAATGCGAAAAGTGCGAAGAGAAGCGCAAGAAAGAAGCTGAAAAGGACGAAGCCGCCCTCGCCTGCAAGAAGTGCGAAAAGTGCGAAGAAAAGCGCAAGAAAGAAGCCGAGAAGGATGAAGCCGCTCTCGCTTGCAAGAAATGCGAAAAGTGCGAAGAGAAGCGCAAGAAAGAAGCCGAGAAGGATGAAGCCGCTCTCGCCTGCAAGAAGTGCGAAAAGTGCGAGGAGAAGCGCAAGAAAGAAGCAGAGAAGGATGAGGCTCTCGCCCTCGTCTAATCTCGCTGAAATCCAAATTTTCGATCAAAGCGAAGTTCGGTCCCGGCCGGCTTCGCTTTTTTCGTGGTCTCGACTCTCGCTTGCATAATCAGGGCAAAAGGTGGAGAATCCCCGTCCCCATTCCGAGAGAATTCGTTCTCAGAACTCATCAAGGACAGGTGCCGGAGTGGTCGAACGGACTCGCTTTCCAGGCGAGCC
>JBCDLR010000157.1:0-8772 GCA_038745205.1 Verrucomicrobiota bacterium
AAGTATGTTCGATTACCCTATCTCGTAATTGTTGACGGCGGGAAGGGCCAGCTTTCATCCGCGGTCGGTGAACTGAAGCGACTGGGCTTGCAGGAACTTCCCATCATCGGGTTGGCGAAGGAACACGAGGAAATCTACAAGCCGGGCCAGCAGTATCCAATCATCCTGCCCCACGAGATGGGGGCCTTGAAGCTCTTGCAGCGCATTCGTGACGAGGCACACCGTTTTGCGAATGGTTATCACCAGCTTCTCATGAAGCGGCGCATCGAAGAGAGCATTCTCGATGATTGCCCGGGAGTGAGCCAGTCGCGGAAGGAAGCGCTGCTGCGCCACTTCGGTTCCGTGGCGCGTTTGCGCAAAGCCACGTCAGCGGAGATCGCCAAGGTCCCGGGGGTGGGCAAACTCGGAGCGGAGAAGATCGTGGACTACCTGACCAACCACGGCTGACGCTTTCGGGACCCGGTTGATAAATCTCCGGGCTGGGCGACGTTCATTCCGGATGTCCTTCTACCGTTGCCTTTCGCGGGTCGCTGTCCTTCTTGGATTGGCGGGAAGCGTCTGTGCACAGACGGAGCCGGTTTCAACGGAAGCGCCTGATGAGAAAAAGAAGATAGGCGCTTCCTGGGAGACGCGAACCGAGGCGAGAACCGTCACGCTCAAGATTCCCGCACCGCGCGGCCAGATCGTCGATCGCAATGGGATTCCCTTTGCCCAGAATCGCGTGGCCTACCAGCTCGCTCTGCGACTTCCCTACGAGGAGGAATCGCCGGTAAGTTTTGTTGTCCGCTACGCGCAGGAACGTGTGAACTATGCGAACCGCGTCCTGGGTACAGACTTCACGGTGGAGGATGCCGTCATCGAAAAGCATTACCAGAACCGCCGCTGGTTGCCGCTGCCCTATTCGCCGGTCTTGAACGGCGCGCAGGTCGAGCTCATGAGGGAAAGGCTCTCCCGCGGCATCGTTCTCTTTCCCACCTATGTGCGCCACTATGGGACCGGTCCCACGGCGGGACACGTCATTGGATATGCTGGAACACGGCAAAAGGCGCCCAAGGGCCCGCTCACGAACGGGGAACCGCTTTTCTTCACTTCGGAGGGCAAGAGCGGATTGGAAAAGTCCTTCGATGCCATGCTCCGGGGGAAGGACGGCGAGATCAGCATGCTCTTCGACACCGACGGGGCGAAGCTCAGCGAGGAGGTCACGGTGAGACCGGTTCAGGGCGACAACGTTGTCACCACCCTCGACATCGACATGCAGAGCTATGCCGAGCAGTTGCTCCGCAACGGTGGGAGGAATGGCGCGTTCGTGGTCATGGATGTGCGCAATGGCGATGTCCTGACCCTCGCTTCCTGGCCCTGCTTCGATCCGAATGAGTTCATTCCCTTCATCACGAATGAACGCTACGCCGAACTGCGCGACGATCCCGGTCTCCCCCTCTACCCCCGCGCTTATCTCGGGAATTACCCGCCCGCCTCCACCTTCAAGATTCCCGTCGCGCTCGCCGCGCTGGAGGCGGGGATCGTCGATGAATTCACCGAATTCGGCTGCCCGAGCGGAATGACGATCGACGACCGCTGGTTCCCGAACTGGAACAAGAAGGGCGAGGGCTCGATGAACGTAAAGCAGGCGATCATGCGCTCGTGCAACACGTGGTTCTACACCGCGGGATTGCGGACCGGCGGCGACACGATCGCAGGCATGGCGACGCGGCTCGGAATGGGGGCGCAGACGGGGCTGCCGCTGGACGCCGAGGAGGACGGGTTCATCCCCACGGTCGAACGGCTTCGCGCGAAAACCGGCCGATCCCTGAAGGGTGGCTATCTCGCGAACGCCGCCATCGGGCAGGGCGACGTCCTCGCCACGCCGATCCAGGTCGCTCGCATGATGGCGGCCATTGGCAATGGTGTGACCGTCCCGCGCGCGCGGCTCGTCCTGCAGGTGCAGGATATCTACAACAACGTCGTGCAAGCCTACCCGGCGGAAGAGTTTTCTCGTTCGGGCCTCAACCCCCAACAGCTCTCCCTCGTGCGCAAGGGGATGACCGCCGTTGTCAATTCCGGCGCCGGCACCGGCAAGCAGGCATGGAACCGCTACGTGACTCTCGCGGGCAAGACCGGGACCGGTCAGTGGACGCAGGCCGAAGACGGGAGTTGGCGCTACATTGCGTGGTTTGCCGGCTATGTTCCCGTGGAGAGTCCGGAGTATGCCTTCGCCGTCATTGTCGAGGGCAATGGAAGTGAAGTCCTTTCCGGTGGCCGCAATGCCGCTCCGCTCGTCGGCGATTTCTTCAACCACGTTTACTCGAAGAAGAAGGAAGAGGGCGAGCTTGAAACGTATGCCAAGGGCGAGATCGAGGAAGTTCCCCGCGGGGTTGGTGTCGGTGCGGACGCCGAGTACGGCGATGAGGCTGCCGAAAGTTTGCCCGCCGCCACGCAACCGATCACCGAACTCGGCAACAAGCCGCGCCGCTCGCTGCTCGACCGCATCCGCCGCCGCTAGCCAGCCTCGTCGAGGTTTTTCCGCGACGCCGGGGGATTCGCCGCTTATGGGTGGCGATGGATGTTCAAGTAGCCACCCTTTGCGACTCCGCCTCCGACTACAACGGGAAGATGTGCATCCTTGGGACTTTCGACACGATTTGCTCGAAGCAAGTCCCCGTGGTTCATCCGCACTGCGCGCTGGCCTTGCGCGTGTGCTTTCAGCCCGGTGATGAAGGGAAACACCAGTTCACGATCCAGTTCATCGACGCCGACGGCCAGGCGGTCATGCCGCAGTTGCAGTCGGATATTGTCGATATCAGCCTTCCGCAGGACGCCTACTTCCTCACCCGAAACATTGTCATCAACATGCAACGCCTGAAGTTCGACCGCGTGGGCTTGTTCTCCATCGACGTGAGCGTCGATGACCGCATCCTCGCACGGGTGCCATTGCGGGTCATGCTGCTGCCTGAGCAAAGCGGTAATCAGGCGGAGGGCGCCGCTTGAGCCTGCCTACTCGAAGAAGGTGTCCTCATCCGAATACGGCGGTGAGCAGCAGCAAAGGAACCGGAGGCTCGAAGTCGCCGAGATCTGGTGCCACGCACCGGCCGGAATAAGAATCGCATCGCCGGGAACGATCGTCTTCGTTTCGCCGTCGATCTCCATCGTTCCCGACCCCTCGAAAATGAAATAAAACTCCTCGCTCTGCTTGTGGTAGTGGCGTTGCGTCGCGGATCCGGCGGGAACACTGGCTTCGGCGAGACTCTGCTTCTCGACAGGCGCGTTCGAGCGGTCGAGCAAGCTGCGGATGGTCGACCCGTCTTTGGTCGTGAACGGTTTTTGCGTCGCGACGTGAACGATCGTCATCCAATCACCGTATGTGAGTAAACGGAAGTTGCAGGTAATTCTTTTCCCGAACGCAAAAACAACTATCCATATGCCATGTCCACAGAGCCTCCCGGAAAACGCACGAAGAAGTCGTCGGCCTTTGGGAAAATTTTGTTATTTCTCTCCTTGTTATTGCTCATTGCACTCCCGTTCACCCCGGCGATGGACCTGTTGCGAAAAGTAAAGCGATCCATCGTCGAAATCGTCGAGAGCCGGAATCCCGAACCTCCTGAGCCACAGATCATCGAGAAGGAAAAAATCGTCATCAGGGAAGTCGAGGTCCCGCCGCCGCTCCCGCCGCGTTTTGTCCCTTACAAGCGCGTTGACGTCGCCGAACTCTGGAACCAGTTCGAGGTGAAGACCGAATTCCACATGGAACAGGGCGAACCCGCGACGAAGGAACGCAACGATCGCGAAAGCTTCACCATCGAGATGACGATGAACGTGCGCATCCCCGAACCGAGCACGACGCTGGAGGAACTGGAGAGCATCAATCCCAGCCTCGGCGCCATCCTCCCCGACCTCAGCACGATGCTCGAAAACGGCAAAGTCTCCGGGTTCTTTGACCTCATGTACGAGCGCAAGGTCGACCGCATGCAGACCTACCTCACGCGCATGGATCGGATCCTCTCGAAACACAATTTCTACGACCTCGAGACCGTCCTCGAACTCGAGCACCCCGAAACCGGCCAGAAAGTCCTTCTCCTGCAGGGTGAAATGGACGTCGACGCCGACGGTTCCGACGGCGACCGCCAGCCGGTCCTCGACGAGGCCATGGCCAACAGCACCTACTACCAGCCCTTCACCTCCTACGGCTGGAAGAAGACGACGAAGAATCCCAACCCGCTCCTCCCGCGCTGGGAAAAGAAACTCGCCGATGCGAAGGCCGCCAAGGAACCGTCACGCTCGAACATCGATCAGCTGCAGCGCGAGATCGATGACATGAAATACCGCAGCTTCCTCCTGGGCAAGGCCGACCCATTCATGGTCATTCCGCTGTCCTACCTCGGTTACCACAACAAGAGCGGCTGGGGGCCGCAAATCGGGGACTACGCCGTCGTCATTCACGGCGATCAGGTCTTCCCCGTCATCATCGGCGACGCCGGACCCAGTTTCAAAATGGGTGAAGGCTCCCTGCGTCTCGCCAGGGAAATCAATCCCAAGTCCTCCCCCTACAGCCGTCCGGTTTCCGACCTAACGGTGACCTATCTCGTCTTCCCCCAATCCCGCGACACCTTTGGTCAACCCGATCTGGAAAAATGGCACGCCAAGTGCGCCGAGTTCCTCGAAAAAATCGGCGGCCTGGGCGATGCGCATTCGCTGCACGAGTGGAGCGACTTTTTTGCAGAGGATGAGGGGGAGGAAGTGAATCCTGAACAGCAAGATGGAGGAGCGTAGCCTGCCCTGAAGATGACTGGACCATGCCGCTTTGACGGCCGGTGCCGACTGTATTGTGACGAGAAACGAGGCGGATTTCCGTCATTCCTCACTCTTGGTCTGTTCGCCGGGCCAGTTTCTTGCGGCACTTGCACAGCCAAGATTTAGGCCGTAGTCCGATTGATCTTTACCGGTCGAAGGCCACGCCGTCGATGGAGTAGTCTTCCTTGCCGAGGGTCAGCAAAGGATTGTAGAATGGGTCGTTGGCAAGGTGTTTGCCCCACCGGTGAAAGATGACGCCGCGTTCGCCGGGGTCGCCGCGGTCCTTGGCGCTCACGGACTCGTGGTGGAAAAGGCGGGCGTGCGGCGTGTAGACGAGACGGTGACCCGCCTCGCGGATTTTCAGGCAGAAGTCGACATCGTTGTAATCAACCCGCAAATGCTCGGCGTCGAATCCGCCGGTCTCTTCGAAGACCTCGCGCCGGGTGAGAAGGCAGGCGGCGGTGAGGGCGCTGACGTTCCGCGTGTAGTGGAGCATTCCCCATGCGGCGGTGGAGTGAGCGTGCTGGAAGCGAAAGGCGTGCCCGCCAATGCCGCCGATGCCGAGGATGACACCTGCATGCTGGACGGTGTCATTCGCATAGAGCAACTGTGCGCCCACCGCGCCGACGCCGGGGTCCTGAAGTTCGGTGACCATGCGCTCCAGCCAATCGGCGTGAATGATCTCAGTGTCGTTGTTGAGGAAGAGAAGCAGTTCCCCCTCGGTTTCGGACACCGCGAAATTATTGATCGCCGAGTAGTTGAAGGGCTGGTCGAATTCAAGCACGCGGTGTGGCGAGTTGCGTATCCAGTCGAGGGTTTCCTTCTCGTCGCTTTGGTTGTTCACGATGACGATCTCATAGTCGGGATACCGGGTGATGAGGGTGAGCGACTCGACGGCTTTCTTGAGATACAGCAATTGATTTCTCGTGGGGATAATGATGGTGACTTTGTCAGGGTGAGCGGGTTTTCTCTTTACGAAGAACCGCTCGACTGGTTCTGATTTTCGTTCGACGTCGGCCTCCTGACCGCGTCGCGCCAGTGCTTCTCTGACAACAGCTTCGGCGCCCGGGGGGTTAAGGCGGAAGGCGTAGGGATTGGCTCCTTTGGCCGCCCAGTGGATGAGTACGCCCGGCACGTGGCGGATATTCGCGCCGCGTTCACCCGCTCGCAGGAGCAGATCGTATTCGGAGAAACTATCCCGTTGAAAACCACCAATACTTTCGACAAAGGCGCGGTTCCAACAAATTCCCGGCCCGCAATAGAAGCCGTCGAGAGCGAGCTCCGGGGACCATTCCGGCTTGAGAAAAGGCGAGCGGTAGCTGCCGTTCGATAGGCGCAAATCGGAGTCGGTGTAGATTAAGTCTGCCCCCTTCGCCTCGCGGCTGATCGTTTCCAGGGCATGTCGCTCGAGCGTGTCACCGGCGGGCAGATAAAGGATCCACTCCGCTTCCGAATTTTCCCACGCCGCGTTCCGCTCGGCCAACTCATCCGACGAGAGCACTGTCACCTCCCACGGAGCGAGGCTCTGGCTACTGAGCGAGGCCATTGTCGAGGAGTTCCGCCCACCCGTCACGATGACGTGGATGTTCGGCGTTTCGGTTGGGGCCGGTCCCTCCGTCGGGCGCTGCCGGACGAGCCAGGCCTCATAGGAGATAAACCGGCTTGTTTTCTCGAGCACCTGCGAGGCATCCTTGAGACGCGGCCAGCCATGGACGGCCGCAAGAAGCTTGTCGACCTCGCGGTAGCCGGTGTCTTTTGGCCGGAACAAGTTCCCTATGCGCCAGCGACCGGACGCGTAGAGGCGTTTCAGGGCGCCCTCGATCCTGCCGACCTGTTTTTCGAACCGTTCGAGCCGGGTTTGCTGCCGCTCGATGACCTTTGAGGCGTTGTGAATCAACGAGGCCTGGGCCTGGATGGTTTCGCGGCTCCGCCGAAGCTCGTGCTCGAGCAAGGCGAGACGGTCTTCGTCTTCTTTGGGTTCTTCCATGGAGGACTTGGCGGGCAGAGGCGGTAAAATCAAAGGTTCGAGCCAATCCATACGTCCAGCTCTGCCGCAAGCTCGGCAAATTCTTCAGGCAAGTCGTCGGCGCGGAAAACCTCGATCTGGTCCGTCGTGCGGCTGGCGAGAAGGTAGTTTCCGGCTTCAATGTAGGTGTCGGGACGAAGTGCCTTTCCGCCGAGAGACTTTATCAAAACATGGGTAAGGTTCGTCGCGGAGGCGGCGACTCCAGCGAGATCGAGGGCGAAGCTTGTGCGCTCGGGCAGGTGCGAGCCGGAGCGCAAGGCCGCAGCATGGGAGATTCCATCGGCCTCGTACGGCCAGTCGAAGCCCAGCAACTCGCAGACCGTCGGCGTCAGGTCGATGCTCCCGAAGTTACCTCGAACCCGTCGCGGTGAGATCCCGAGGGAATTCGCGGGCTTGATGACGAGAGGAAGTTCGAGAACCTCCGGAAGCGGCGCGTGATGTTCAAACGGGGTCATGACGCTGTCGATGGCCTCCCCATGCGGGGATGTCAGGATAATCGTTGTCTGGCCGTAAATTTCTTCCTCCTTCAGCCGCTCTACCGCTTCGCCGACGAGGGAATCGACAAAACTGACGGCCCCCTTGTACTGCTCGACAGGATAGCGGAAGTCCTTCACGTCCCTCAGCCAGCTGAGCGCGTCCTGCTCGATTTCGCGGAGGGCGGGCAGCACCTCTTCCATCCAGCCGACCAGTTCCTTGGGATCTCCTTTTCCCTCGGCGGCAGGGAGTTGTGATGAGAGCCACCGGCTGAACTCCAGTTCCGTCAGTCCCCGCATGGCCGCGGTGC
The DNA here is from genome assembly GCA_038745205.1 of Verrucomicrobiota bacterium. Lineage (GTDB taxonomy): Bacteria > Verrucomicrobiota > Verrucomicrobiia > Verrucomicrobiales > DEV007 > JBCCWV01. The sequence continues at coordinate 7,596 of JBCDLR010000157.1, forward strand.
CGAGACTTCGGAGCATGGGGACGAGATCGGGAATGACCCGTTCCCCGGTTACGAACGCGTCGGCCGTTTCGCGAAGGCAGGATGAGAGCACCGGGTTGGGCTTGCCCAATCTGAGCCAGGGAAGGCCGGTTGTGAAATAGAGGACGCATTCGCTGCCGCGCAGCTCCCGCAGGTCCTTCGTGCGATGCTCGTGCGTCGGGTCGGACGGGTCGCCCTCGTAATACATCTTTTGGAAACGCGCGGGCGGACTGACCGGGGGGTGTGGTTCGAACAGGTGCAGCCAGAAAAAGATGGGTTGGTCAGGACGCTCGCCTAGCCACCGCAGGAATCTTCGCGTTGTGACTCCACCGTCCTGCGCAGGATTTGCCATGCAAGGGAACGTTTCGGTGAAGAGTGCCGGAAATCCGCCGCTCCGATGCGCCATGTCCGACTCGCTCGGGGCCATCACCGTGTGATAGCCGCGCTCTTGCAGAAAAGCGGGCAGGGAGGAGACCGTTGAGGCCAGCGACTGGGATTCGGCGACAAGGCCGTGGCGCGATGGGTGGAGGCCGCTGAGCATGCTCGCGTAGGATCCGGGAGTGACCGTCGATTGCGCGAGTGCGCCCTCAAGGACGAGGCTCTCTGTGGCGAGGCCGTCGATGTGCGGAGTCGCGACTTCCTTGTTCCCGTAGCAACCCAAGTAGCGCCGCGTCAGGCAATCGCTGGTGATCAGGAGCACATGGTGGTCCTTCTTGGAGGTTACCTTGGTCTTTGGCTGGACCGGTTGCGCGGTTTGCAGTGTAGGATTGCCCCAGCCCGACCAGTTGAATCCGACTTCGTCGCCCGTGGGAACCTTCGTTTTCAGCGCGAGGCGCGCGCCTGGTTCGTCCGGCGGTGGAACTTCCAAGGTCTCCTCGAACCACCGGCGGTCCTCCGGGTTGCCGGCCACGTCGATCTCCTGTCGGAAGAACGCGCGAACCTTCTTCTCGCCGGCCGTCGCGAACCCCGCCATGAAGATGACAGGCGACACGATTCGATCCCAGGATGATTCCTTGATTCCGGGATCAGCGGCTTCAGGTGGCTGACGCCCTTGTCGAAGAAGTCCCGCTGAAACTTCAGGATCGAATCCATCACCTTGTAGATCGTGCGCTGACGCTGATGAATCGAACGAATCAGCCACTGGGCGGACCGCAACTTC
>JBCDLR010000158.1:0-8756 GCA_038745205.1 Verrucomicrobiota bacterium
CCACGGGCCAAGGCATCTACGCGGAGCCCGTTGAAGATGCAGACCAGACTCTCGACGATGCGGAAATCTTCTACGCGACCGTCGGAAGCCTGACTCTTCTCCAGATCAAGCCATTCAAGGAGAGGGACTTCCGGATTCTCGTCTTCAATGAAAAAACCAGGGAAGTCCGCCGCATTGACTCCATTCGCCATTCCTGTGTCCTTCTTCCGGAAGATCACGGAATCATCTTTTCCGACGGTTACTACCTCCAGACCGGGGAAACGAAGATCTTCGACAGTGAATTGTCGGACATGTATTTCGACCGGCGGATCGCGTCGTCGAACGGCGAGGATTTTCTCTTCGTTTTCTACAACCGGCGAAGCGGGGATTACGTGCTGATGCCCTACAACATCATCGCGCAGACAGTGGAGACGCCGATTCTTTGCAAGGGCTACAGCGTGTTTGAGGACGGTGAGCTCCTCTACTTCCGCGAGGAAGCGCAGCCGCAGAAGCACCATACAATTCAAGTGTGGCAAACGCCCTACACGGGTGAGAATCTTTCCGTCGACAAGGAAAGCGACTCCTACCTCTTCAAGATTGGCAATGCCGACATTGTGCGATGCATGTCGGAATGCCAGGAGGTGCTTGGACTGCTCGGCAAGGACGACAGTTACGCTGACCTCTACGTGGACCTCGTCAAGAAGTCAGGCGATATCCGGGACAGCTTTTTCTGGGTCGGTCGACCGGAGGCCCATGACCTGGCCGCGCCATTGCAGGAGATCAGGAATGCGGCGGCCGCCGCTATTGATGAGTTTGAAAAGGTCCAGCAGTTGAGGACCAGCGCGGAGTCGCGCATGTCGGAGGTGGGGGAGAAGGTCCGCAAGGCGGTCTCCGCCGCCGAGCATAACCGCCCTGACGACATCCTTGGGTTCGTGCATAATCTAGCAGATCTGCGATCTGTTCGTGGCGAGGTGGTTACGCTGCAGGATGTGCGGTACGTGGAAGCGTTGCGGATGGAAGCGATGGAGGAGGAACTCGTTGGTGCGTCGGAGAAACTTTCCGAGGCGCTCGTCGAATTCATGCTCAAACCAGAGGCGCTCGACCCTTACCGGAAGCAGGTCGACGACCAGCGGGACCGTATTCCGAAACTCCAGAAGGTGGTCGAGGCAAACGAGGTCGAGGAGTCTCTCGGGACGGCCGGCGGCGAGTTGGAAATGCTGATCGACATCGTCGGAAACCTGAAGATTGAAGACGCGACGCAGACAACCCGGATCATTGATGACATTTCCGCGATTTACTCGGTCCTCAACCAAGTGCGGAGCGAATTGCGTGATCACCGCAGGTCGTTGGGGAGGGCAGAGGCCGTGGCGCAGTTTGGAGCGCAGGTAAAGCTTCTCGATCAGTCCGTCATCAATTACTTCGACCTTTGCTCGACGCCGGACAAATGTGATGAATACCTGAACAAGGTCATGGTCCAACTCGAAGAGTTGGAGGCCAAGTTCGCCGACTATGACGAATACGTGGAGCAGCTCGGCGAGAAGCGCGAGGAGATCTACGATTCGTTTGAGACGAAGAAGCAACAGCTCCACGAAGAGAAGAATCGCCGCGCGAGCGGTTTGCAGAAATCGGCGGACCGGATCCTGAACGGGATTCAGCACCGCCTGCAATCCTTCGAGGCTGTCGAGGAGATTCACGCCTATCTAGCGGGCGATCTGATGATCGAGAAGGTGCGCGGGATCGTCGAGGATTTGCGGACCATGGGCGAATCTGTGAAGGCGGATGATCTCCGTACCCGGCTATCCGTGCTCCGGGACGAGGCGGTACGGCAATTGGTCGATCGGCAGGAGCTGTACGTTGATGGCCAGGGGGTCATCAAGTTTGGGAAACATCGTTTTTCGGTGAATTCCCAGGAACTCGAACTGAGCCTCGTCCAGCGGGATGACGGGATTTACTACCATCTCAACGGGACAGCCTTCTTTGAGAAAATCGACGACGAGCGTCTTGAAGCGTCGAGGGAAATTTGGGAGCAGGCGCTCGTCAGCGAGAACGACGAGGTGTATCGCGCGGAGTATCTCGCGTGGAAGTTTCTTCCGCGTGCGATGGAGATGGAAGAGGGACAGGAGATGGCAGGGGCTTTGTCCAGGTTCGCGGCCAATCGCTACAACGAAGGGTACGTGAAGGGTGTCCACGATGCGGACGCCGTGAAGTTTCTTGAAGGGATCCTGCCGATGCGGCGTGGGATCGGCACCCTTCGGTATTCTCCCGAGGTGAGAACGCTCGCGATTCTCAATTGGTTTGGAGACATCGAAGGTGCGGAGAAGGGATTGTTGGAGGCGGAGATCCAAGCCCGGGGGTCCTTGCGCGCGGCGGTGGGAAGTATCTCTGCCAACGAATCGCTCCTTGATCGTCTCTCCATGGCTTTGGGTGAGGAGAACGCGGAACGGAGCAGGGCTGCGGCGGAGTACCTCGTGGAGGAACTCACGAAGGATGGTGGTTTCGTGTGCTCGACGGCGGCTGCATTCGTTCTCTCGAAGTTTGAGAATGCCCTTTCCACACGGCGGCTCCGAGGGGCATTGGAAGAGGTTCTCGAGCCGCTTCCAATTCATGGAGTGCGTCGCTATGAGGTGGTTCGTGACTGGATGAAGGGACTGGTGGAGTTGGATGAAGGACTCGAGGAGGCGGCGGCCCATTGGGTTTGCGGGACTGAGCGCTACACCCCTGAAGTAATAACGTCTGTTGATATTGAGGGACTCCTGGGGGCGCATCCGAGGATGGGAGAAGAAAAATCGCTTCCTCTCGATTACGTGGAGTTTGCGGGCCGATTGCAGCGATACGAAAGGGAAGTGGTCCCGCAGTTCGAGGCGTTCCATGCGCTCAAGAGTGACCTCGCCGAGGAAAAGCGGATGGACCTTCGATTGGAGGAGTTCAAACCAACGGTGATGAGCGCCTTCGTGCGCAACCGACTGTTGAACGATGTTTACTTGCCGATGATCGGCGACAACCTGGCGAAACAGCTGGGCACGGCCGGAGACACATCACGAACAGACCGGATGGGGCTCCTGCTCCTCGTGTCTCCTCCGGGATACGGAAAGACGACGCTGATGGAGTACGTGGCGAATCGTCTTGGCATCACCTTCGTCAAGGTCAATGGGCCGGCAATCGGCCACGCGGTCACGTCCCTGGACCCGGCGGACGCACCGAATGCAAGTGCCCGGGAAGAAATTGAAAAGTTGAATCTCTCCTTCGAGATGGGGGACAACATCATGATCTACCTGGATGACATCCAGCATTGCCACCCCGAGTTCCTGCAAAAGTTCATTTCCCTTTGTGACGGCCAGCGGAAGATTGAGGGTGTCTACAACGGAGTCGCGAGAACCTACGACTTGAAGGGAAAGAAAGTGGCGGTCGTGATGGCGGGGAATCCCTACACGGAAAGCGGGGGCAAGTTCCAGATTCCCGACATGCTCGCGAACCGCGCCGACACCTACAATCTTGGCGACATTATCGGTGGCCATGCCGAAGCTTTCAAGGCGAGCTATATCGAGAATACATTGACCAGCAACGAGTCGCTGCGCCGTCTCGCCGGGCGGGCGCAAGGCGACGTCTATGCCATCATGCAGGCGGCAGAGCAGGCGGTCGCCGGAGTTACCCCCGCGCCGCCGAACCTCGAGGGCAACTATAGCCCGGCGGAGATCGACGAAATGGTCAACGTGGTTGGAAAGCTCCTCGGTGTGCGTGACACCATCCTGCGCGTGAACCTTGAATACATCCGAAGTGCCGCGCAGCAGGATGAATACCGGACGGAGCCTGCCTTCAAATTGCAGGGCAGCTACCGGAACATGAACCGCATTGCGGAGAAGATTGTTCCATTGATGACCGAGGAGGAAGTGCGGACAATCGTTGTCGATCACTACGAGAACGAGTCGCAAACGTTGACGACGGGCGCGGAGGCAAATCTCCTGAAGTTCAAGGAAATGGAGGGCCTGCATTCAACGGAGGAGGCGGAACGGTGGGAGGAGATCAAAAAGACATTCCAGCGCAACCAACTTCTCGGCGGAGGCGGGGAGTCGGATCCGGTTTCTCGCGTGGTCGGTGCCATGGGGGCGTTTTCGAAGGGGCTCGATGATATCCGGGAAACGATCTCCTCCGCGGGAGTGTCGTTCGCTCAGCCCCAGATGCTGGCTGATGCAACCATTGAGCAACTGGAGCGGATTATTGCAGGGCTTCGGGCCGTCCCCGTCGATGTCGACATCAACGTCTTGCCCGTCGAGCAGGCTGCGCCCGGTGCGGCGAAGAAAGCGAGCAAGGATCTGCCCGTGGATATCGAATCCGACGTGGAGCAGGGAACGGAGAGGTTTGAATAGGTGGTTGTTCAATCGATGGAGCATCAATTAGTTGCGAGCCACGCTAGCGAGGTATCGAGTCCACCCGCGTCCGCAGGAAGCCTCCCCTTGCTATGATTCTGGCGGCTTGAATCTCAGGCAGCGGAAAGCGTTTCGCGCTTCGGTAATTGCCGGGAGCGGAGTCTTCTTTTCCGGGGCGAAGCGTTCGATGAAGTCGCCTTGTGACTCATTGGCGATGCCGGTCAATCCTCGGTCCAGGTGATGTTTTGTCAGAGCGGTGAAGTTGATATCGGTGGTGAGATCGTGGTGGCCAAAACGCGTGTAGATCTCAGGGCCCGCCTCGATGCGGACATGGTGGAAAAAGCCCCGTATCGTCCCCCGGGGGCGACGATGGTATAGGGCCGGAAAATCGTCGCCGTAGTCGATGGTCAGCATTTCACCTGCATTCCAACCGTTGATCCAGGTGTCGAGCCAACGGGCGTAGGAATCATGGCGCTCGATACGTTGCCCGTCGCGAAAGCTGGAGGCGGACTCCGCAGAAGGAGCATCTTCATTCGTCTTGAGACTCTCCAGCAGATTCCCCTCCTTATCGAGGGAAAGGTAAACTTCCTTCCACGATTTCGCGTCCTCGACCCATTGAAAAACCCGGGGAGGGAAGGCGTCGACGAGTTCATTGGAAAACAGAAACGCACGTCCTTTGCAGGTGGCAAGGGCGTCCTCGACCGACTCGTGCCACTGCACGTTTCCCTTGCCTCTCAGGATCTCCTTCTGCTTGTCCCGCAATGGAAGGGAACGGTCGACGATGTGGAAATTCAGGCTCCGCCGCAACAGCCAGGGGAGGAATCGTAAAACGGAAGAGGCGAGACTTCCGTCGCCGGCTCCAATCTCGATCACATCGCGGACTCGTGGCTGTTCGAGTCTTGAGGTGACGACGATCCATCGGGCAATCGCCCTGGCCAATGAAGGGTCGAGACTTGCGCTCGTCGAGAAGTCTCCCCGATTCCCGACGGTGCGGATGTTGTTGGAATAGTAGCCGAACTCCGGGTGGTAGAGCGCGGCGTCGAAAAACTCTTCGAACGAGGCCTCGCTACCTGAGCTCTCCATCCACTGGCGGAGTCGGCGGTCGACCTCGTCACTCGGGAGAATGATCCGGGTCATTCGCTCTTCGAGCGCGATAGGGCGATTTCGACGCAGCCCTGGATGTCGAGCTTGCCGGAAGAGAGGACCGGAATCTCATCGACGTAGGCGGATTTGCGCGGAATCCAGAGGGCGGGGATTTCCTTCTCGAGGAGTTCGTAGCGCAACTCGATCATCGCCTGGTCGCTCATCGGCTCGGTGGTGATGAGGACGAGGGCTTCGCCTTTTTTCTCGTCGGGGACGCCGACGATGGCGAACTTGCGGACGCTTTCGTCGTCGCCGGAGCCGAGCACGCTGTTGATTGATTGCTCGACCTTTTCGTGGGGAACCATCTCGCCGCCAATTTTCGAGAAGCGGGAGAGGCGGCCTTCGATGTAGAGGAATCCGTCCTCGTCGACACGCCCGATGTCGCCGGTGCAGAACCAGCCGTCCTTGATGACCTCCTCGGTTTTTCGCGGCATTTTCAGGTAGCCGGGAAAGACATTGGCCGCTTTGAACCAAATCATCCCCGATTGATCGAGCGGGATTTGGCCGCCGGAGGACGGGTCGGTGATGCGTACGGCAACACCCGGGAGCATTTGACCGACGGAGCCCAGGCGATAGCTGGGAACGACCCGGATATCGTCGCCCGCCGCCTCCGGATCGGGGAGGTTGACGTTGGTGACCGGGGATGTTTCGGTCAGGCCATATCCTTCGAGGACGTTCGTGCCGAAACGGTTCTTGAAACTTTCCGCGACTGCCTTGGGCAATTTCTCTGCTCCCACGATCGGTAGTTGAACCGAGGTCAGTTGTTCCGGCTTTGCCTTGCGGAGATAGCCGCGAAGGAAGGTTGGCGTGGCGAGCATGAGGACGACCTGATGCTTCTCGATGAGTTCAGCCAGCGTGCCGGTTTCCAGCGGGCTGGGATAGGTAATGAGATTGAACCCCTCGATGATGGGAAACCACAGTGTGACCGTGCAACCAAGGCTGTGGAAGAGGGGGAGGCAGCCGAGAATGCTCCGGTTTTCGTTCACCTCAAGGGGAGTGCCGAATTGCTTGACGTTGGCGACAAGATTCCGGTGCGTGAGCGGGACGCCCTTGGGTTCGCCGGAACTGCCGCTTGTAAAAAGGAGAACAGCTTCCCGGTCGCCGCCTTTCCGCGAGATGCCGGCGGCCGCGGCGAGGGCGGGCGCCGGAAGGATCTTCGACATCACCCCCCAGAAAATCGCGCTCTTCTTGATCTTCGGTATAAGCCTTTCAAGGAGAATGACTTCCCTCGACGGAGGCCATGGGAATCGCGGGGTCTTGCTGATGAACTTGTCGGCGGAAATGATGCGGTCGAGTTCGCTTTGGCGAATGGCGGAGTTGATGGCTTCCGTGGACGCGGTGAAGTTCAGATTGACCGGTACTTTGCCCGCGAAGAGGACTCCGAGGTTGGCGATGAGGCCGCCCTTTCCGGGAGGAAGCACTATGCCGACGCGTCCCTTGTTCGTTTCCTTTTTGAGGTAACTTGCCAGGGCCAGCGCTGCGGCGAGGATTTTTTCGAAACCCAGTTCGCTTCCATCGAGTCCGTCGACGACACGTGTATGGCCCGAGTGTTGAAGGAGGCCTTTGAGAAGGAGAAAGGCCAGGCTCGATTCAAGCACGGGGTCCCTGGTGAATGCCAGCTCGCGGGCTTCAATAAGGCTCTGCTGGTAGGATTGGAACCGGCGCCTTGCATTGACACCAACGACGTCTCCAAAGACAAAAACAGTCCGGCAATGACCGCCTTCCTTCTCGACGGCAAGTGCGATTTCGGCGGGCCGCTCGATGTAGAGTGGCGCGATGGGGAGGTCCAGTTGGGCAAGGAACCTGACGACCTCCGGCTTGGTGCGCGAAAGGGCGGCCCTGAGGGCGGAGGCACGCGACGGGACGAAAAAGAGCGACTTTCCATTATTGAGCGCTGTTGCTGCGGAATCGAGGAATTGCTCCTTCTCCGCGTCTTTGGCATCGAGGGAAAATTCGAGTTTTTCCAAGTCCGAAGTATTGAGCAAATCGGCGATGGGTGGATCAATGGTGCTTCCCGTTTCTACGACAAAGACCCATTCGCGGCCCGAGAGGATGGCGGAGATAGCTTCGATGTCTTCCCTGATCAGGCGGTTTGGGATGAGAAGAATCGGCTCACCGGGAAGAGCTTCGTGCCCCTCGTAGATCAGGTCGGAGGGAATGGTCGGTTCTGATTCGTCGTTCGGCATGGCAGGAGGCAGACGGTGGATAGAAACCGCTGATGCGTCCCGCCTTCAAGGGAAAACGATCACTGGACGTGTCGCGGCCGCGAGATTCCCCTTTGCAGCGGGGCGTGGCGTGGCTTAACTCCCTCTCTCACCCAACCCCCATTTCTTCATGTCCGAAAGCGAAGTCTCGCCTGAAAAGGCGGCCCACTACTGGCGCCGGAATGTCCGGCTCGTGTCGATCCTGCTCACGATCTGGTTTCTCGTCTCCTACGGCTGCGGCGTTCTCTTTGTCGATTGGCTGGATCAATTCCGCATCCCGGGAACCGGTTTCAAGCTCGGTTTCTGGTTCGCCCAGCAGGGGAGCATCTTTGTCTTTGTTGTCCTGATTGCGGTTTACGTCATTGGCATGAACCGAATCGACAAGGAAGTAGCGCACAAGGAAGAGGGCACGGACTTCGATATCTGAACCATGGATCCGATTCAGCAGTGGACTCTCGGGATCGTCCTCGCGACGTTCATTCTCTATATTGGCATCGCCGTTTGGTCGCGTGCTTCATCTACGAGCGAATTTTTCGTGGCAGGCAAAGGGGTTCCGGCCGTTGCCAACGGCATGGCGACGGCGGCGGACTGGATGTCGGCGGCTTCGTTCATTTCGATGGCTGGGATCATTGCTTTTTCCGGGCGTGACGGGTCACGTTATCTAATGGGTTGGACAGGGGGATATGTTCTGCTCGCGTTGTTGCTAGCCCCGTATTTGCGGAAATTCGGCAAGTTCACGGTGCCTGATTTTGTCGGCGATCGCTATTATTCGGGGACGGCTCGTGTGGTTGCGATTATCTGCGCGATCTTCATTTCCTTTACTTATGTCTGCGGGCAAATGCAGGGAGTCGGTATTGTTTTCGCCCGCTTCCTCAAGGTTGATGTGAACCTCGGTGTGGCCATCGGGATGCTGATTGTCTTTTTCTACGCGGTCATGGGCGGAATGAAGGGCATCACCTACACGCAGGTGGCCCAGTATTGCGTGCTCATTTTCGCCTTCATGGTGCCCGCGTTTTTCATTTCCTTCCAATTCGCGGGCAACCCAATCCCTCAGCTCGGGTTTGGC
>JBCDLR010000159.1:0-8742 GCA_038745205.1 Verrucomicrobiota bacterium
GAGGAATTGAAAGAATTGCGCAGGCTTCGTTCCCTTTGGTACCCGCACCCCGAAGGTCACATGCACCTGCTCACCGTCGAATTGCGCTTCGGCCTGCTCGATGATTGACGCCACCGTTTCCGGTTTCACGTCCTTCCCGCAATCCGGACAGACTCCCGTCGCCAGCCGCGCGAAGAGTTGCTTCAAATACTCATTGATCTCCGTGAGCGTGCCCACCGTCGAACGCGTCGTGCGCACATGGTTGTGCTGCTCGATGGCAATGGCCGGAGGAATACCGCGGATCTCGTCGACCTGCGGCTTGTCCATGCGATCAAAGAACTGCCGCGTGTAGGGCGAGAACGTCTCGACGTAGCGCCGCTGCCCCTCGGCATAGACGGTTTGGAACGCGAACGACGATTTTCCGCTCCCACTCGGACCGGTAACAACCGTCAGCTCATTCAGCGGAATATCGACATCGATCCCCTTCAGGTTGTTCTGCCGACACCCCCGAATCTCAATCGCATCCGCCGGAGCCGTCACCGCACGGGCCTTCTTCCGCGCGGGGCCGCGGCGGGCGCTCTGTTTGCTGGGGGACTTCTTTGGCATTCGGGTCGACTGAGTCTCAAAGATTACGTGGGGCGTCCAACACGGATTCCCTAAAGAACAAACCGGTCGTTTCCCAGCCGTTTTCTCGATTTTACGGCCAATCTCGAAACAAGGCCCTCAACATCCTGATTGGAAGAATACAAAGCAGCCAGAAATGTCGGAAAAGTAGGGCCTTTTTTCTAGCCAAGTTCGAATTCAAATGGACACCCTAACCAAAGCTGCCAAAAACATGCCTTTTCGTCCCTTTCGAACTTCCGCGGCGATCCTTCGTCCCGCTTTCTTCACCCTGCTTTTCGCCACTGCGCTTCACGCCCAGGTCTTCGTCGACGACACGGCCTCCGGTGCCAATGACGGCAGCTCCTGGACGAACGCCTTCAACTCCCTCCAAGACGCCCTCGCAGCCGTCACCAGTGGCCAGCAAATCCATGTCGCCCAAGGCACCTACTACCCGGACCTCGGTACTGGCCAGACCGACAACAACCGCTCCTCTACCTTCCAGCTCATCAACAACGTCGAAATCCTCGGCGGCTTCCCCGACGGTGGCGGTGCCCTCGCCTCACGCAACCCCGCCACCCATGTCACCATCCTTTCCGGCGACCTCGCCCAAAACGATGGCCCCTTCTTCTCCAACGCCAACGACAACGCCATCCACGTCCTCACCGGCTCCGGCACCAACGCCACGGCCATTCTCGACGGCTTCACCATCTCCGCGGGCAATGCCAACGGGAGCGCTTCCAGTGCGCTGGGCGGGGGACTCTATAATGACAGCGGCTCACCCTCGCTCAGCAACTGCTCCTTCGAAGGCAATCAAGCCGGCTTCGGCGGCGCGACAACAACGACTCCTCACCCACCCTCACCAACTGCTCCTTCCAACGCCATCAGACCAGCTCCGGCGGCGCCATCTACAACAACGACTCTTCGCCCATCCTCATCAACTGCGCCTTCCAAGGGAATTCGGGCATCAACGGCGGTGCCATCTACAACGACGACTCCTCGCCCTCCCTCATCAACTGCTCCTTCCAAGGGAACAGGGCCGGCTTCGGCGGCGCGATCTTCAACGTCGCTTCTTCGCCGTCCCTCACCAACTGCATCATCTGGAACAATGCCGAAATCAGCAGCACTTCCACTTCCGGTGCGTCTGTTTTCAACTCTTCCTCCACCCCTACTTACTCTCATTGCCTCGTCCACAACATCAACCTCTCCTCCACCGGCACCAACAACTTCAACGGCACCAGCGCCGCGAACGATCCCCTTTTCGCCCTCGAAGTCGATCCCTTCTCCGCTCCCACCACCGGCGACGACCTCCGCCTGAAAGCCGGTTCGCCCGCCCTCGATGCCGGACTCAACTCCGCCAACTCCACCCCCACCGACCTCGCCGGGAACTCACGCATCCTGAACTCAACCATCGACCTCGGCGCCTTCGAAGGCGAATTCATCGACCCCGCTCTCCTCTGGAACACCGACTTCGACCTCGACGGCGTCCCATGGGGCGTCGAGCAAGCTCTCGGCCTCAACCCGAACTCTCCTGACCCGGCCGCCAGCGGAAGCCTTACGTCACCCTCCTTCGACAGCAACGGTCACGCCACATTCACCTTCGGGCGCAACGCCAGCGCCGTCCCGGGCACTCATTGGTCTCTCACCCGTTCCTCCTCGCTCGCTCCGAACTCCTTCATGAAAGTCTTCAGCTACGACGGCAGCTCCATCACCGTTCAAGAATTCGGTATCTCAGCCAACGTCTCCTCCGATCCCATCACCGTCACCGACCAATCGCCCCCCATCCCCAAAGCCTACTACCGCTTCGAGGCAGAATATGTAGAGCCTGAGCCATAGTATCCATTACGGTTCAGAAAAGGGCTCAGGAAAACCTTTTCGGAAGACAAAACTTGGTCCAGATCATCGACTTGGATCCCCTTGGTGACCCTACTTATCAACGCTTCGAGGCGGACTACGTGGCTCCGCAGGGATCACCAATGGGGTTGTTCTCAGCACGCATGGGAGACCAATCACGCCGCCCGCTGACTGACACCCAGTCCATTGAAACAGTTTCGACATACAGGAATGTCCGCAACATACAGGCTTGCGATTCCCCGCTGAAACGGACTACTCTTCACAAGGAGTTTCTCCTCATTCCCTGTTCGTCATGAAACGGCATGTCCTTCTTCTCGGGTTGGTTTTCATTCTTCCGAACTTTCTGGCTGCCGACGGCGGCGGTTCGACCATCACGGTCGTCAACATCAACGATTCCGGCACCGGTTCTCTCCGTGCTGCTCTCGCGGCGGCTTCGTCGGGAGACACCATCGACTTTGATGCCGGTCTCGACGGCCAGTCCATCTTGCTGGCTTCCGAACTTTCCCTTGCTTCCTCGGTGTGCGTGGACGCTTCCGGCTTGGCCGATGGCCTCACGATCGATGGCAACACCTCTCAGAACGACCGGCGACGCGTGCTGAACATCGGCCCCGGCGTCGTTGTCACCCTGAAGAGTCTGTCGATCACCGGTGGCTGGACCGCGGATGGGACCGGGACTTTCGGGGGTGGAAATGGCGGCAACGGGGGTGGGGTTCTAATTGGAGACAGTGCGGAAGTCACCATGGTTGCCTGCGCCGTCCAGGATTGCCGAACCGGCGATGGCGGTGATGCCGGAGTCAGAAGTTCCGGAGGCTTGGGGGGCCATGGCGGCGGGATCTATCTGGGCGAGGACGCGGAACTATCATTGAAGGCATGCTCGATCTCAGGGAACACCACCGGCATCGGCGGAGCTGCGGGAATATCAGGAAACGGCGGCTCTGGAAGTGGAATCTACGTGGAGAAAAATGCGGAGATTACCATGAACTCCTGCGCCATTTCTGACAATCAAACCGGTGACGGCGGGGCGGGCGCCGAGACCGGCTTTGGCGGCGAAGGCGGTGGAATTTTTCTCGAATGCGACACGCTGGCAACCATGACCGCCTGCACGATCTCCGGCAATCGATGTGGGATTAAGCCGCTTAGCGCAGAGCCTGCGAGAGGACTGGGCAGTGGAATTGTCACTTCAGGAACGCTCCAAATGACCGGTTGCACGCTCAATGGCAATCAGAATGGTCGCTTTAGCTGTGTTTATCTCATGGGGTCCTAAGCCGTCACCATGAACGCCTGCACATTCACGGGGAACAGTAGCGATGTGGAAGCTATTCCCAATGTCCCATTCTCCTTCACGGTCAACTCGTCCATCATCGCAGAAAACTCTCCTGAGTTCTCCTATATCACGGACTACATCACGGGAGGTTCCAACAACATCCTCTCCGGCAATCCTCACCTCACCCCTCTTGGCGACTTCGGCGGCACAACGCAGACGATGATTCCGCTCCCGGGTTCTCCCGCCCTCGACGCGGCCACTTCCACGTTCAGCGCCACCGATCAACGCGGCTTCCCCCGTGTGCTGGATGGAGACAACAACGGCACGGCAACTGCCGACATCGGGGCGGCGGAGGCGCCCAACTGGTTCACGCTTTCCCCGACCTTTCTCAACGATCCGGAAAACCATCTCCTGCTTTGGCAAACAGACCTCGATTTCGACAGCAGTCCCTTCGGGGTCGAACTCGCCATCGGCACGAACCCCATTGTTGGTGATCGCAGCAACCCGAATCACATGAGTCCGCTCAACCACACCGCCGGATCCCCTCCCAGCACCGACCCGTCCATCCACTTTGAGTTTGGACGAAATCCCAGCATGCCGGACAGAACGAGCATCGTCGTGAAGCGTTCCACGGATATCGATGCGGAGCCATTCAACGAACTTGCGCGCTACGATGCCTCGACCCAACAGATCACCCTCCCCAGTGGCTCAGACGATCAGTCACTTTTTCCACGGCACTCCAGAAATTCATCTTCACCGACGAAAGCCGCCCAGGGCCGGAGGCCTACTACCGGATCGATTCGGAATACGTCCCGCCAACGCAGCCCTGATTGCTCCCGCATCCGCTGACGGGAGAGCAATGAGGAGGAATTCCGCTCGTCGAGCGCGGCGAGATTCGTCCGCGATGCGCACAAATTTCGTAATAACTGGTTCGGAATGAGCGATGTTTGAAGGGATCTCAAAGGCTTCAATCCTGAGAAAAATTGCATGTCCCGTTCTTATTTCTTGAAAAAATATGATTTTTATGCAAAATTATTGACGTTTAATTCGCATCCCCTTAAAACTTTTCCCTCACAGGAACCGCACTATGCGCACGAACCACACTGAGACCGAACCAGCCGTCGAGCAGCTTGCGATGGGCGCGGCCTTTCTCACTGGTTTTGTGGAGGAACTGGCAAAGGTCAGCGAGCGCGAGGAAGCGCTTCACGCCGAAGAGGAGGGATTCTCCGATGAACTCAATCTGGACCCTCCCTGCTGCGTTGATTGGACGAAACGCTGGTAAATAAAGGCATCGCCGGGCCCACGCCATTTGAATCGGACGCCTCGCGGTGGTAACCTCGGCGTCCCATGGGAAAGAGTCTTTTTGAAAAAGTTTGGGACGCCCACACCGTCCGCACCCTCGCCAACGGGCAGACCCAACTCCTGATTGGCACCCACCTCATCCACGAGGTGACCAGCCCGCAGGCCTTCGGCATGCTCCGGGATCGGGGCCTCCAAGTCGCTTTCCCCGAGCGCACGTTTGCGACGGTCGACCACATCGTCCCGACCGATCAACGGGAGGAACCCTTCAGCGATCCGCTCGCTGACGCGATGATCAAGGAACTGCGCAAGAATGCGGAGGAATTCGGTGTCACCTACTTCGACCTTGCTTCCGGCAAGCAGGGCATCGTGCACGTTGTCGGTCCGGAACAAGGCATCACGCAGCCCGGCACCACGATCGCCTGTGGTGATTCCCACACGGCCACGCACGGGGCGTTTGGCGCAATCGCTTTCGGCATCGGCACGACGCAGGTGCGCGACGTCCTCGCCACGCAGACGATGGCACTCGGCGAGCTGAAAGTGCGCCGCATCAATGTCGACGGAAAGCTGCGTCCCGGGGTCTACGCCAAGGACGTGATCCTCCACATCATTGCTTTGTTAGGCGCTGGTGGAGGCAAGGGCTACGCCTACGAATACGGCGGTGAAGTCTTCGACAGTTTCTCCATGGAAGAGCGGATGACCGTCTGCAACATGTCGATCGAGGGTGGCGCGCGTTGCGGGTATGTGAACCCGGACGAGAAGACCTGTGAGTATTTGAAAGGACGTCCCTACGTCGCGAAGGACAAGCCCTGGGAGCAGGTTCGCGAGGAATGGCTCGCGTGGGCCTCGGATGCCGATTGCGAATACGACGACGTCGTGAACATCCAGGCCGAAGACATCGCGCCGACCGTCACCTGGGGCATCAGCCCGGACCAGGGATTCTCGATCGACGGGCAGATTCCCGATCCGGCGAACGCCGCCGACGCGAAGGAAAAGGAATCGATCGAAGAAGCGCTCGCCTACATGAAGTTGAGCCCGGGCGCGCCAATCAAGGGCACGAAAATTGACGTGGCCTTCGTCGGCAGCTGCACCAATGGACGCCTCAGCGATTTCCGCGAGACGGCGAAGTTCCTCAAGGGCCGGAAAGTGGCCGAGGGCGTGAAGGCGATCGCCGTTCCCGGGTCACAAATCGTGGCCGCCCTGTGTGAAAAGGAAGGTCTCGACAAGATTTTCAGCGAAGCCGGCTTCGAATGGCGCGGCGCGGGTTGCTCCATGTGCCTCGCGATGAATCCCGACAAGCTCGTCGGCGACCAGCTCTGCGCGAGTTCCAGCAACCGCAATTTCAAAGGCCGCCAGGGCAGCCCCACCGGTCGCACCATCCTCATGTCCCCCGTCATGGTCGCCGCCGCCGCCGTGACTGGTGAGGTCAGTGATGCGCGGGAGGTGTTCGAAGTAGACGGCGCCCTCGCTCCTGTTTAAGGAACCACGAAAGGACGACATGGACCAAATCACAAAGAGTTCCGAGAAACCGATACAATTTCTTACCGACAATTCGGGGGAACGCACTGCAGTTCTCCTCTCGATCGCCCACTACGAGGAGTTGATGGAGGACTTAGAAGATTTGGCGGCCATCGCTGACCGCCGCAGTGAGCCCACCATCGGACACGACGAATTCGTCAAAAAACTCAAAGAAGATGGAATCCTACCTTCTTGAGTGGAGAAGGAGCACGAAGAAAGACCTTCGGAAGATACCCGCAAAAGATGCCGAAAAAATCGTCGCTACTGCAGAGTTGCTCCGCGAGAACCCTTATCCAGACGGCTGCAAAAAACTTCACGGCAGTGATCACGCCTTCAGGATCAGAGTGGGAAACTACCGCATCCTCTACGAGGTTTTCGATAAAACACTGATCATCGAAGTCTTAAAAATCGGAGACCGAAAAGACATTTACCGGACCTAATTGCTCCAATCACCTTTATCACCCGAATCAAACACAATTCCCATGGACCAAATCACCAAAGTCACTGGCACCGCCGTCCACGTTCCGGGCTCCGACATCGACACCGACCGCATCATTCCCGCGCGCTTCATGAAGTGCGTGACCTTCGACGGACTCGGCGAATACGCCTTCTACGACGTGCGCTTCGATGAGGACGGCAACGCCAAAGGGCATCCGCTCGACGCCCCGCAGCACGAGGGTGCGAGCATCCTGCTCTCCGGATCGAATTTCGGCTGTGGAAGCTCCCGCGAACACGCGCCGCAGGCGCTCTACCGCTTTGGCATTCGCGCGGTCATCGCCGAAAGCTTCGCGGAGATTTTCTTCGGCAACTGCACGACCCTCGGCATCCCGTGTGTGGCCGCTACGGAAGAAGATATCGCCAAACTCGCGGCGAAGGTCGAAGCCGACCCCGCCCTTGAAGTTTCGGTCGATGTCGAGACGCAACGCGTCTTATTCGGCGAGGAGAACTTCACGGTGCACATTCCGGATTCCGCCCGTGAAGCCCTCACGAGTGGTCGCTGGGATCCCCTCGGCGAACTCATCGAAGCGGCGAATGACGTGAAAAACGTTGCGACGAAGCTCGGCTATTCCGCGGCGTGACCCTCTGATATTCCGCCGCTTCCGAGGAATCAGACCGTGAGGCCCTCCCGCATCCTAGCGGTTGATTGATGGGCTCTGCCCCTCCAAATTCCCCGCCCGCCAACCATGTATTTCCTCAAAAACATCTTCAACATTCGCGAGAAGATCAAGAACGACGCCGAAAAGCCGTTCCTCGATCACCTAGAGGACTTGCGGAAGATGTTCGTGAAGATCCTCATCACGCTGCTGATCGGATTTGTCATTTCCTGGGTCTTTGTGGATTGGCTCATTGAGGTGATCAAGTTCCCCCTTCGCGAACTTCCTGAAGCGGCGAAAGAACTGATTACTCTTTCCCCGGCGGAACCTTTCTTCGCTGCTTTCAAGATTGCGATCTTCGCTTCCTTGATCCTCACCTTTCCCTTCAATCTATTTTGGGTGGGAGAGTTTGTCCTTCCCGGTCTCACGCAAAAGGAGAAAAAAGTCGTTTTTCCCCTCATCGGTGTTGGTTCCGCCTTGTTTTTGGGCGGCGTTCTTTTCGCCTACTACGGCGTCCTCCCTCGCGTTTTCGAGTTCTTTTATTCATTTGGATTGGAGAAGACCGGGACTACCCAAGAACTCCGATTCGGCGACGTCGTTTCCTTCGTCACGCAAATCAGTTTGATCTTCGGTCTCGGCTTCCAACTCCCGGTTGTCGTCCTCGCTCTCGTCAAACTCGGTCTCCTCGACCACGAGTTGATGAAACGCTCTCGCGCTTACGCGATCGTCGCCATCTTCATCATCTCGGCGATTATCACGCCAACGCCGGATGCACTGACGCTCTCGCTTCTCGCCGGACCGCTCATTGTTCTCTACGAGATTTGCATCTGGCTAGCCCTGCTGCTGGAGAAATTTGAGGCCAAAAAGGCGACGCAAGAGGCCGAGGAAAACCGGAAACAAATGAAAGCGCTCGCCGAAGGCGGCGCCGTTGGCGCGGCGACGGCGGACGCGGAGGAACAGGTCGACAACGAATCGAACGACCCCATCGAACCGGATTTTTCCGCCGACAACGAATACGAAAGCGCTCTCGACAAGGCCGAGTCGCAGGACAGCGACACCGACGAAACGCACGACCATGCGGCCGAAGAAGGCTCGACCAAAAACGCCGAGCAGGCCTACAACGACACTTACGGC
>JBCDLR010000160.1:0-8713 GCA_038745205.1 Verrucomicrobiota bacterium
AGAAGACAATGGGCTGGAGAGTGGTGGTGCTGAACTCCTCTTCTCCCCAAAGATGGTTTAGCAGCCCGCCGTAGGAAAGGGGTCCGTTGAACCCGAAACCGGCGAGAAGAGCGCCGCCACCCCAGCCTGCTCCGGCTACAGAGGAATCGGTTTGAGTCTTTAGAGAGATCTGGGGTCCAAACCCGAAAGAAAACTCTCCATCCTGCCGACGCGGGACATAGAACGCCTGCACGACGGTATCACTGAGTCCGAACTCCGTGTCAAAATCGATGGAGTCATCATTTCGATTGGAAACTGGAACGCCCAGCACTGGGACAACCGCGCGTAGGATAAGGCTTCCCCATTCCTCGTCAGCCACGGTGACGATAGGCTGGATTTGGAAATCATAGAGATTGTTTTCACTGGTTGGGCCAAATCCAATCGAGTTGGAGAAAAAGATTCCCTTGATGGATGAGGTGGGATTCTGAATATCTCTCGTTGCTTGTTGAACGGTCTGGGATTCTCTGATCTCGGGTTCCATGGTCATTTCTTCGGCAGTGACCGAAACTAATCCGGTGACGAGAAAGATAAGAAGCTTCTTCAACTCATTCATTGCTGTTGTGGGTGTGTTAGTTGTTGTCAACAGACAGGACCAACTGGTGAACCCACTTAGTCTTTGTCTTGAAAACCGACAAGAAAATTTCCACGATTTAGTGAAGAAAGTTGTTGTATGTAGTACAGGTGCTCAATGCTCGCCTTCCTGTTCAGGAAGGGTGTTGCATTTTTGCGACAGTCGATGCATAACCTTTCCGAGCTAAGTTGATCCGGAGACAAGTTTTTGGGATCGATTCGCCACTGGTAACAGCGGTGGCGTCTACGCGGAAATGATTCCCCTGTGAAGGGGAAGTGACTGGAACTAGGAGTTAGTCAGTGCTCCAGAGGAGTGCCCGTGCGAGTGGTGCTCGCGGAGGGCTCTCTCAGTGGGTCGGGGAATGGA
The DNA here is from genome assembly GCA_038745205.1 of Verrucomicrobiota bacterium. Classification (GTDB taxonomy): domain Bacteria; phylum Verrucomicrobiota; class Verrucomicrobiia; order Verrucomicrobiales; family DEV007; genus JBCCWV01. The sequence goes on from JBCDLR010000160.1 coordinate 977, forward strand.
ATCCGAGAAAGTGTCGGGCTTGTTTCCTATAAGTCCGTTTCTCGCAAGAACTGCGAGAAATGCGTTTACTTTGTCGGTTCCGTATAGATCCTTTGGTACGACGACCCAGAGGGGGAGGGTCCAGTCTTCGTTTCTGGGAAGAACTTCGATCAGATGAGGGAATTCCCGCTTTCTGTACAAGGGGACAAATCCTATGCCGAGTCCCTGTGCGACTGCTCGATGAAGGATCGCGGGATGGGCAGATAGCTTGAACGCCCGGTGCGTTGGAACGTTGTCGATCATCCATTTTTCGAAAGGCGTGTGGACGCGCGTCTGACGGAGGAGAAATCGATGCTCATGGAAATCTTCAGGCGAAGAAGGTACTCCATACTGTATCACGTAACGCTTGCTGGCGAAGAGGCCTACGTCGTAGGAACGAAAACGGAAAATGATGTTTTCCGAGGCGACTTCTTGATTCATGCATCCGACGAGAGCCAGATGAGCTTCCCGATTCTGTAATAGAGAGAGATTTTCCGAGGGAACGTAGCGGGGGTTCGTTTCAGGATGTTCTTCAAAGAATTCCGCGAGAGAGGGCAAGAGAACCGGAGCAAGAAAGTCGAGAGACATGGCGATCAAATCGCCTTGGATGGGAGCAGAAATCCGCCTGATTTTTCCAAGAGTGGCCTTGAATTGATCGTCGGTCATCTTGGCCGCTCTCATCAGTTCTTTGCCTGTCGCGGTCGGGGTGTAGCCGTGAGGTCGACGAATAAAGAGCTTCTGGCCGAGTTTCGATTCGAGCGAGTCAATGTGCCGGATGACGGTTGCGCGATGGACCCCAAGCTCTCTGGCCGCGGCGGCCACCGAGCCGGAGATCGCTACTTGATACGCGGTCTTCACCTCCTCCCAGTTGTTCATTGGCTTGTCACGATGGTAAGGCGTATGATTTTACAAAATTCTACTATCTTGTCTACGAATTAGAGCTCCGGTGAGGTTCATGGAAACTCCGGCCTCAGGCATGGGGAGTGCGAAGCTGGCTGAGAGAAAGGAAGTATTTACGCCCCAAGAACTTTTTGAGGGAAATGGAACCTAGGTCAGTAGTAGATCCTTTCAGCTCGAGTTTACGATCCTGTTTGTAGTCCGATTGGCGCGAGTGTCTGAAAGGAGGGATTTGTGCGTGATTTGGATTCTCCTCCGGCCATTAATGGTCTGCACCGAGAATGAAGGCTGTATACTCGATTCACGAAGAGCTTTTCGTCCAGTTGTTCGCGAAGAACGAACGGCACCTCCGGGCGTTTGTGCGCTCGATGGGGCTCGACTGGAATGCCGTTGACGACGTGGTGCAGACGGTCAGTCTCGTCATGTGGCGCAAGTGGTCGGAGTTTGATCCGGACACGGACTTCATGCGGTGGGCTCGGGTTATTGCGCGTTTCGAGGTGTTGAAATTCCGGCGCACGATGGCGCGGGACCGGCACGTTTTTCAGGAGGATCTCATGGATTTGCTCGCGGATGCGTCGGTTGAAATGGACGAACGTCAATCGGCGGACGCCTACCGCGAGGCGCTCGGAGAGTGCCTTCTGGAATTACCGGAGAAGTCGCGCGAACTGATTGGCGCGGCCTACCAGGGGGATCGGACGATTCGTGAAGTCGCCTCCGATTCCGGGAAGTCCGCCACAGCCCTCTACAAGACGCTCGATCGGATTCGCAAGAAGCTTGGAGAGTGTATTGAAGAGCGATTGATGGCACGTGCGTGAATCCGACGCTCCACTTGCGAAAACGCTTATGAATTCGCGGCGATTTTTGGCGAAAGAGCGATTTTAGGGCTGAAAAATCGGAGTCTCTGAGAAATTTGGGAGGGAAGCGGGCAATTTCCTGCTCGCCGGGAGTTTAGGAAGTGATGGATGATTTCCGGAAGGAAGAACTTATTTTCGGCCACCTGGACGGGCGGCTGGGAGATGAGGAGTTTGCCGAGTTGCAGGCCTTGCTTGAGGGCGATTCTGCGGCCCGGCAAATGTATGTCCGGCTGGCTCGGCTGGATTCCGGATTGCGGGAAGAAGAGATGGCGGAGTTGGGTGAGGATAAAATCATTGAGATTTCATCGGTGCCGGGGCGAGTGTTTGGGGGAAGCCGTGTCTTCGCGATGGCGGCCGCGATCGCGTTGCTGGCCGTTCCGATCTGGTTTCTCGCTTTCGATCAAGAGGCGCCGAAGGGGAGCGAAGTTGCCGTGGTAGATTCAACCCCATCGGCGCCAACGCGTGGTGTCGCGGTGATCACGGCGGAAGCTGGAGCGGTCTGGGAGGAGTTCGAGGGAGAGCAGCCGAGTGAGGGGATTTCCCTGGAGCCGGGGCGTTTTGTCTTGAGGGAAGGGCTCGCGCAGATAGATTTCTATGGTGGAGCTTCCATTTCCCTTTCGGGTCCTGCGGAGATTGAGCTGGTTGACCGCGATGCGGCAATCTTGCATCGGGGGCGACTGCGAGCGGACGTGCCTCCGGCGGCGAGGGGATTTGTGATTCGTAGTGCCGATGTGCTTGTCGAGGATCTCGGGACGTCTTTTGGCATGGCCGTGGGTGAAGACAAGAACGCGGAGTTGGTGGTCTTTGACGGCGAAGTGAAGGCGACCGGCGCCGATGGCAAACCAATTTCGCTCTTTGGTGGCGACGCGGTTCGCATGGCGCAGGGCGTCGCGATGCGACAGGGCATGCATGAGGCGGGAGTTTTCCCGGACATCGGCGATGTCATCGCCGGAGCGGGTGATCGGGAGGAGTCTCGGCTGGCGAACTGGAAGGAGGCAAGTCTCGAATTGAGGGGGGACTCTCGTTTGATCGCCTACTACGATTTTGAAAACCTGACCGTGGCGTCCCGCCGCCTGAAGAACCGTGCGGCGGTCGGAATGGGATCGGAACTTGATGGCGGGATCGTCGGGGCCAAGGTGGCGCAGGGAAGATGGAAGGGTAAGACGGCGCTCGATTTTCGGGCGGAAGGGGATCGGGTTCGTTTTGACATTCCGGGTACGTTCGAGGCGCTGACGATTCTTGCCTGGGTGCGCATCGATGCGCTCGACCGTCACCTCAATTCCCTTTTTCTCACCGACTACTTTGATCCAGACGAGTTCCACTGGCAGATCTCAGAAAAAGGGGCGCTTCACTTCGCGACCTCACCGGAGGGTGTTGTCGATATCCCGAAGAACAACCGGCGATTTTATTCGGAACCGTTCTGGGATCCCTCCATGAGTGGGCAGTGGTTTTTTCTTGCGACCACCGTAGACCGGAAGGGGGCAGGCGTGAAGCACTATGTCAATGGGAAGCAAGTCGGATTCAGCGGCGGGACGAATATGGAAAAGCCGTTGGGGGCCCTTCACATTGGAGAGGCGGATCTTGGAAATTGGAGTGATCCCATCTGGGAGACATCGATTCGCACCTTGAATGGCCGTATTGATGAATTTGCGCTGTTTGACGCGGCGCTGACTTCCGAAGAAATTGTGAATCTCTACCATCAAGGAAAACCATGAGACCCCCGCATGCCATTTTTCCCGCATTGCTCGTTTTGACGCTTGGCTCGTTGCCCGCTTTCGCGGCTGACGCGCCGAGGAGCCCAGGCAAGAAGGTGAAAATCACTCAAGGTGAGCGGCTTTTTGCCCTTCATGTGAAGCCGATCTTTGCTGCGAAGTGCATGGCCTGTCATGGCGATGAGCCGGACAAGATCAAGGGTGGTCTCGATATGCGAACCCGGGAGTCGTTGCTCGAGGGCGGCGATTACTTCGGGAAGGAAACGCTGATTCCAGGTAAGGGTGGGAAGAGTTTTCTTTACATCACGACGACGCGCACGGAAGAAGACTTCGAGATGCCGCCGAAAGAGGCGGATCAGTTGACCGAGGAGGAGACGCTTTGGATCAAGCATTGGATCACGCAAGGCGCGCCGTGGCCGAATGACCAGCGTGTGGCGATGATCCAGGAGAGGTATGCGGAGGGTGAGCAGGTTGCGACCTCAAAGGCGCTCTCCGAAGACTGGCAAACCCGCAGGTATGAGTCGGAGAAGCTTTGGGCCTACAAGCCTCTGAACGTGGGGAAGGTGCCGTCAGGGGAGCACCCTGTAGACTTCTTTATCGAGAGGAAGCTGGAAGCGGCAGAGCTGCCGCCGGCACCTGACGCCGAGGCTCGCGAGTTGGTGCGCAGAATGAGCTTTGGTCTTACTGGCCTGCCGCCGAAACCCTTCCAGGTGAACGAGTTCGTCGCCGCCTTCGAGAAAGACAGGGCGAAAGCTGTGTCGGGTTTTGCGGAAGAGCTCATGGCGACACAGCACTACGGGGAGCACTTCGGGCGTCATTGGCTGGACGTCGCGCGCTATGCCGATTCGGCAGGTTTTGCCAATGACTACGCGCGGCCCAATGCGTGGCGCTACCGGGACTACGTCGTGCGGTCGTTCAATGAGGACAAGCCGTATCCGCAGTTCGTGCGGGAGCAGATCGCGGGCGACGAGATCAAACCGGACGAGCCTGAGAACCTGATTGCGACGGGATTTCTTCGCATGGGACCGTGGGAGCAAACGTCGATGAGTGTCTTCAAGGAAACGCGGCAGATGTGGCTGGACGATGTGACCGATTCAGTGGGGCAAGCCTTCCTCGCGCACGCGATGCAGTGTGCGAAGTGCCACGACCATAAGTTTGATCCTGTCCCGACACGTGACTACTACCGGATGTACTCAGTCTTCTCGACGACGCAGTTCGCGGAGCGAAATGCGCCTTGGCTCAACATCGAAAACAAGTCGGGATTCGAAGAGTCGCACGATTGGGTTCAGGCGAAGATCAAGGGCTACCAGCAGCAGCAGCAGGCGTTGAACCGGAAGGTCGCGGCCAAGCGTAAAAAGGAGGGCGGCGAGAACATGCCGAAGGTGGGGAACAATAATCTTGATCCGGGTGACGAAGCTTCGCAGGGGCGCATCGGCAAGAACGTGCAGCGTCACCAGATCGAGTATGACCGCACGAAGCCGCTTGCGCTCTCCGTCTACACGGGAAATACGATCCCGGTAAAGTCCTCCCGTGGTGCGACCAAGATGCCGGAGAATCGTTGGGCGAAAGGATACATGGAAGAGGATGCCATTCTCACGGGCGGCAATGCCTACTCTCCATCCGATCCGGTCAAGCCGGGGGCCTTGAGCGCCGCGGAGTCGTTGGGCGGGATGGAGCCGGTCGAATTTCCTGACGGGCAAGGTCAGCGCCGGCGTGCCTTGGCCGAATGGATCGTCGATGAGAGGAATCCCCTTACCGCACGCGTCATGGTGAACCGGGTCTGGTCGTGGCATTTTGGCAAAGGGCTTGCTGGCAATCCAAACAACTTTGGCGGAACCGGGATTTTGCCCACTCATCCGGGACTCCTGGATTACCTCGCCGATTGGTTTATGACGAATGGATGGTCGGTGAAGGCGCTGAACGAGTTGATCGTTTCATCGGAGGCGTATCGCCGAAGCTCGCGACACCAGAATTCCTCTCTCCAGGCCGAGCGGGATCCGAAGGGAGAACTCTACGGGACCTTCCTTCCCCGCCGTTTGACCGCGGAGGAGATTCGGGACGCCATGCTCACCGCGAGCGGTGAAATGAACTACATGGTCGGTGGGATTCCCGCGCGGCCTGACATCAATATGGAGGTGGCGCTTCAGCCCCGTCAGATCATGGGCGGAACGGCTTCAGTCTACGAGCCGGATGCGTTGCCGAAACAGCGAAATCGCCGCAGTATCTATGCCGAACGTGTCCGTGGTCTGCGCGATCCGTTCCTGGAAACTTTCAACCAGCCCGGTCCCGACATTTCCTGTGAACTTCGGGAAACTTCGACTGTTGCTCCGCAGGCGCTAACGCTCTTCAACGCCGAGGAAGTGCAAGACCGCTCGCTTGCGTTTGCGGCTTCGGTCCTCGAGGAGCGCAAGGAAGACAAGGCCGCCATCCATCGCGCCTTCAATCGTGCTCTTGGACGTTTTGCGACCCGGGATGAGCTGGCTGCCTGCCTTGAACATTGGAAGAAGGCGACCGTCGAGGAAAAGGGGAACACATACGAGCCGAGGGAATTCCCGACGACGACCAGGCGCACCGTCATGGCGGAGAAAACCGGCGAGCCTTACGATTTTATCGAGCACATGCCAGCTTACGAAATCTACGAGGCCGACCTCCAGCCATATGAAGTGGATGCGAGGACGCGCGGCTTGGCGCAGGTCTGCCTCGTCATTTTCAACTTGAACGAATTTTCCTATCTCGATTAATCATGAGTGCTGAAAAACCTCTATTTGCCTCTCCTAATCGCCGGGAGTTCCTTTTCGGAGCTGGCGCGGGCCTTGGGTCCGTGGCCTTGACTTCAATGCTCGGCGCCGCCGAGGGTGTGAACGGGCCTCACCACACCGCGCGAGCGAAGCGGTGCATTTTCCTCTTCATGGAAGGCGGTCCCTCCCACATCGATACCTTCGATCCCAAGCCGGAGCTCGCAAAACAGCACTTGAAGAAATTTACCCGCACCGGGGAAGAGCAAAGCGCGATGTCTTCCGGGACGCGTTACTTTGTGAAAAGCCCGTTTGATTTCATCAAGGCGGGGAAGTCCGGCGCGGATATTTCGACGGAGTGGGCGCATTTGAAAGACCATGTCGACGACATGTGCTTTTACCGGGGATGCCAAGTGGAGTCTGTGAATCACCCGACGGCCTGTTATCACGTGAACACCGGCAACCGTTTCGGTGGGGATCCGGCGGTCGGGGCCTGGGTCACATACGGTCTTGGAACGTTGAATGAGAACCTTCCCGGGTTTGTCGTCCTGCCGCGGACGAGTTATCCGCAGGGAGGCGCAGGGAACTGGTCGAATGGTTACCTTCCTGCCACCTTCCAAGGCACGCCGCTTCGGCCCCAGGGGAGCCCGATCCTTGATCTGAATCCTCCGCCCGGCGTGAGTCGCGAGCGCCAGCGCAAGAATCTTGATCTGCTGGCGAAGTTGAACCAGTCGCACCTCTCCGCTCGCTCCGGCCGAAGCGAACTTGATGCGCGGATGAATTCCTACGAACTCGCCTATCGCATGCAGATGGAGGTCCCCGGGGTCATCGACCTGGACGGGGAGAAGCCGTCGACTCTTGAGTCTTATGGAATTGGGGATCCCAAGACGGACGCGTTCGGGCGGAAGTGCCTCATGGCGCGCAGGTTGGTGGAGAAGGGTGTGCGCTTTGTGCAGGCTTATGCCGGCAACTGGGACAGTCATGACTACATTGCGAAGGCACACGGGTCTTTGATCCGCTCGGTGGACAAGCCGATTGCCGCCCTCTTGAAGGATCTCAAGGATCGCGGAATGCTCGAGGACACTCTCGTGGTGTTCTGCGGAGAGTTTGGACGCACGCCGGATAACGGTCTCCGCGGCGGCGGCGAGTCTTACGGTCGTGACCACAATGCCAAGGCCATGAACATCTGGTTCGCCGGCGGGGGGACGAAAGCAGGGCACACCATCGGAGCCACGGATGAAATCGGAGCCGAGGCCGTCGAGTGTGTGCATCATGTTCGAGATGTGCACGTCACTCTGCTGCACCTTCTCGGGCTGGATGACAACAAATTGACTTACTACCACGCGGGGAGGCACAAGCAATTGTCACAGTTTGGCGGACAGGTCATCGAGGATTTGTTGGCGTAGATCCCAATGTTGAGATTTGCAGGATTGGTCCTTTCGTTTTTCCTGCTTCCGGGCGCAGGGCTTTCAAAGGATTCGTTAATCGCTCAAGGGGCGGCATTGGAAAAACTGGCTTCCG
>JBCDLR010000161.1:0-8671 GCA_038745205.1 Verrucomicrobiota bacterium
CATTTTGAAGAAAGACGGTCTTCGTATCGAGAACGATCGGATCCCGGCCTGAAGTGGTTTCGACCGTGACCGCGACTACGGGTAAAAGTGCGAGTAACTTCCGGGCAACGAGGCGATAAAACATGGGGAGCATTTCGATAGGAATCTGGGAATCTGAGTGAATTCGGAGAACTCTCCAAAATTGATAGGGAAATTGGAAGATTTTTTATTCGCATGGAAGTTGGCGAGGAGGCTGCTACCATCGGGGCGATGGCCCGGCGATTATCAGCTGCCTTGTTCACCCTGTTGTGCGGGTTTGGCGCCTTGTTTGCGCAGGACGAACCTGCGGGAGACGGGGCGGTCGAGATTGTCGGTGTCGACCCCAAATCCCTGACCGCATCCGAGCTCTACGAACAAGGACGCCAAGCCTATTCTCGCCAGGAGTTTCCGCTCGCTGAGGTCTTGCTGCTGGAGTTGATCGCGAGCTACGGGCAGAATGCGGAACTGAAGGAGGCCATCGACAAGGTGAAGCCGCTCGTGGCGCTCGCGCAGTTGCGGCAGAAGAAGTTTGAGGAGGCCTTGCCGTCGATTGAAGCGGCGATTGCGGCGGGAGGCATGCCGCCAGAGGTGGTGGGGGAACTGGAGTTCTGGCGGGGACTCTGCCTGATGCAAATCGGATCGTATGTCCCCGCACAGCATGCGTTCGGCGAGTTTTACCAAAAGTATCACGGCAAGGAGGGGCGGACGCGAAGGGAGCTGATGCGTGCGCATGAGTCGCTTCTCCTTTTTGCGGCGGCCTATGTTGCGAAGGAAGACAAGGAATACGGTGAACTCATCGCCATGCTGAACCACGTGATGCCGAAGCTCCGACTGGAGTCGAGGGAGGCCGCGGCACGGGCAACGGTCCTTCTCATGCATTCGCTCGTGGAGAGTGAGCGCTTCGATGAAGCGTTCGAGCTCGTGAAGGTGCAGTTCCAGGACCTTGAGGCGGTGACGCAGTTGATTGCGCTGCAGTCGATGGCGCTCGAGGTGGGTTCGAATTACCTCGAGCAGGGCGAGTATTACAAGGCCATCGCTTGCCTGCAGCGGATTTGGCTGCGTGACCGGCTCCTGCGTCACCAGCGTGACCGGTTGGCGGACCTTGAGGAGAAAATGGAGATTCTCCAAAGTCGACGCGGTATGCAGGACTTTGTTTTTCAATATGACGGGATGATCCGGCGCGTGAAGCTGGAACTGGAAGCCTTCGAAAAGATCGAGGACTACGACGCCGCGTTGCGCCTCCGGCTCGCAAACGCATTCGTTGGCCTGCAACGGTATTGGGAGGCGGCCTTGGTCCTTGAAGACATGCTGGTGAACATGCCGCGAGGTCCGATTGTCGAGCAGGCCTCGCTTTCGTGGATTCAATGCTGGATGCAGTGCTCCCGCTGGGACAAGGCCGTGGCCGCCGCCGACATCTATCTCGAAAAGTTCGACAACAGCGACCAGGACGAACGCGTGCCGACCGTCTTGATGCTCAAGGCGGACTCCTACCGCGAGATGCCGGAACGGGCAAGGGCTCGGGAAGTGTATGCGGAAGTCGTGGAACGTTTTCCCACGGGTAACCTCGCGCCGAGGGCCTTGTTCATGCAGGGGATTCTTTACCTCGAAGACGATGAGAACGACAAGGCGATCACGGCCTTCAACGAGGTGCGGGAACGTTTCGGCGACCAAGGGATCGCGGAAGATGCACACTATTGGAAGGGCATGGCCTCCTCCTTTGCGAAGGATTACTCCGTGGCCCGGGAGGTATTGTCCGACTACCTGAAGGCGTGGAACGAAAAGGGTCGCTACCGGATCGATGCCGCCTTTCGCTCGGCCTATTGTGCCCATGCGTCGGCGGACTATGATCGCGGGATCGAAGAACTGGGCGCTTTCCTGAAGGCGCACCCCGGTTCGCCCTATGAAAGTGAAGCGGAAATCCTGCTTGGGGACGGACTGCTCAACGAGGGAAGAATGGAGGAAGGGATCGCGACTTACCGGGCGATTGCGCCGGAGGACGCCCGCTTTTTTGAAGAAGGATGGTTCAAGATCGGGAAAGCACTGCGGCTTTTCGCCACTTCGTCAACACCCACCGAGATTGACGAGGCCTTTGTTGAGCGGTTGATCGGGGTGCGGGGCAAGTTTGATCAATGGTGGGAGGACACGGAGAAGGCAGAGATGCTTGCGCAGATACGGAAGCACGCGGCTCGCTACGGCGGGGGCTTGCAGAGCGATATCGCGGAGCCGGGAAATGCTTTCGTCGAGTGGTTGAAGGCGGCGGAATTGCTGGCCAAGCACTACGAAATCAAGGCGGGTGATGAGGTCGACTTGGAACGACGACGGTTTCAGCAGGCAGCCTACGAAGAATGGTGGTCACGGCGTTCCCGGACGATGTGGCTCGAGGTCGCGAAGAAGCATTTCGACACTTTCGCGAAGAACTATCCAAAGAGTCCCCGTCTCGGCGAAGCAGTCTACTGGGCCGGGTGGGCCCTCCAGCAGGGTGGCGATGAGGAGGGTGCACGGGAGATCTATTGGAAGACGATCGAGGAAGAAGGAAACGATCCCGCCCAGGCGTCGGTGGTCAGTCTTTTCCAAGGCCTGGAAAAACTCTACAAGAGCAAGGGAGAGTTGTTGGAGTATGACCGCGAACTTGGATTGTTGGCGCGCCGGGCGCAGGGGGAGGAAAAGACGACCCTCCAACTTTGGATTCATTGGGCGCGGGCGACCGGATCGAACGTGGAGACCTCGGTTCGCGAATCGAATTTCGGCCGGGCGGTTCGCCTCGCTGACCCGTCCATACACAGTCCGGTAATTCTCGCTGACTGCGCGGATTTTCTTCTTGCGAAAGGAGATCTGGAGGAAGCGAAGGAGCTCTACATCGACTTCCGAAAATGGAATCCGCGGGCCATCGAGCGTGAGCGGGCCTTCTACGGGCTTGCGGCGACCGCGGCGGCTGAGGAGGACTGGGAAGAAGCGGAGTATCAACTGCTCCGCCTGCGGCGCCACGGGGTTACCAACTCGCTCGTCGCCGACGGGCGGATTCTGCTCGCGGAAGTGCAGTTGAAAAAGGGGGACAAGACGGCAGCCCGCGCCACTTTCGAGGAACTCCTCAAGGAGAAGTTCATACCGGCGAGAAAAAAGTGTGAGGTGTTGGTGTCGCTGGGAGACCTCCTCGTTGAATTGGAGGAGAGGAAACCGGCGCTTGCTGTCTATGAGCGGGTTTACATCGGCTATGGACGGTATCCGGACCTTGTGGCGCAGTCCTATTGGAAGCGTGGAAGTCTGCTTGAGGAATTGGGCATGCCGGACAAGGCGACGGAGGTCTTCAAGGAAATGACCGGACGTGCGGACTTGGAGAATGAACCCGACACGGAAAAGGCGCGGGAGCGGCTGAAGGAACTCTCGCCGGAACCAGAGGAGGCCGCCGCATGAGGAGTTTTGCCCTTTTTGCATCGCTCTTTTGGACCGCCTGCCCGTCGATGGCCGCGGATGTGGTGCATCGCATCGATGAGGATCCGTTGGAGGGAGAAGTGCTGAAGATCGGCGGGAACGAGATTATCGTGAAGGCACCGACGAAGTCCCGGGGCGGGCCCGGATACGAAGTCGTGAAGGTTTCCTTGCAGGAACTCAAGTTCATTGATTTTCAACCCATTCCCGGGGAGCGGGAGGTCCTGGTCTCGGGCAGCCTGAGGGAGTTGCGCGAGCTCTGGGATGAGAAATCGAACCGTCTTGCCCTTCCGAATTCGAATGCGGGCGAGGTTGGAATCGCCCTTGCCCGGAAACACCTTGCCGCGGGAGGGGATGTTTCCGCGAGTTCCGCCCACTTGCTCTATTCGCGAATCGAAAAGGAGGATTGGAACATCGAGCGCCGTGAATCGGCACGCCGTGGGCGCCTGCAGGCGCTCATTGCCTTGGGACGCCAAGAAGAGGCGATTGAAGAAGCCAAACTGCTCGAAGAGGAGGCCGAAGAACCGCGGATTATCCTCGATGCCAAGCATGTTCTCGTCGCCGCCGACTTTGAGAAGTTCGAGCAGTTGATTGAGGAAAATCCGAAATGGCGGGAAGACGACGAAGTGTATGAGTCGATTCTCTCGCTCTACCATTCGATCGTGGATCGCAGCCTCCAGCCGTTTCTCTTTTTCGGGACGAATGAGGAAGCCGCCCCACGCGGATTGCTTTTTGCCGCCAAGGCCCACTACCTGGCCGGTGAGTCGGACCGGGCGAAAGAGAGCCTTGCCGATCTCCGTGCGCTCTACCCCGGTTCAACCTTTGTCGTTGATGCCGAACGATTAATTTCTGAGAATCAAGAACATGAAAACTAGTACGAAGTCCTACCTAACCGCGTTATGCCTCGCCGCCCTCCTTCTTCTTTTTGGCGGGGTTGGCACCGCCTTCTCGCAGGAGGGCGAGGTCCCCGCACCCGAAGCCGAGAAGACTGTCACGCTCCTGACCGTCTACAACGAGGGCGGATGGATCATGCATGTTCTCCTCCTTTTTTCCATCGGAACCATCGCGGTGATTGTCTACAGTTTTATCAGGATCACGCCGAAGAAGATGGCACCGAAGGGGCTGCATGAATCCCTTGTCCGTCACATGCAGGACCGCGATGTGGGGAACGCCTACAGCTTGTGCCAGGAGAACACGAACAGCTACGCCAACGTCGTTTCCGCGGCCTTGTTGAAGGTCAACTTTGATCGTGACAAGGCGAACAAGGATTCCATGGACCAGGCGGCGGGGGAGGCGCTCGACCAAGAGGAAGTGCAGCAGATGCAATGGGTGAACTACCTGAACAACTTCGCGACAATTGCGCCCATGATCGGACTCCTCGGAACCGTGATGGGGATGATGCAGGCTTTTGGCGATTTGAGCGCAGGAAAGTCCGAGCCCTCTGAGCTTGCGGGCGGGATCAACAAGGCGATGGGCACGACGGCGGGCGGACTCATCGTCGGGATTCCCGCCATGTTCTTCTACTTTTTCTTCCGAAACCGGCTGATGGGGATCATGTCGGAGATCCAGCGGAGAGCGAGTTTTCTTATCGATGTCCTCTCCGGGGAGGTGAAATTGTCCGGCCAGGGGGCGCCCGCCGGAGAGGCGGAGGAAGGCGCCACCGAAGCGAGTTAACAGGAGAACCCGATGCCGAGAAGACGTCGACAGAACGACCAGGTTAGTTTTCAGATCACACCGATGATCGACATGACGTTCCTGCTTTTGATTTTTTTCATGGTGACGTCAACGCTCTCGAACGAGAAGATCAAGATGGATGTCGCTCTTCCCACCTCGAAGATCGCGAAGCTTCCCGAGGACACTAGCGGGCGGGACATCATCAACATCGATCGCTACGGCAACTTCTTCGTCGGCAACACGAAGGTCGACGAAGCCGGCCTGACCGCCCACTTGAAGTCACGATTCCGGAATTCGCCGCCCTTGAAGGTCTACCTGCGGGGTGATGCGAAGACGACGGGGGACAAACTCAACAAGTTCATGAAGCTCGCCTCCGAGGCGGGAGCGGCCACGATTCTCATCGGCGCCCACCGGGAAAACTAGCGAAAACGATGAGACGCCACCGCCGCCAGCACGAAGAAGTGGAGATGCAGATGGGGCCCATGATCGACATGGTCTTCCTCCTCCTCGTCTTCTTCATGGTGACCTCCAAACCCATCAAGGAGGAGAGCGATCTGAGCATGACCCTTCCCGGCTCCGTGGCGCAGGAAGAGAGTGTGGAGATCCCCGATGAACAAAGGATAGTCATCGACGGCAGAGGCCAGGTGTTCCTCAATGAAATGGCCTTCGATTCACCGGACAGCCGGGAAATGCCGCAGCTGACGGCGACCTTGAAGCGATTCAAGGAAGCGGCAGTCAACAACCAGAGCGAGCCCCTGGTCACGATCTCGCTGCACAAGCGAGCCGAGTTGCAGAGAGTGGTGGATGTGCTCGGAGCCTGCAGTTTGTCCGGGCTGACGAAAGTGACGTTCGCGGATTCGGGGCCGGAAGGGGGTGGGCAATGAAGAAAGAGTCGCGAAAGCGCCGCGAGTTGATCGTTTCGATCATTGTCGGCAGCATCATCGTCCATTTGGCTGGCCTCGGTGCCTTTGGTGTCTTTGTTGTCGCCGAGTATTTCAAGGAACCGCCCGCAGAGTTCGTCGTACCGCAGAAGGACCTCCGGATTCCGGCGCAGACCCCGCAGCACAAGATGGACATGGCAAAGCACGAGGCGATGACGCCGAAGCCGACCTTCAGCGACCGATTGATCAGTACGCGCCCGCTCGATTTCGCGCTGCCCGACCTGCCAAAGGTTCCCGTGGAACAGATGCTGCCCCTCGACCCCTCTGAATTGATCACGGACCAGATCAACAGCCTTGTCGGTCAGTCCGGACTCGGGCGCGGGGACGGATCGGGTCTCGGCGGCGGGAGCGGGCGAGGTTCCGGCTTCAGCTTCTTCGGAATCAAGGACCAGGCGAAGTCGGTGGTCATCATGATCGACGTCTCTTCGTCCATGTTCGGGCGGACCGGTGACTTGGATTACTCGACTGGCAGACTGGTGCGGGAGGGGAAGGACCAGAGTTTTCAACAGGTGCGGGAAGAGGCCTTCAAACTCATCGACAGCCTGGGTCCGGATTCGCGCTTCGGAATCATCCGGTGGTCAGGGAGCGCGCGGAAATGGAAGCCGGAGTTGGTGCGTGCCACCGATGAAAACAAGGCGGCGGGAAAAGCCCACATCCAGAACGATGTCGACGCGAACACGTCCGGACCAACGGGCGGTCGGCCGGGCGGAACCCGCCACGATTACGCGCTGGAGGAACTCTTTACCTACGACGCCGAGGTCGCTTACCTGCTATCGGACGGGAACGCGACCGCCTCAGGCGGCAGTGGAGGACTGAACGTCATTCCGGAAGAGGACCTATTCGATATCATCTCTGCGGCCAAGAACGAGAAGGAGATGATCCCGCGGATTCACTCCCTCTATTACCTGACCGGCGCAGACAAGCGGAGCGAGGAGCGGATGTTGCGCGGACTCAGTCGGCGGTCCAATGGCAAGTTCGCGAAGATCCGGGTGAAGAAGAAATGATAAGGCGATGAAAGTGACCGCCTTTTGAAAAATTCACTATCACTTCTTCACATTCTGTGCAAAACATTGCGCGTTCGCGCGAAAGTCTAGGGCAAGCTGACGCGCTAATCCCTCGTAATTGACTGACAAGGAGTGCCTTGCATCGTTGGAGAGCTTCTAGAGCTTCCTATCAATATGTAGAGTTTTCTCCTTTACAATAATCATATCCTTTTGTAGCTTTTAACTCCCATTGTTGATATTTCAGCATTGCTAACCGCTCTAGCTCTCATGCTCCATCGCTCGCTTCTCTGGCTTCTAGGCATTTCTTGTACTCTTACCTTTTCGAACTGCGCTTACCGAACCTCGTCGACAGGTGTGTCTGATAGCAGTTCTTCCGTGACGGTCCATCGGAAGGCCAAGCGCTTCATCCCCAAGGCAATTGCGACGCAAGAACGCACGCCACTTGGTTCACGAGCCAGAGGAAAGACCATGGTTGTCCGGACCACGGCCTACAGTGACAAGGAAAACGAGAAGGGTGCCTACAAGAACCAAACCTGCATTGGCACGGTTCTGCGTTACGGAAAGGTCTACCGTACGGCGGCCGCGGATTGGTCCCGATACCCGCTCGGAACGAAGTTCAAGATCAAGGGGCAACCTTATATCTACGTCGTCGAGGACTACGGCAGTGCTCTCGTTGGGACGGGAACACTCGATCTTTACAAGCCGACGCTGAGCAGCATGCGGGCTTGGGGAGCGAGGCATGTGGAGATCGAGATCGTCGAGTGGGGCGACTATGAAAAGAGCCTGCATATTCTTTCGCGCCGGAAGAAGTATCCGCATTGCCTGAAGATGTACAATGGAATCAAGGCAAAGATGGATGCCTGATTTTTGGTCATGGGAAGTCTTGAAAAGGCGGTCTTCGGGGCCGCCTTTTTTATTGGACCGAAACAACGACGGAAGATTGATTGCGGTCCATGACGAAGAAGGAACGCGCGGAATATGTCGCCGGGGAACTGGAACGCCTCTATCCCGAGACGCCCATTCCCCTCGACCATAAGGATCCCTACACCCTGCTTATCGCCGTTCTCCTGTCCGCGCAATGCACGGATGAAAGAGTCAACAAGGTGACACCCGAACTCTTTCGTCTCGCGGACAATCCAGTGAAGATGTCCCGCGTGCCCGTGGAGAGGATTCAGGAAATCGTGCGGCCCTGCGGACTCGCACCGCGGAAGGCAAAGGCGATCTCCGAGTTGTCGAGAATTCTCGTGGAGGAGAACGGTGGAGAAGTGCCGCAGGACATGGAGGCTCTCGAGAAGTTGCCGGGGGTCGGGCACAAAACGGCTTCAGTGGTGATGTCGCAGGCGTTCGGGGTTCCCGCCTTTCCCGTGGATACCCACATTCATCGGCTGGCACAGAGGTGGAAATTGACCGATGGAAGAAACGTCGTGAAGACGGAGGCGGATTTAAAGAAGGCGTTCCGTCGTGAGGACTGGAATCGGTTGCACCTGCGCATCATCTTCTACGGCCGTGAGCACTGCACGGCGCGCGGGTGCGACGGGACCGTGTGTGGAATCTGCAGGGCCCTCTTCCCGTCGAGGAAGCGGGCGGTGGTTACGAGGAAGGCGTGAC
>JBCDLR010000162.1:0-8670 GCA_038745205.1 Verrucomicrobiota bacterium
CGCTGCTCTCGCCCGGCGCACCGACAATGACCGTATCACCTTGGATATCGATGCCGAACCCAAAGGTATCGAAACCAGGGTCCGTGAAGAAATTCGTATTCCACGGCTTGAGATAAGCTTGCTGGCTCCATGTCGTTCCATTGCGAACAAAAACATAAACCGCACCGGCAGCGATGAGACTCGTGTCATTTTGACCACTATTAATGACTCGCGAATCACTTTGTTCAAAGGGAGCACTAATCACCGCCGTGTTCCCGGAAACGGCAACCTCCGACCCGAAGCCATGATCAAAGCCAGGATTGAACGCCTTTAAGTAGGCCTGCTGGCTCCATGTGGTTCCGCTACGTGTAAAAACATAGGCTGCGCCGGACACATCACGCGTGTTGTCGTCTTCATCGCCGTCGACGACAGCTGCCGCGCTGTCCTCGGTGGGAGCGCCCGCGATGATGGTGTTGCCGCAAATGTCAACGAATCCAAACCCATCTCCTTCCTCGGCGTTGGAGGCCTTCAAATATGCTTGCTGGCTCCATGTCGTTCCATTCCTGACAAACACATAAGCCGCCCCCGCGTCGTCCGCAGTATCGTCGGATTGAGTTCCGTTCACTCCCGTGGATGCACTCTGTTCGTTGATGGCCCCCACCACGATCGTATCGCTATCGATCGCCACGGTTCCACCGAAGCGGTCTCCTTCATCCGTGTTCGATGCCTTGAGGTATGCCTGCTGTGTCCATGTCGTTCCACTCCGCACAAAGACGTAGGCCGCTCCCGAATCATTAGCCGTATTGTTACTTTGCGTCCCGTTCACTCCGGTGGCGGAACTGTCCTCTGAGCTCGCACCTACCACGATCGTGTCCCCGGAAATGGAGACCGAACCTCCAAAACCATCCTCGCTGCCGGTATTCGAGGCTTTCAAATAGGCCTGTTGCTGCCAGCCTAACGCCGTCCGCACGAACACGTAGGCCGCTCCGGAATCGATCTCGGAATTATTCGATTCGCTGCCGTTGACCCCGGTTGCCGAGCTGTCTTCAAAGGCTGCTCCGACCACGAGTGTGTTTCCCGATATGGCCAGCGAGAGCCCAAAGCCGTCCCCCGAATTGCTGGCACTCACCACTCCACCCGGATTTGAGGCTTTGATGTAGGCATCCTGAACAGGGTCGACAGCATCGGTGACCGACGGCAAAAGGCTCAACGTGATAAGGTTCGTCAGAACAAAGAATCTGGTAGCATGCATTTCGGGAGATGTGCAGATGAATACGAGTCTGAGGCTGCAGACCGATTCGGTCAATGCCATCCATCAACGCTCGTTCCAGTGCAAGCTTTTGCATACGATCGGACATTCAGCGTGAGCGTTGAAAACGATTCTCGATTCTGTGTCGCATTCGTCACCGCCGTTCCCGGATTCGACTTGCAAGAAATTATCGTCTGCTTGCCAATTTTCACTGGCGAAAGTTGAAGAGGAGGCGGACTTTTCTCCTGCCGGGCCTCTCTTCCTTTTCCGATGAAAGTGGACCTCCATCGCCTGCCCGCGCTGCTGTTTTTTGTGGCTTTGTCAGGGTATGTTCATGCGGGGTTCGAGACGGTTTGGCAGGTGGGTCCCGACGATGGCTCGACGACCGGCTTCGGCGTCGAATCGTATGGTCCGGAAGCCGCGCCTGGCAGCCCCACTGCTCGCGACGACCATTACTATCTAGCCGGGAATTATCATCCCATCCCCGGGAATGTGGCCGTGGACGAACCCCTGGAGAACTTTGAGCGGGCGATAACGAGTTCCGATCCATCGGTGTCCATCCATTTCAATCTCACTGCTGCCGATCTCACGGCGGGCACGAGGTTCCGACTCGCGGCCAATTACATCTGGTCCGGCACCGGCAGTGGCAATCCCCCTTCGAACATTGTTTCCATGCGATTCAACGGGATCGAAGTGCTCGAAACTCCTACCTTCGAGTCCTATCACACTTACGTCGTCGAGTTCGACCCATCGACCGTCAACGCCGTCGCGGGTCCCAATGTAGTGGAGCTCAACCGCACCGGGGCTTCACCAGATACCTATCTCGCTCTCGACTTCGTCCGCTTGGAGAAAGATCCGGAGTATCTCATGGATAGCGACGACGACGGGGCCAGCGACAATTGGGAGATCGCCGGCGGCTATGACCCTAACAGCGGCACATCGACGCCGCCGCCCTTCACGGGCGCCATCGGCATCAATTTCATTTCCAGAGACGATGACGAGATTGGCTACTGGCCTTCTGGCGAACCCAACGGTTTCGTACCGCAGCCATTCTGGAATCACACCGCTCCGTTAATCACTTGGGGAGATACCGTTCTTCGAAATGGGTCGCGCGAAGATATCGCCTCGCCAGTGTTCGACACCATTGTCGACGGTGCAGGGAATGCGACGGCGGTGACCCTTGCCTTTACCCACGACGGAACCCGCTCTTCCTACAACCACGGCACCCAGCCGGCAAAACTCCTCAACGGGTTCCTCAACTCGCGCGACTCCGCGACGGCGAGCATTACCGTGGGCAACATCCCATTCCCAGACTACGACCTCTACGTCTACTTTTCCGCCGACTACGTCGAGCCTGAACTTCAGGTCCGCCTCAACGGAAACCCCGCGACGAACAAGAACATCCGCCCGCTCACCGTTGGTCCCTACAAGTCATTCCTGCTTCATGACGAGAATGCGGCCGTCCAACCGCCCTTTGCGAACGTCGTCCGATACGAGGGGCTTTCTGACTCCACCATTGCGATCGAGTTTGATCGACGTGACGGAAGCACGTCCGGTCTTGCGGCCGTCCAACTGGTCGACCGTCTCGCCGACGGCGATCTCGACGGGGCGCCCGACTGGTGGGAATTCCTCCACGCCACCGACGCGGGGACTTCGAATTCCAATGCGAACACGGACGGAGATTCGCTCAACCTGCTCGAGGAATTCGCCCATCGAACGGATCCCAATTCCCGCGACACGGACAAGGATGGCATCGATGACGACGACGAGATTACCCTCGGACTCGACCCCACGAATCCCGACTTCGACAACGACGGCATCTCTGACGGCGACGAGCAATACGGGCCGTTCCCGACGAACCCGCTCCTCGCCGATTCGGACAACGACGGCACGGAAGACAAGGAAGAACGCGACCGAAGACTCAATCCCAACGACAACGCAATTGGCGAGTTCAGCGACCCGACTTTCCCGGCAGCCGGTCAATTCCTCTGGGAACTCACCGACCTCCAGATCGTCTGGAACCACGAGGAAGTGATTGAAACCGAGAGCGATTCCAGCCGTGACTTCGCCCTGGCCCGGATCGAAAACCTGACGGACCCCGGGTGGATGGCGTTCCAGATGGGGTTCCATTTCCGGCATGATGCCCTGACCTATCTCTTCGTATCGATCGCGCAAAGCGGCTTCGCTTTTGCCAGCAATCCGACGAACGACATCTGGGATTCCGACTGGGGTGGAAACAACGACCTTTCCGCCGCGAGCGGTTTTTCCGGCTTCGGTCCCTGTGACATTTCAGATCCGCTCACCTTCCGGCTTGAAGCCAACGCCGGCGCCACGGGAGTCGGGGATTGGACGATGACGATCTCCATCCTCAACCAGGCGACCAACCTGCCGGTGGCCACGAGAACTTACCAGAATCTCGTCGCCGCGCCTTCGATCCTCAATCAGACCGCCCAATGGCAAGGGCCGTCCAACGAGCCGGACGAGGCCGGGTTCAACCGGGCCAATGGCGTCACCGTCTATCGCTCATCGACACCCCTTGAATCGCTCCCCGCGTTTGCTCCCTGGGCCGATGACGACAACGACGGCATGCCGAACGCCTGGGAGACGGAGCACGGTTTGAACCCGAATTCCGCGGCCGATGCCACTCTCGATCCCGACAACGACAACGTCATCAATCGCGATGAGTGCTTCGCCGAGACCGACCCCAACGACGCTGACTCCGATGACGATCTTGCGGAAGATGGGACGGAGATCGCCGCCTTCACCGACCCGAATGACCCAACGTCCTTCCCCCCCTTCTACTTCACGCCTCCCTCCGGATCGGGTGGCGATTTCGATGGAAACGGTTTTCCGGATGCATGGGAACTTCGGTTCAACGCCTTCGGCCTCTCGATCAACGGGGACGAAGACAACGACGGGGAAACCAATGGCGCGGAAGCAGAAGCGGGGACGAATCCCTATGACGCGAATTCCCGCCTCTATTCGCGGCTGGAGCCCGGAACGCTTCCGGGAGAAATAAACCTTTGCTGGCCCTACATTGCGGGCCAGTCCCAGGGCTACCAGATGTCGGCACTGCTCGGCAATTGGACGACGGGAGCGGGCATCCCGGCTCTCATTGATGGCGAACAAGTCGTGACGATTTCGACGACGACCCTCCCCGCGTTTTTCCGCAGCTACGCAGGCCGTCTTGACACCGACGGCGACGGTCTGGACGACTGGTCGGAACTCTTCGCCGGTTCCGATCACCTTGCGGCCAACAGCATGCGTCGGCAGCAGCTCTTCGATTCCAATAGCGACGGAACTCCGGACGGCGCCCTTGCGGGAGACTACGCCGCCTTCGCTTCAAGAATTCAGGATTCCACTTCCGGTGGTGCCACAGCCACGCCAGGTGCCGAGGAGGCAGCAAGACTTCTCATGCAGGGAAGCTTTGGCCCCACGAAGATGTCGATCGAGGAAGCGCAGGCAATGGGAATCGGGAATTGGATCGATGACCAGATCCAAAACAAGCCCGCTTCCTTTTTCCGGCCCCAGTTGGAGGAATGGATCGCCGACTTCCAGGGGCCCCGCCTCAAGATCGATCAGTACACGGCGAACCCGGATGACGATGGCATCTCGTCCGACAACATCGACAACCTCTTTGCGAGATATGCCGTCGGGGCTCCGGATCAACTGCGCCAGCGGGTCGCCTTCGCACTCTCCCAAATCCTTGTCGCCTCCCGTCGCGATGCCAACCTCTCCGGACTGGTCCTCGGAACGTCGGACTACTACGACCTCTTCATCAAACACGCGTTCGGCAACTTCGAGGACCTTCTCATGGAGGTCACCTATCATCCGTGCATGGGAAGGTATCTGTCGCACGTGGGGAACCAGCCGCCCGCGCCCGAGATCAACCGCTTCCCCGATGAGAATTACGCGCGGGAAGTAAAGCAACTCTTCACCATTGGCCTCTGGCTCCTTCATCCGGACGGGACCCGCATCCTCGACACGAATGGCGAACCCATTCCGACGTATTCGAATGCGGAAATCACCGAGATGGCGCGAGTCCTCACCGGCTTTTGGTACGGTGCCAACCCGTGGGGACAGGGTGGCTGGCAAGACGTGGACTATTCCGTGCCCATGGAGATTCACGTCAACTACCACGACTTCGGCGCCAAGACGCTCATCGGAGGGTTTTCCATTCCCGCCCGGGAACCCACGGTGGAAAACGCGCGCCAGGACGTGGCCGACGCCATCGGGCACCTCTTTGATCATTCAAACTGCCCACCCTTCATCAGCAAGGCGCTCATCCAGTTCCTCGTCACGGACAACCCGTCGCCGGAATACGTCCGTCGCATCCAGGACGTGTTCGTCGAAAATGGCTCCGGGATTCGTGGCGATCTCGGCGCGGTCGTGAAAGCGATTCTCATGGACCCCGAGGCGCGCCATCCTGCCTCGTTTGTCGGCAATCCCTCGCATGGCCTTCTTCGCGAACCCTTCATTCGTGCCATGCATCTCGGGCGTTTGCTGAAACTGGACCGCCATGAAGATCTCCTCTGGTGGGACTACGGGAGCTTCAGCGACGTCTCCTTCCAGCAACCATTCAGTTCCCCCAGTGTCTTCAACTTCTTCCGTCCCGACTACAAGGCCCCGGGCTTGCTGACACAGAACAACCTCGACGGACCCGTCTTCCAGATCACGAACAGCTACACGGCCGTCTCGTTTCCGAACGAACTCTGGGATATTGCGAGGGACGGCTTCCGGCTCTACGACCGATATCAATTCGGCCCCGATTACGGCGATTTCACACCGTTTGCGGGCGATCCCGAGGCCCTGCTCGACTACGTCAACCTCGTTGCCTGCGCCGGGCAGATGTCCGCAGCCACGCGAGGGCTCATCAAGTCGCAGGTAGAGACCATCCCTGCCGAGAACGCCGACGATCGCGTCCACCTTGCCGTTTACCTTGCCCTCATGTGCCCGGAAGGCGCGGTGCAACGATGAAAACAATCATGGCCAACAACGAAGCTGACAGGATGATCCAAAGCCGTCGCACCTTCATGGGCGAGTCCGCCTGTGCCACCTTGGGTACGGCGTCCGTCATGTCGACCCTGCTCAACCTCGGCATGGCGAACAAGGCCGCTGCGGCGGGACTGGGACCGGGCGATGATTGCAAGACCCTCGTCTGCATCTTCCTCCATGGCGGCATCGATTCCTTCAACACGCTGGTTCCGCGCGACAACACGCGATACGGCGAGTACTCGGCGACGCGCACCAACCTCGCCCTCCCGCAGAACGACCTCCTTCCCTTGAACCAGGCGACCGACGGTGACGGACAGCTTTACGGGGTCCATCCGGGAATGACGGACATCGCCGAACTCTTCAACGGCATTGGCGGAGACACGTCGCGTCGCCGGCTTTCCTTCGTTTCCAACGTTGGCACCCTCATTCAACCGACGACTATGGTTGAGTACGAAACCGACGGCTTCCCCCTGCCGAAGGCCCTTTTCTCGCACATCGACCAGATCGAGCAATGGCAGACGTCCATTCCGCAGGGAGGAACCAACCTCACCGGCTGGGCGGGACGCACCGCGGATGTGCTGCACTCAACGCTCAACGAGGACCTCACATCGATGAGCATTTCCTTCGCGGGCAACAACATCTTCCAGGTCGGGAACACGACGCAGCAATTCGTCATGACACCCGGAGGAGCTCTCACATTTTCCGGACCCGGCAGCTCGGAAACCCACCCCCTCACCTTGAAAAACGCCGCGTTGAAAAGCCTGATGGAACAGGAATACGCCAATCTCGTCGAGCAGGGTTTCGCCGACCTGACGAAGGGGTCTGTCGAACAACAGGAGTTTATCCAGCAGTTGTTCGACGGCTTTGACGATAGCTCGGTGACGACACCCTTCCCCGCGAGCTACATCGGATCGCAACTCTATGCGGCCCTGAAGATGATCGCTATTCGCCAGCAACTTGGCCTGCGCCGGCAGACACTCTTTCTTTCCTTCGGTGGCTGGGACCACCACAGCGAACTCCTCGACAATCAGGACGGGATGCTGCGCACCCTTTCCCCCGCCATCGGCGCCTTCCAAAAGGCTCTCGATGAACTCGGGCTTCAGGATGAAGTCATTGGCTTCACTTCCTCCGATTTCGGACGCACCCTGCGGTCGAATGGACGGGGCACCGACCACGCTTGGGGCGGCAACCAGATGGTTTTCGGCGGGCCCGTGGATGGAGGGAAGATTGTCGGCACGTTTCCAAGCCTCGTTCTGGACGGCGTCGACGACGTCGGCCGGGGAGGGCGTTTGCTGCCGACCTTGTCCGTCGACGAACACTTCGCGGAGTTACTCCGCTGGTTTGGCGTCACCGGCGCTTCGAATTTCGAGAACGTCCTGCCCAACCTCGACAACTTCTTCGACGTCTCCACGATCAATCCGACCAATCCCGCCACCTTCCCGGTCGGCTACCTCAAGGCCAGTTCCTTCGCGTGAAGATCCGCTACGTCATCTACCTGATCGCCTTTGCTATCGCCCTCCCCGGCGCGATTTATTGGCGCTTCCAGTGCAATTGCACTGTCGAGGAGGGCCGTCCTGCTCCCCTCACCAGGTCAGCGCTTACAAACCACGAGCCCGTCCCGGTGCCGGTAACGGAAGAACTCCTCGGCGACAGAGTCCTCGAAGACTACGCCAGCGCGTCCAGCAACGGGAAATCCGACATCCGCCTCCTCCACGGTTTCGTCAGCAATGCGCTCACCCTCTCCAAGCAGGCTGATCCGCGCCACTACGCGACAAACGAGGACCTCGTTGAGCTCCTGCTTGGGAAAAACGGGGGGAACCAGGAACCACTCCTCACCGAAGCCAGCACCGCCTTGAACGAGGCCGGTCAGCTTATCGACCGCTGGGAGTCTCCCATCCTCGTTCACATCCAGCAGGCCGGGGTCATCGCACTCAGATCGGCAGGTCCCGACAGGACTCCTTACACCGATGATGACATCGAGTGGCCAAGAGGCTGAGTGGCACGGACGATTCCGTTCCATCCACGCCTCAACGGGCCGGCTCTACTTCAATTTCCACAGCCTTGCTCGCCGGCGTGTTTGAGACCGCCGCCGTGGAGTGGATGGGCACGAGGGCGTTGGCTTCGGGAAAATACGCCATCGCTGATCCTCGCGGGACGTCGTAGGGGACGGCCAGGAAATGCGCGGCATGACGCGTTTCCTCCCGGCCGTTCCCGTTCCAGAAGGAGGTAATGTCGACGGGGCGCATCGGGGAAATACTTCGTGCTTTCATGTCGTCAGGATGGAGGAAAATAATCCGACGCTCATTCGAAACTCCCCGGTAGCGGTCATCAAGACCATAGACCGTCGTGTTGAACTGGTCATGACTGCGGCTCGTCTGCAGGACGAGGCGACCGGATTCGTTCGTTTCAAAAACGGTCAGGCTCGCTGGGGAAAAATTCGCCTTGCC
>JBCDLR010000163.1:0-8640 GCA_038745205.1 Verrucomicrobiota bacterium
CTTGATTTCCCGTGCGTAGCGTCCCAGGGCCGACTCCGCCGCATCCACGGATGCCCTGTCCATGCGCGGAGCCGTGCCGTCCAACTGTTTCGCGATGTTGCTGACCTGGGCCGGCAACGCGTCGTTGGCATCCCCGTCCGCGGCGGGTTCGCCTGCCTCCATGCTCCCCATCATCGCCTCCGCTTTTTCTTCCATCTCTTTTCGTTCCCGTTCGAATTCCGCGAGGTCAGCGTCCGACATGAGGTCGGTGATCTTTTGGAATCCCGATTCCTGACCCGGGACATCCGCCGCCTCGTCGGAGGCGGGATCTGAAGCGATCTCCTCGAGAAATGCCTCCACACCGGCGAGGGCCGAACCCGGTGGTGCGGGTTTCCGCGAATCCTCCTCGCTCTTGTCCGGCGTCGAAGCGCCCGTTTTGCCAGGCAAGACCTGATCCGCAAGTCCCGCCGACCCCGGTGATTCCAGGAGCTCAAAAATCACCGGAATGGTGGCCCCACGCTTTCGTGCTCCGCTGGAAAACGATTCGTCGCTCAACTGGAACGACGGGATGTCTTTCCCGTCGACGGTCGGCATGTGTTTGGATCCGTCCTCCACCGGCGACAATTCACTCCCGGCCCGCGTGTTCGCCATCGCCTCAAACGGAGCGTCTTCGGGGGCTTCCTCCAGCGACTCCCCCCCGGCATCCGCCAATCGAAGGACTTCTTTCTTCTCCTCGACAAGAATCGTGTTTGGAAAGACGACATCGAGTTCCCGCGACTTCGGAGGGGAGACTTCGAGCCGCGGGCGGGGCATGACAGTGACGGCGACCAGCATGAGGTAAAAGACACCCGCCGCGATCAGGGAAAGGTGAACGAGGATCGCGCCGCCCAGCGCGGCAGAAATGTCGGCATTTCGCGTCATCGACGTGAGAGGAGAGACAGCCATTTTCGTTCCCCGCTCGTTTTTTTCAAAAAGAAGCGCAAGGGTTCTAAGGGATTTTCGAGGACTTTTGCGCCCTTCGCGGCTTCCCCACGAATACCCCGGACGTCCGGGCATAGTGAAAGAGAAATTGCTGCGCATACCCCGCATTCTCACCGAAGTGCTTGCGCGCGAATTCATGGCAGTCGCGGGTGCGCAGGGGCTTGCGACGGCGGGGAAAGTACCACTCTTTCAGAATCCGCAGGACCCACGTATCGACCGGAAAGGCCGCCATCCTTCCGTAGGCAAAGAGCATCACGCAGTGCGCAATCTTCTCGCCGACGCCGTGAAGTCGGCAGAGCGATTCGCAGAGTTCGCCATCTTCCAGATCGCCGAGCGCCTTCAAGTCGACTTCACCGCGCGAAATGCACTCCGCCGCCCGCCAAAGTCCCTTCGCCCGGTAGCCGAGACCGCATTCTCGCAAGGCGGCCTCGCCCTCGTTCGCGAGCGCATCTGCCGTCGGAAACAACGGCACCACCGTTCCATCAGGAAGGGATGCCCGCTCCCCGAACTTTTGTCGTAATGTCAGGCTCATCTGTCGGATGTGCGTCACCTGCTTTAAGGACGAGCAAATGAAAGACGCGAGGCACTCCCACTTCGGCTGGCGAAGGATGCGTAATCCCGGGCAGAACTTTACGGCTTCCGCCAGGTGCGGGTCATCAGCGGGAAAGCTGGCCTTGATCGCGCTCAGGTCATGATCGAGGGCAAGGTATCGCGAAACATCTCCTTCCGCCGCCCCCGCAAACATCAAATTGTCGCCGCTGGAAGCCGTGAAAACCGGGGCGCCTCCAATGATTCCGAGAAAGCCCGCGGCGCCCTCGATGCGGGCTTCGTGCCACACGAATGACTGCCCCGAGTGCAGCGTCGCGGCGAGGTCGAAGTTCGGGCTGGGGCGGAGTTCCATCACGTCACGCCTGGCAATACACGATGAAGCCCAGAGCGGATTTGCACAGGAGACAGAGGAGCGTCATTCTCGGCGGCGTTCCGGCATGATGGCACAGGCCCCCTTGCAACCGAAGAGACGGCTGAAGACGAGGCGATGCCTGCTCACAAAGCGGTAGACGAGTTCCGCGACGTAGATGACGCCGGGCAGCCAAAGGAAAAGCCCCAAGGGAAAGAGCAGGGGCATGCGGAGACCAAGGAAACGAATGGCTCGCGCCCCGCGGTGAATTTCGTGCTCCGGCGTCACGCAATGGATTGCCTCCAGCAAGTCGTCCCGCGTCAATTGAGGCGCAATTCCCTTCGCTTCCTCGTCCTTGATCGCCACAAAACGCACCCGGTCCCCCCAATCCAGCCAGGTCAGCGCCTTCTTCTGAAACGTGCAAAGCGGACACTCGCCGTCGTAGAGGACGATGTGGTGTTTTCGAGGATGCCCCGTCGTTGGGACTGGTTCGGAGTGGCTCATGAATGTTCAGACACCTTCGGGCAATTCTGCGGTTTTCCTTCCCAAATTCTGCACTACCCGACTCTCCGGGCCTCGATGCGCTCTAACCCGCCTGAATCAGGGCACGTGGGCTTTTTCAGCCTGCTTGCCCCGGGAATCTACCGCCAACTGTCGCCGGAGAGTTTCAATTGGCACGAAAAAAACGAACTCGAATCAGGCGACCGACCTGCTTCCCTCACCCCTGCACAAAATAGCTCAAATGCTCCAACTCCAACGCGAGGTCGACGGCGTTGACCACGACCTCCGAAGGAACCTGCAGGACCGTCGGCGAGAAGTTGAGGATACCCTGCACGCCGGCATCGACTAACGTGTTCGCCACTTCCTGGGCTGACTCCGCCGGGACGGCAAGAATGGCCATCTTCACGCTGTTCGCCTTGATGAAAGACTCCATCTCCGAGGCGGGCCTCACCGGCACCCCCATGCGCTGCGTTCCGACGATGCGTTCGTCGTGATCGAAGGCCACCTTGATCTCGAAACCTTCCTTGCGGAACCCGTTGTATCGGAGGAGCGCCGATCCCAGATTTCCCGCCCCGACGAGAATGACCGGCTGCAACGCATTGGAACCGAGAACACCACTGATGGTGTCCGAGAGGGCCTGCACGTTGTAGCCCAGGCCGCGGGTGCCGAATTGACCGAAATAGGCAAGGTCCTTCCGGAGCTGCGTCGGCTTGACCCCGGCCGCTTTCGAGAGCGCCCCGGAAGAGACGGTGTCCATCCCGTTCTCCTTGAGTTTCTGGAGGCAACGGAGATAAATTGAGAGCCGATAGATCGTTTTCCGGGGAATTTGCTCGGATCGTTTGGGGGGGCTCACTTGTGAAATTTCACACAAAATAGCAATTAATCAACAAAAGGGAGAAAAATGCCTCGTTTTTCCGCTAATTGTCCAGCTATCATGGCGGTTTACCATTGTATGTTTGAAGGGTGAAATCGGGCTCCGAGCCGCTTCGATCCGCACTCGTGCATTCGCCTTTCAGTCCACAAATCCAATTTATAAAGTCATGAACACTCCCAGGAACCCCGTTTTGGCCGCCGCCGTTCTCGCGATCGGATGCCTTTCGCTTCAATCCACGTTCGGCCAGCTCCCGACCCGCTCCACGGGCGAACAGCCCCGTGATTCGAAATCATATCAAATTAATGCAGCCAAGCAGGTCGACCGGCTCATCGGAGGGGGCTTCAAAAAATCCGGCATGCGGCCCACCGCGAAGACCAACGACGAGGAGTTTCTCCGTCGCACTTACCTGAATGCCATCGGGCGCATCCCCACCTACGAGGAAGCTTCCGCCTTCCTCGCCGATGCTTCTTCCGACAAGCGGACCAAACTCGTCGACACGCTTCTCGACTCCGATGGCTACGACAGCCACATGTTTAATTTCTGGGCCGACCTCCTCCGCGTAAAGGACTACTTCTCCCGGACCTCGGGCGCCCCCTACATCGACTGGCTCAAGCACAGCGTCGAAGCCAACAAGCCATACAACGTGATGGTGCGCGAACTTCTGACGTCGAAAGGCAGCGGCTGGGTAGAAGGCAATGGCGCCGTCGGCTACTTCGTCCGCGACCTCGGCATGCCTCTCGACAACATGTCGAATACCACGCGGATCTTCCTCGGGACCCGCATGGAATGCGCGCAGTGCCACGACCACCCGTTCGACGACTGGAAGCAGATGGACTTCTACAAGATGGCGGCCTTCACCAACGGCATCACGGGAACCAACGAGTCCCTCGCACGCAAGGTGTTCCAAAACGAAATCGAGCGAAGCCAGCCGAAGCCAGTGCGCAACATCGGACGCATGCTCCGTTACTCCGTCTTTGACTTCGCCGTCCGTGACACGGGCCGCGGAAACATCGCCCTTCCCTACGACTACCAGTACAACGACGGCGATCCCGGCGAAATGATCGCGGCAAAATCGCTGCGCTTCGGCAAGTCCATTGGCGCCAGCCGCAAGGGAGAAGATCCGGGCGAAAGCCGCTTCATGTTCGCCGAATGGCTGACCTCTCCCGAGAATCCGCGCTTCAACATGGTTATCGCCAACCGCATGTGGAAACGCGTCATGGGCATCGGCCAGTTCGAACCGGTCGACAACTTTTCCGACGCCACCGCGCCAGCCAATCCCGAACTCATGAATTTCCTCGTCGATCTCATGAAGGATCTCGACTACGACCTCAAGGCGTTCCAACGCGTCCTCTACAACACCTACACCTACCAGTTGGGAACCTTCCCCGAGGAGCACGCACGCGGGCCCTACCACTTCGGTGGACGCCAAATGCAGCGCCTCAGCGCGGAGCAGGTCTGGGACTCGCTTCTCACCCTGAATGCCGGGAACCCGGATGCGAACAAGCGCCCCCGCCAGGGAGGGCACATCTACTACAACAACCGCCCTGTCCTCGTCGGCAAGAAGTCGATGGACCAAGTCTACAAGGAGGTTACCAAAATGCAGAGCGCCAACGAATTCTGGAACTACGCCAAGGATCTACTGAGACAAATCGAAGCCGAACGCCGCAGCGGCGCCGGACGCAACAGTGATGAATCCATGATGATGATGGCCTACGGCGGGAAAAAGGGCGGAAAAAACATGCGGGCTTCCGAACTGCCCCAGCCCACTCCCCCTGGACATTTCCTCCGCGCGTTTGGTCAGTCCAGCCGCGAAATCATCGAGGGAGCTTCCACGGAGTCCGACGTCACCCAGGTTCTGGAAATCCTCAATGGACACGTCGAGGACACCGTCGTCAGCGACTCCGGTGCCCAGTTCTACAAGGACGTGGCCAAGGCGTCTTCGCCCGAGGAGAAAGTGGATCGACTCTTCCTCTCCATTCTCAGTCGCAAACCTTCTGACAGGGAGAAGGAACTCTTCGTCGCCGAAGTCTCGAAAGGCGAAAACGGCGTTCGAAACTGCGCATCCGCCCTCATCTGCTCCGACGAATTCATGTTCCTCCGCTAATTTATCTTCACCAGAAAACTCCTAATTGTAACCATCGATCGTCATGAACAAGCTGAACAAACAAGACGAAATCACCCGTCGGAATTTCCTTTCCGGGGCCGCCCGTAGCTATCTCGGAGTCTCCGTGCTGCCGATGCTCGGCGCGACTCTCGGAACCGAGAACGCCTTCGGCGCCGCCGCCCCCCCGCTCCGTCCGAACGCCGCGAAGAGCGTGATCTTCCTGAACATGTCCGGCGGCATGAGCCACCTCGACACGTTCGATCCGAAGCCGAGTGCCGGTGAGGATTATCGTGGACCACTTAAGGGCATCAGCACCAGAGGGGACGGCGAACTCTCCGAGTACCTTCCCCAGACTGCGAAGGTCATGAATCACATCTGCGTGATCAACTCCATGACCACAACGCAAGGCGCGCACGAACAGGGGCAATATGCGCTGCATCGCGGGTACGCTCCACGTGGCACCATCGTCCACCCGGTTCTCGGTTCGTGGGTCCTGCGCCTCTCGGGTCGCCGGAACACAACCATCCCCGGCTTCGTCTCCATCGGCGGAAACAAGGATCTCGCTTCCGGCGGATTCATGGGTGCCAAATACTCCGGAGTCCCGCTGGGCAACCCGAACGAAGGCCTGAAGAACTCCACGCTCGCCAACGGGGTGACGCAGGAGGACTTTGACCAGCGCCTCAATCTCGCCGACGCGCTCAACGGTGAATTCCACGGCAAGTTCGACAGCAAGAAGGCAAAAAGCTACACCGGCCTCTATGACGAAGCGGTCCGCCTCATGACCAGCGAAGACCTCAAGGCCTTCGACCTTTCGGAAGAGGACTCGCAAACGCGCTCTCTCTACGGCGGAAGTTCCTTCGGACAAGGCTGTCTTCTCGCCCGTCGCCTCGTCGAGCACCAGGTCCGCGTTGTGCAGGTCACCCTCGGTGGATGGGACACGCACTATGACAACTTCACCACCGTCCCCGCCCGTTGCGAGTCACTCGACGCTGGGCTTGCCGGCCTCATTACCGACCTTGAGCGCCGCGGGCTCCTCGACAGCACGATTGTTGTCCTCGGAACGGAATTCGGACGCACTCCGAAGATCGTCCAGGAACACCAGATGGGACGCGATCACTACCCGCGTTGCTACTCCGCGCTCATCGCCGGAGGTGGCGTCAAGGCAGGCCGTTACGGCAAGTCCGACCGCAACGGTGCCATGGTGGCCGAGAACGCAGTCTCGCCGGAATCATTCCTCGCGACGATCGGCTTCGGGCTCGGGCTTCCGCTCGACCGCGTCATCAAGTCCGAGTCCGGACGCCCGTTCTGGCTCGGTAACAAGGCGAAACCGATTACTCAGCTCTTCTCGTAGCGTTTCAAACGGGAAAGAAGGAATGAAACGAACCCCCATACTTCTTCACGCGGCGGCCATCTTGGCCGCCGTTTCCATCACGGCCAATGCCGCTGTCGATTACGAGGAGCAAATCAAGCCCGTGATCGCGGCCAAGTGCCTCGAATGCCACGCGACCCAGCAAACGGCCGCCGATCCCAAGCCCAAGGCGGGACTTGCCCTCGACACGCCCAACGCCATCCGTGCCGGCCGGGTCATCACTCCCGGCAAGCCCGACGAGAGCGAATTCTATGTCCGTCTCATCCTCGATCCCGAGGACGAAGAGTTCATGCCTCCGAAAAAGAGCGGTCCGCCGCTCTCGGAACGGGAGGTTGAGCTGGTCAAGATCTGGATCGAAGAAGGTGCCCCCTTCGGTTCGGGAGTTCCCGGCATTGAAATCCCAAAAGACATCACCGTCGAGACTGTTCGCACCATGGGCGCGAATGAACCCAATCCGGACGTCGTGGCCCAGCTGCAGAACATGGGCATCACCGTCACCCCCATCTCGGTTCAATATCCACAGTTCCTGACCGTCGAGTTCATCGCCAACCAGAGCAAAACGAATGACCAGACAATTCAAAACCTTCTCGCGATCGCGCCAAACATCGTCGAACTCGACCTTAGCCGGACGAAGATCACCGATGAAGGCTTGAAGACGGTGGGCAAACTCGCCCGGCTTCGGAAGCTCAATCTGAACAATACCGGCATCGATGGAAGCGGTCTCTCCGAACTGAAGGAACTCAAGGACCTCGAGTGGTTGAACCTCTACAACACCTCTGTCGACGACAAGGCACTGCCGCTCATCGCCCAGAACCGAAAACTGAAGTCCATCTATCTTTTCAACACGCAGATTTCCGAAGAAGGCGCGGAGAATCTCCGCCAGTCGATGAGCTCCACGAAGATCGTTACCAATGTCGTCAACAAGGCAACGAAGTTCGACCTCGACGACTTTTGACGTCATTCATTGGCAATCTCCAGAAGCTCGGTTCTGAGCTCTTCGATTTCCTTTTCAAATCTCTTCCGCTGCAGCGTAGTCAGGGACTTTCTCGACATCTCGTCGCGAATGTCCTCAATTCGCCCTTCCAACCACTTTTTCCGCTCTGCAAACCGGCTCACCGTTGGCTTGGCCGCCCCTGACGCCTTCTCAAAAAGAGCGTCCTGGGAAATCGGCAATGATTTCAGGGCTGCCTGGGTCTCAGGCGAGAGCTTGGACATGGAAAACACGTGCTCCGAACCGTCATTGATTCGAGTGAACCTGATTTCCGAGGAATTGCGCCCCGTGATTTCCACCTCCAGAGATCGACCCTGACGATCCACCAACTGGGTCCGGTGAGGAAACGTCAGCGCGGCCGCTCTCGCGGCTGAATCG
Source organism: Verrucomicrobiota bacterium (assembly GCA_038745205.1). Taxonomy (GTDB): domain Bacteria; phylum Verrucomicrobiota; class Verrucomicrobiia; order Verrucomicrobiales; family DEV007; genus JBCCWV01. Next base: position 8,076 of record JBCDLR010000163.1, read on the forward strand.
CCGGAAGGGGTCTTGCTGTATTCGACGGACTCGGGTTGCTCACAACCGCTGAGCATGAGCAAAACGGCAACTGGAATCGAGAGGGCACCCTGGGACAGCCGCATCACTCGCCGAACTTCAGCTTCACCCTTGGCGCCTTTTTCAGTCAAAGTCATTCTCATAAATAACTTCATTGATCCAGTTCCGAATCTCCCTCACGTCGAGGTCTTCGGACATGATCATATCGATGATTTCATCCCTCAATCCGTCGACTTCTCTCTGAATGTTCTGCTTCTGCGCGGAAGTGGTTCCCGTCTTGTCGGCCTCCAATGCCAGAATGCGGACCCGCGCTTCAAAATCATCCAGTCTCTCCTGCACCCGGTCTGTCACGACAAGCGTCTTTGCCTTCGGAGCCCATACCGGAAGTCGTTTCACATACTCCCTGTCTGCCTCTGAAAGATCAACGATCTTAAACTCAAACTCCTTGTTATCGGATTTGCGGAGGAACTTCACTGTTTCGCTGGTGCGACCCGTGATCAAGACATCCAGATGTCTACCCTTCGAGTCGGTAAGGACTCGATCAAAA
>JBCDLR010000164.1:0-8621 GCA_038745205.1 Verrucomicrobiota bacterium
CCCTTCTATACATCGAAGGAGAGAACCGGACTCCGGGGAATGGAGAGGCAAAAATCATTCCCGTGCGCACGCTCTCCTACACCAGCGTGCCGGTAGAGTCGGAAACGGCGACCGTCGGAGAACCGATCGATCCGCGGGAATACGGTCACTGGAATTCCCCGGACAGTGCGTTGTTCCCCGACGGATTCGATCCTAGCGGGAGAACGGGCTTCGTCGCGAACATCAACAGCCCTTATGATGGTGCCGGTCCCGACGCCGCCTACGATCGCACTCAGCGCAGCGGCCGGATCATTCCGGTCAATACCGAAACGCCTCGTGGAAACCTCGTTGTCATCTGGGACAAGCGGGATTTCGCCGGATTCAACGTGGCATGGCCGACGCGTCCGGTGCTCTTCAACATTCAATGGCCGGCCAATCCGGAGCAGATCGTCATCACCAGCGGGCTCGGATCCGAATTGAAACTGCAGGGCGCACCCTTGCCGGTCGGTGGGACGGGTTTGCCGGTTCGTATCAATGCGGGTGGACCGGAATTCACCGCCGGGGACGGCACGATTTTTGAAGCGGATAACTATTCCAACAGCGGGGCGGCAACCGGATCGGCGTCCGCGATCGAAGGCACGAACGATGATCCACTGTACCAGAAAGCGCGAACCGGCTTCCGTGTGGAATACGCGATTCCTGTTCCCGGCGCCTCCTTCTACAACGTCACGCTCCATTTCGCGGAGACCCAGTTCAGTCAAGTCGGCCAGCGGCGTTTCGACATCCTCCTGGAAGGTGAAATTGTCGAGGAGGACTTCGATCCAGTTTTCGTGGCAGGGGCGAACAATGCCATCCAGCGGACCTACCGGGTGGCCACCAGCGACTCCTTCGTCGATCTGCAACTCGTCAGCGATTTCGGAGAGAGTCACGTTTCTGCCATCAGCATCGAGGCGGCGTCCACTTCCGCGTTCGCGGTCAACTGTGGCGGTCCTCAGGCCACCCTGGGCGGTGTGACTTTCCTTGCCGATACAGCATTCATCGGTGGCGCATCCTACGAGGACGCGGTCGATGAATCCGGTGCCGCGGTTTTGGTGGGGGCGGACGAGGAGATCTATCGCTCCGGGAGGGCGGGTTCACTTGTCCGCTATGAGCTTCCGACGGGGGACGGTTCCTTCGACGTCACTTTGCATTTCTCGGAACGTGAGCCGCCCGCGATCATCGAACCCGACGATTCTTCCGAAATCGGGACTGCGCCTACGCAACCGGAGGGTGTTTCTCGCGCTGCAACCATCACTCTCGAAGGCGAGACGGTCGATACCGCATTCATGATCCTTGAGGAAGCAGGTGATTACAACACTCCGCTGACACTGACCTATCCGGCCGTGGTAAAGGACGGTGTGCTTCATATTGTCCTCAGCGCGCCTTCGGGTATCGATGAGGCCCAAATCAACGCCATCAGCGTCATGCCGGCCCTTTTGGTTGAACAGGAGAAGCTGGATCCGGCCAAATTTCGCCAGGCACACATTTACCATCAGCCGGACCGTAATCTCCCCGGTTACAATCCCAACGAAGAGCACGGCCTTCTCGCGCCGAGCCAGGGCAGTGATTTCAACGCCGCCTTCGCATTGCGCATGGACCTCAACCACAGGAACACGCGGACGTCCGATCCGTATGTCCTTCTGAAGTTCCAGGACGGCACGAATGGCGATCAATGGGCCTACAAGGTTTACGAGGTATCGTTGACGAAGACCATTTCCGTCGGCGCGACGGATCATGTTTTTGACTTCGCTGTTTTCACCGGCTTCGCAGGCAAGCGTGTGCAGCCCCCGTATCCGCTTTCCACACTGACGGCCCAGGAGGAAACCGAGCGCGGCGAAGTGGCGACGGGCTTGGTCGATGCATACTGGGAGGACCACAAGGGCGCGGTCTGGGCGCGCAGTGCGGGCCAAATCGTTGTGAAATACCATTACCCGCTGCTCGCGGACTTCTGGTACGACCTCGACGGTGGCGGAAACCCTGACAATGTGACTTCGGCTCCGTGGTTGGAGTTTGTGGCCGCGGATGAAGAGCCGGGCAACGGCACGCCGCCGGGCGAGCCGATCAAGACAGTCTACAACATCGAATGGCCGCCCTTTACCCCGGAGTTGTTCGTCGGCGAGACCCTTCGCGAGGCGAAGCGCGGGCTGCCGGGCATCAGCGATTGGGCAGCGGCGGCCATCATTTACGACGACAATGAGGACGCCATCCCGCTCGAGCCGGGTGATGTCGGCGTGACGCGGCCCTTGAACTTCACCGCACGGATCGTTGACTCGATGAGCGGCCGCCAAGTGGATCTGCAGGCCCGCATTAATGGCGAGGATCTGGCCTCGCGCGACGGCTCCGTCGACTTCGGCATCAAGATGCAGCTGGCCGAGGACGGCTTGTACCAGTTCAAGGAATTCCCCCCGCACCTGAAGTTGCGGATGCGCTACGATCCGATCAACGAGAAGCTCATCTTCCGCGGATACGCGGGCGGGCCGAATCCCTCCACGCCCATTGAGATGCTCAACATCATGAGCGAATCGGAAAAGGCGGAACTGCTCGCCTTGAGCGAAGCCGCCGCCTGGGACGCAGCCATTGCTCAGCTCTTCGACCTCACGCGCAATCCCAACAGTGTCGACCGCACGAAGATCGCCGGGCTGAGCGACGACACGATTCTCGCTGGCATCCAGCACAGGCTCGTGGGCGACCAAAAGCAGGACGACATCATCCCCGAAGATGTGCTCGCCACGCCCGCGCTTTCCGCCGGGCTCGCCACCGGCACGGGTTTCATGACGCTCGCTGAGAACAACGACCCCTCTCTCGGAGCCGCTCCCGTCGCGCTCCATGTGATCAAGGTAATGCAGCCTGCCAGTCGCGGTTCCCTCCGCCTCATCCTGCCGGACAACCCCCTCGACGAGAAGGTCTCGCTCCGTCACAGCCTCGATTTCGGCGGCGATCCCGACAAGCTCTTCTTCGAGTGGTACTACAAGCCCGCCACGGGAAGCGGCCGTCCCTCCACCACGCCTGACTCCGATTCGTCATGGCTTCCCCTTGTTTCAGGAAGGGGTCTGAATTCCACCGTCATCGAAGGCTCCGGCCTCCTCACCTTGAGCGACAACTGGATCTTCTGCCGCTACCGAGCGGCCGATGGCGTGACCGGCACGCTCTATCCGCAAAACCCCGATTACTCGGGCTTTGCCGGCGACCCCTCCTTCGTCAGTGTCGAGCGCCCGATGTTCGTGCCGGGTTGGATCAAGCGGGTTCTCGAGGGTATCAATCCCTTTGAACAACGATTCAGCGACTTCCACCAGTCGCCGATACAGACCTACGTCACGATGTTGCAACAAGTCGGCCCGCCGTTTGAAGGACCGGTTGCGTTGAACGGCGATCCCGAGTTCCTCAACAGTATTGGGTTGCTCCAGCTCTATGAGACCGTCCTCCGCCGCGGCATGGATCTCAGCATCAACGGCATTCCCAACCAGTCCCACGACGGCACGAACACCGCGCTCCTCCTCGCGGCGAGCCGCATCGCCGACCTCTTCATGCTGCTCGGCAACGAGGCGTTTGCCGACTCGCAGGACCCGACGCTCGGCTTCAACTTCGGTGCCGAGGGGGAGTTCAGCACAATCACGACCAGTTCCTTCGCCTTCCAAAACGTCCTGCCCTCGCTCCTGAGCGAGGAACTCGCCCTTTTGCGCGGTCGCGACCAGTCGCTCGCCGGCACCGAACTTGGCCCCGTCTTCAACCGCCTCTACTGGAACTTCTCCAGCGGCCTCGAGGGCGAACCGGCCTACGCCCTGAACTACCAAGTCACCGACGTCGACGGCGTCGGCCCCACCGGCGGGACGACGGGCGTTCCCGACGGGTTCATCCGCGAACTCGACGCCGCCACGCTGTACCCTCAGGGCCACGGCGACGCATGGGGGCATTATCTCTCGGCGATCAAGACATACTACCGCCTTCTTCGCCACCACAAGTTCAACTGGTCGACCCGCGCCGAGTACACCCTGATCTCCGGCGTGCCCCACGCCGTCGACTATCTCGACGAGGTCAAATTCGCCCGCGCCGCTGCCGCCCGCACGAAGGCCGGCGAGTCGGTCGTCGATCTCACCTACCGCGAGCAATACACCTCCGACCCCGCCGGCCAATGGCAGGGATACAAGGACACGCAGGAGGACACGATTCCGAATTCCGTGCCCGATGAAATTGCTCCTCGTTCGTGGGGTGTCGATGAATGGGCGCGTCGCTCGGGGCAGGGTGCGATGCTCGACTGGGTGGTGGCCAACGCCATCCTTCCCGAGGAAGATACAGTTGATGCCACCGAGACACAGGTGAACGACACTCTCGGGGGCGGAACAACGCCGGTCTCGCGGTTCAATCAATCGAGCATCGACAAGATCGACCGCACGACGGTGGGCGAACTCGTCGAGATCGCCAGCGGCTACGACCGTATCCAAGACATCCTCGACCAGGCCGACCGGGGTATGAATCCCTTGGGGCTCGCCGAGAATGTCACCCCGTTCGACGTCGACCCTTCTATCAACGAGATCGGCGACGACGGCGAGCGCACGACCCACTTCGAGCAGATCTTCAACCGCGCGACGGCGGCGGTGACCAATGCCAAAAGCGCCTTCGAGCATGCCAACGGCCTGACGGAGCGTATCCGTCAACTGCGCATCGACCAGGACGACTTCCAGCGGGAATCCGAGGACGTCGAGTTCGACTTCAAGAATCGCCTCATCGAGCTTTTCGGCTATCCCTATGCGGGACACATCGGTCCCGGGAAGCCCTATCCTGACGGCTACGACGGCCCCGATCTATACATGTACAACTACGTGGACGTGGCCGAGGTCAACGGCGACGCGGATAACCTGGCGATTCAGGAGCCGGTCGATCTGAATGGCAACGGCCGCATCGATTCCGATGAGATCAGCGACATCCAGAACCAGTTCGATACGTTCTCGGCATTCTTCGATCCGATGGAGCTCGGAGTTGCCGATGGCGACAATGGGATTCAGGACACCATCGCCTACTACTTCCCGGAGGATGTCTCCGGTGGCCAAGGCACATTTTCGGGCGAGCCCCTGCAGATTGACTATCAATTATCCACCCGCCGATGGGCGTTTCATGCCGAGGGACTCGGCGAACGCCGTGCGGAAGGCGCCATCCAGCTTGCCATCAACAACATGGTGCAGGCGGAAGCCGAGCTGCTGACGGCTATCAGCAACTACGGCAGCCTCGTTTCGGAGATCAATGATCAGATCGACCTTCTCGAGGCACAGGAAGACCTCCAGGACGAGACGATCAAGATTCTCACCGACAGGGCGGCAGGTATCACGGCCCTGAACGTGTCACTGGGCATTACCAACACTCTGAAGACGGGATTCGAGCAGGCGGCTGAAGGCGCGGAAGACATCGGGGATGCCATTTCGGATGCCTTGCCCAAGTTCAACGTTTTCGGGACCTCCAATGGCGTTGACGCCTTCGCGGCAGCCCGCGGACTGGTCAAGACGGCCTCCACTTCCGCCGAATTTGCCATTCGATCGGGCGTTGTCGTCACCGATGGAGCGGTTCAGGCCATGGAATTCGCCAAGGAGGAAACGGAGCTGTGGACGGACATCGAGATCGCGAAGGACGGGTTCGAATTCGAGGTTCAGGAGAGGCTCAAGGAACTCGAGCAGACCATGCGGAACGAAGTCACCACCCGGCTCGAACTCTTCAACCTCGAGCAGGCCCTTCGCGCTGCCGTCGCTGAGTACAAGTCGACACTCGCCGAGGGCCAGCGCGTCCTCCACGAGCGGATTATTGCCCGCCGTCGCCTCGCCGGACCCGTGCAACAGTTGCGCTACCAGGACATCGCCTTCCGCAACTTCCGCAACGAGGCGCTCCAGCGCTACAAGGCCGCCTTCGATGTGGCCTCCCGCTACGTCTTCATCGCCGCAAAAGTCTACGATTACGAAACAACCCTCCTGAACAGTTCCAGCCAGTCCGGCCAGGCCTTCCTCACCAACATCGTCAAGCAGCGTTCGGTGGGACTCTTCGAAGATGATATCGCCGTGCATGGCGTCGATGGCCTTTCCGATCCCATGGCGCGGATGAGGGCGAACTTCCGCGTATTGAAGGGCCAGCTCGGCTTCAACAACCCGCAGATCGAGACCGGCCAGTTCAGCCTTCGTCATGAGCTATTCCGCATGAAGGACAGCTCGGAGGAAGCCTGGCAGAAACTGCTCGCCACCCATGTCGTCGACGACCTTTGGGAGCTCCCCGAATTCCGCCGCTACTGCCGACCTTTCGCGCCGGAGGAAGCGGGGCGCCAGCCGGGCATCGTCATCGAGTTTCCCACGACCGTCACCTTCGGCCTCAACTTCTTCGGCTGGCCCCTCGCCGGTGGCGACAGCAGTTACGACAGCGCCAACTTCGCCACCAAGATCCTCGGCAACGGCCTGTGGTTTGAGAATTACAATGGCAACGGTCTCGCCAACACCCCGCGTGCCTACCTCGTGCCGGCGGGACTCGACGTGCAGCGCTCGCCCACCTTCGACAGCCTCGCAACGCGCGAGTTCAACGTCGTCGACCAGGTGCTGCCCGTGCCGTTCCCTATAGGCAACGCGCAGTTGAGTGATCCGAACTACATCCCGCAGATCGACTCGCTCGACAACAGCTTCGCCCAGGTGCGGCGCATGGGCCGCTTCCGCGCCTACCACGACGATCCGGACCTCGGCAACTCCGAATTCCCCGAGGACCAGCTCGAAATTACGACCCGCCTCGTCGGGCGCAGCGTCTGGAACACACGCTGGATGCTCATCATCCCGGGCGGTACCTTCCTCAATGACCCCGACGAGGGCATCCGGGCCTTCATTTTTGGCCAGAAAATCCCGGGTAGCGACGAGCGCGACGGGAATGGGGTCTCCGACATCAAGCTCTTTTTCCAAACCTATGCCTACTCCGGAATATGAAGTCTTACGCCGCCATGAAACGACAGTTCTTTACTCTTTTGTCCACCGTCGCCTTGTTTGGGTTTGTGTCGCCGCTCCCCGGCGCGAGCGGATTCTCCGAGCCGCACATCACCGTCTACGGAAAGGTATTCAACAACGTGACTGATCCGCCCCTGCAGGGATACAACGGTGCGATCGAATGGACCTTTCAGGGTCCGGTCGAGACCCTGACCCTGACGACGCAGATGGAGTCGGTCGCCAACGGGGAATTCTCCTACAAGCTCGAGATTCCCGTCGAGAAAGTTCCGCCTAATTTCATCAATTCGCCGAATACGGTCGAAGCTACGACGACGCCTCAGGAGTTCGCCATGACCGTGGCGGTCGACGGCGAACCGGCGATTCTTGCGCTGGCCACAGGCGCTCCGCGCACGATTCCGCTCACTTACGCGGAACTCTTTCGCGGATCCTTTGAGCGTATCGACCTGAATTTCATCGGAGAAATTCAGGATAGCGATGGGGACATGATGCCCGATTACTGGGAGCAGCAGCATGCGCCGGCCCTCGATCCCGACGATCCCAGCGATGCCTTCGATGACGACGATGGCGACGGCTTAATAAATGTCGTCGAGTTCCTCGAGGATTCGAATCCGACCTGTTACGAGTGGATGCGATGGCTGGCTGCCCATCAGCTTTTGAACGCGGACCCATCCATCAGCGGGATCAATGCCGATCCGGACAAGGATGGTTGCGACAACGGTATGGAGTACGCCCTCGGCGGTGATCCCCGCACGCCCGACATCGAGAAGACTGCCTCGCGCATGCAAATGTCGATCGAGAAAGCGCCGGACGGATTCGATTACCTGACGATGACGATCGATCGCCCCGTTTTCCGTGACTGTCATTCCTCGTTCCTCGTGCAGGTATCTTCTGATCTCGAGGATTGGAAATCGGAAGAGGGGACGGACGTGGTCACACTGCTTAGCAATGTCCAGACAATCAAAGCTCGCGATAGCCGCTATCTCGGCAATAATGGCGACGAGCATCGCTACATGCGCGTCAGCTTGCGGGTGACCCCTTGAGTGGCGCTGGCTCTCAACCCATCATCTCAACCCGACGTGAAACGAGAATGTTTAGTTCCTCACTCTTTGTTCGTCACTACCTTCGGACCATTACTGCTTCTTCACGGATGCATGGTTGGCGTGCACGCGAGCATGAGCCTCATTATTGACGATTTCAGCGCAACATACCAGGTGGGAACGATCGAGGCGGAGGGGAGCCTTCCTCTTGACGAGGACACCGTGACCGGCCAATCGGCGATCCTCGGGGCCACTCGCTTCGCTCGACTCTTGAATCAAAGCGCCAGCGCCCTGACTTCATCCAGCATTTCAGGCGGCACAATGAATCTCAACGTGAACTTCGGCACGGATGCCGAGTTGATCTTGAGTTACGGCTCCGTTCCCGGTAAGCCCGTTCCTTTGAATCGGACCGGACTCGGAGGAAATCCGGCCTTTGAATTGGCCTTTGGTCTCGTCGGGACGGGTTTCGAGTTGGAAATGATCGTCAGTAGCGGCAGTTTCACGGCTACGACCGGCAAACTCGGCGTCAGTCAGCCGAATTTGAGCATCAGCCTGGCAGAGTTCACACCTCTTCCGGGATTCGAACCCTCGATGATTGATCGCATTGATC
>JBCDLR010000165.1:0-8568 GCA_038745205.1 Verrucomicrobiota bacterium
CGGAACGAGGGACAGCACAGTCAACGTCAAACACAGCGACACGTTCGTCGCCGCCCTCAAGAAAGCCGACGCCGAGGACGTCACCTATCTCCGCATCGAAGGCGCCGGACACGGCGTCTTCAATCAACAGAAGGATCAATGCGGTCCGGCCATGGAGGAATTTTTCCAGCGCACGTTGAGGGAGTAAGACTTCTGTTTTCCCAAGCTTCCCTTTGAAACGGACATTCGTAATTTCCTTTCCTTTTTGGTTCCCGGACTTCACTCCATCCAAGGCTCTGCTACCCATCGGGGCTTCCTGTTTTGCAATTTTGTGCAATGGAACCGATGGCTAAGCAATTTGCCTCTATTTCTCAATTCTCATTGTCTTTCCGCGGATTTTGGACTTCTTTCTAGGGTGGAGTTGAGTTCCCCAATTCTCCTCCATCTTCCCTCACCCCTTTCCCCGTACTGATCCTTAGGCACGTGTTTGGCAGGAAAGGAAGTGCTGTCTTTTCACCCCAAAATATTCTCCGGAAGGCGCCTCCACGCCTTTCGCCAAAACCAGAAAAATACCCGGCAAATGAACACTAACCCCCACATCTCCAGTACCCCTTCGGCGAAAGAATCACGTCATCGAACTTTTCTTCCCGCCGTCATTGCCGGCCTCGTCCTGATTGCACTCGCGCCGGCCGCCAGCGCGATTGATTTTATCTGGGACGGCACGACCAGCGATCTTTGGTCGGAAGAATTGAACTGGGACCAGGACTTCTTCACCCCAATCTCCGGTGACACGGCAATCTTCGACAACACGTCACCAAACCTCGTCATTAATCTTGAGGCGTTCCAAACGGTCGATCGCCTCTTCTTCAACACAGCCAACGTCCCAAGCTACACCATCGGAACCGGAGCACCCGGAACAGACACGATCGTCCTCGCCAGCAACGGCGCCACGCAAAATGTCGAACTGGATGAAACTGTCACCACCGACCAGACGATTGCCGCCAATATTCTTCTCGGTGAAAACGCCGCCGGGGATGACACCAGCTTCGATGTCGATACCACCTTTGCCACTCTCTTCATCACGGGCAACATCGATACCTCCGCCGGCGGGGTGCCCGGGGTCAAGCGCCTGGAATTCGGTGATTTTAACACCACAAATATCGGGAACATCGTCATCACAGGGGACATTTCCAACACGGGCGGAGCGACCCGCTTCGACACCTTCGTCGCCGGGGCAAACGTCACCATGACCGGGGATGTTGAGCAAACCGGAGGAAACACCCAGCGGACGATCATCCGTGACGACGGAATCCTCACCGTCAACGGCACCGGCACAATCGGCCAGGGCAACTTCGAAGTCCGCTACGGAACGGCCAATTTCAACAACACGACGGAAGTCCAGTTTTTCGACAACACGTTCAACCTCGGCAGCGCGGACCAAGGCAATGGCAACGCGACCATCAACATCGCTCCCGGCGCGACGATTGAAGTCGACGGCAACATCAACTACGTCGCGGACGACGACACCGCGAACACTGCAACCATCAGCGGAGGCACCATCGACCTCAGCGATGTGGCCAGAAACTATTCGATTGCCGACAACACGCTTGTCGCCGGCCCAGAGTTGACCTTCGCCTCCACCCTCAAGGGCAACGGTGATGAAAATGCCACGTCCGAAGACTTCAACTTCATCGGACCCGGGACGCTTTTCTGGGACGGCGACTTCGACACCTCAGGCATCGTCGGATCTGTCACCGAAACGTCGGTCGGCGAGTTCGTGGACATCCTCTTCTTCCAGAACGGTAAGACCATCGTCGGGCCCAACGGAACGGACTTCACCGGATTGCGCCGCACGGTCGCCGTCCGCCAGCGCAACAACGCGTCCTTTTCCGATTTCCCCGTTGAATTCGACATCAACGGCCAGGAAGTCCTCCTCGATGACGATCTCGTCATCGGCCAATTCAACAACACGAGCGTTGTCTCCAAACAGCCCATTCACATTTCGGACTCCGCGGACTCCCCGACGAGCAAGATTCGCCTGACCGATGACAATGACATTGTCTACAACGACGGCGAGAACAACGGGGACGGGAACTTTGACAACTCGGCGGCGACGATTGACGCCGACCTTCAGTTTGAGGGCAGTGCCTTTACCTTCGCCGTGCAGGACAGCACGGTGGCGGCCGCCGATTTGATCGTCAACGGCACGATCACCGATGACAACAGTGGCGGACGCAACCTGACAAAGAGCAATCCGGGAACCTTGCTGCTCACGGCCACTGACAACCTCTACAACGTTCTCCAGATTAACGATGGAACCGTGCAGGTCACCAACCTGGGTGCGCTCGGCGACAACGACATCCAGATCGGCAACAACACGACCGACGGCACCTTCGAATATACAGGTCCCGAAGCCACCATCACCCTCGGCACTCCGGTTCGCATCGGTGACAACAATGGCACCGTCGGAACCCGCGTCGGAGATGGCGGAATTACAAACAACGGTAGCGGGACCCTTACCTTCAGTGCCACCCCCTTCAATGATGACCGCACGGCGGCGATGACCGACCGCACGATCACCTTCGATGGCACGAGTGACATCGTTGTTTCGGGCGCACTCGTCGACAACTCCCCCGGCGCCAAAGTCAGCTTGATCAAATCGGGAACGAACACGGTAACCCTCGGCGGTACAAACACCTACACCGGCACGACCGTCGTGAATGCCGGCTGCCTCGAGGTGACAGGCTCACTCGATGCAGCCTCCGCTGTCACGGTTGCGGACGGCGCCTGCCTTTCGGGCAGCGGCACCATTGCCGGAACCGTCACTCTCGGCACCACCCCTGCCGGAATCACCCTCGAACTCGACGGAACCGACGGCGGCCTCACTTTCGACTCTGCCGTCGACACCAGCAATGGCGTCACCGTGAATATCAGCGGGACCGCGGGCGGAACCGTTACCGTCCTCACTTACGACAACACGGAAGCCAACAACATCAATGTCGCCCACTTCACTCTTGGCACCTCTCCTCCCGTCGGCCCTCGCGGAGCCGGAGGATTTGTCGACACCGGGTCGGCCATCGTCATCAGCCTTGGCTTTGAAGACAATTCATGGACCGGAACAGACGTCACGAATCCAACCTTCTGGGATATCACCGTCACCCCCAACTGGTCGAATTCCACAGACAGCGTCTTCTTCGAAGGCGACAACGCGATTTTCGGAGACACCGCCTCCAACTTCAACCCGACGCTCCAGGAAGACATCACCGTCAACAATGTAAATTTCACTTCCACCGACACATTGAATGACTACACCATCGACGGCACCACCTTCACCCTCACCGTCAATGGAGTTCTCAATGTTGCGGCAGGAGACGCCATTGGGTCCGATGACGGCAATGACATTGTCATCAACACCATCATCGGGGGCGCAGGTTCCGTGCTCGTTGGTGACGGGGATACCGTGCAGGACAATGCCGCAAACAGCGTGACCTTGAATGCTGCCAATACCTACACCGGTGGCACCACCCTTCAGGAAGGCAACACCGCGATCACCAACTCCGGCGCCCTCGGCACCGGGGACGTCACCATGGAGGAAATCTCCAACACGGGCTCCGAAAGCCGTGACCCCATCCTCAACCTCGATGCGGACGGGCTCGACATCGCCAATAACTTCACCATCGGCAATACGGGAACGAAGATTATCCGTCTCGACAATGGTGGAATCACCGCCAACACGGGGACACTCTCGGGCGACATCACGAATAATGAAACAGGCGATCTCAACTTCCGCCTTGAGCCCGGCCGCAACGACACGCTCACCGTCTCAGGTCAGATCAGTGGCGCCGCTCTCCTCACCCGGTCCTTGAATCAAGCCGAACAGGGCACAGTTGTGCTGGGCAATGCCAGCAACGATTTCACGGGCAACCTCGTCGTAGCGGCAATTGTCGAAGTGGCGTCCATCGGAAACGCCGGCGTCCCCAGCCATGCGGGCGCCGGGAGTCTCCTCGTCCTCGGAAACTCGGCAAACGCAACCCCCACCAATAACAACAACCAGGAAGGGAACCTCACCTACACCGGCGGCGCAGCATCGACCGACAAGCAGGTGCAGGTTGGAAACTATTGGTTCCTCCCCGGACACAACGGGATATTTGGAGGTTCGATCGTCAATAACGGAACGGGCGGTCTCGTCTTCACCAATTCCGCCTTCAACGTCCAGGAGTCCCGGGTCGCCGCAGACATCGGGCCTCGTCCACTGAGACTCCGTGGCACCTATACTGGCGTCAGCGAGATCGACGGCGTCATCCAGGACAACGCAGCCTCCGACGCCTTCGTCGACGAAACCGTTTCCGTCGAAGTCGATACCTCCGGAACCTGGCAACTCGACGGAGCGAATACCTACACGGGACCGACAACCGTCACCGCAGGAACACTTCTCGTGAATGGCTCGATTGCAGCAAGTAGCGACGTGACCGTCAACGGGGGCACGCTCGGCGGCACCGGCACCATCAGCGGCACCGTCTTTGCGGGTGCAGCAGGCAATGTGGCCCCCGGCACCTCCCCGGGAACCCTCACAATCGACGGCGACTTTGACGCCACGGCGCTTGCCTCCGGATCGGGACAGCTCGAGTTTGAACTCGACGCCCTCGCCGGCACCAACGACCTCATCTCCGTCGGCGGTACCTTCAGCATCGGGAGCGGTGCTCTCGGCATCGGCGACATCAGCACGACGAACCTCGGCGGCGTAGAAGTCGGCACCTACACACTCGTCAGCGCGAGCACCCTCATCGGTACACTGGACGGAACCGACACCAGCGGAACGTTGGGCAGTTTCACGACGACGCTTCAGATCGCGGGCAACGACCTCGAACTGGTCGTTGCCAGCGCCGCGGCGGATCCCTTTGATACCTGGGCTGCGGCCAACGGTCTCGACGGCACTCCGGGCAAGGAAAACGGCAGAGGCGATGATCCCGACAATGATGGGGCGACCAATGGCGAAGAGTTCGCTCTCAACGGCGATCCCCTGAGCCCGACGAACAACGGCCTGCTGGCGGAACTCGTCCAGGACGCCTCGGCACCCGCCGGGGAAGAGTTGACGCTCATCATCGCCGTGCGCGACGGAGCGAGCTTCACCTCCAGCGGAACAACACCGAACATCGTGCAAACCGCCACCGTCGACGGCGTGACTTATACCATCCAGGGCGCCACGGCCGCCGTCTTCCCGACGGCCGACGTTTCCGCCGTCAGCGGCCCCTCCGACACCGCCCCCGCGGGTGCAGGTCTTCCCGACCTCACCGGCACCGAATGGGAATACCACACCTTCAAACTCGACATCTCCGAACCGACGGTCACGGGTGAGACCGGACAAATTCGGGTCGAATTGAACTTCTAATACTTCCCCTTACCGGTCTCTCCGATGCTCAAAGAGCCGACGAGAGACCGGGATTTTCGTTTTTAGCAGAGGTCTGAACTCGTCTGGCGAAGTGCAACTACCGCCGACTTGAGGCATAGTGGGTCATCGATGGTTGAACTCTGGATGACCAAACCTCTTTTTCGTCTCGCCTTTGCCGGCGCATGCCTCGGGATTTCGGGCCTTATTCCAGCGGTTCCCTCCTACGAGCGGGACCCGATCAACTACTCCGACGCCGTGCCCGAGACACCGGTGACGCGCATCGCCAACCGGATCGAGCAGGGCGAAGATCTCCTCACCGGCGAATCGGATCGCGAGATTCTCGGGAAATTCCTCACGCTCCTCGACATCCCCGTCGAATCCCAGACCCTCGTTTATTCCCAGACGAGCGCGCAACCCAACGGAATCACCCCCGAAACTCCCCGGGCCGTTTACTTCTCGGACAACGCCTACGTCGGATGGGTGCGGGGAGGCAACATCGAGATCACGTCCTTCGACCGAAAACTCGGGGCAGTCTTTCACATGATTCATCTCGATATCCGCAAGCCCGGACACCAGCCGGACATCATCCGCCATACCAGTTGCCTCGATTGCCACGGCGGCACACGCACGCGTGGGTACCCCGGCCTCGTCGCACGTTCGGTCTACCCCAGCGAATCAGGAAGACCCCTGCTGCAGGCGGGCACGTTTGACGTCGATCACTCCACGCCGATTGCCAACCGCTGGGGAGGCTGGTTTGTCACGGGCGATACCGGTGATCACTCGCACCTCGGGAACCTCGTGGCCGCGGAGAACGAGGACCATGAAGTCACCTTCAAGAAAGTCACCGCTGAACCGATTCATGATCTTGGCGAACTCATCGACTGCACCCCCTATCCGGGCGGCGGCTCCAGCGATGTGGTGGCCTTGATGATTCTCGAGCACCAGATTTCCGCGCAGAACGCCATGGTCCGCGCCAACCTCATCACCCGACAAACCCTTCACCGCCACCGGGAAATGCGCAAAGCCCTCAGGGAGCCCGAAGATTCTCCACTCGACGATTCCTACCAGAATATCCTGGACGGTCAGGCCGAAAAAGTGGTGCGCGAACTCCTCTTCACCGACGAATTCATCATGGAATCAGGCGGCCCCGAAGGGGCGGATTCCTTCCAAAACGCCTTTTCGCTGAATGCTCGAAGAAACGGGGAAGGTCGCTCTCTCAAGGATCTGCGGCTCTATGAGCGCCTCTTCAAGTATCGCTGCAGCTACACGATCTATTCGGAGCCATTCCGACACCTTCCTCATGAGATCAAATCCCGGATCCTCCAACGCCTTCGATCCATCCTCACCGCTGAATCCGCGCCGGAGGATTACGCCTACCTCTCCGACTCGGAACGCGAACGGATCAATGAAATCCTCCGCGATACACTCCCCGCCTACAAAACCGGATCGTAGCCTTTGCCCTTCCCCGTCTTTTCTGGAGCAGCAAGCGAGGATGGAGCGTGGGTGCCCTCACCGACCGTCCCCCCCTCGCGAAACGCCCCTAACCAACAAAGATTTCTCGCGGCGGGATCATCCCCCTCACTTCACCACCGGCGCCAGGTAGATGTCCCGGTATTTCACCGCTGTGTGGTCACCCTGTAAATAGATCGGTCCCGGCGCCATCGGATCCGTATTGATCGCTCCTCCTGTCGGCCCTTCGAGCGGCTGGTTGTCGATGACCGTGACGCCGTTCAGGACAACCGTGACATGCCGGTCGACAAGCGTGATGTCGTAAGTCTGCCATTCGCCGACCGGCCTCCCCGCATTCACCGAAGGCGCGATACGGCTGAAGATCGCCCCCACTCCCTGGATCCCCTGCATCCGGCTGTCCCGGTCGACCACTTGAGCTTCGTAGGTCCCCCGCAAATACACCCCACTGTTCCGCTGCGCCTCGACGAGAAACTCGATATGGAGCCAGAAATCCTCAAACTCCGCCTCCGTCCGCAGGTTCGCGTGGTCGCCCGTCGCGCTGAAGTCCGTTTTCGGCGTCACGTTCACAAGCAGTCCATCTTCCACGCGCCACCCATTGATCTTCTCGGGCTCGTGCGGACGCCAGCCGGTGAGGTCCTTGCCATTGAAAAGCGAGATCGGATGCCCGAACCGAACCTTGGATAGGTCAGGCGGTGTACCCGGGAGCGGCGGAATACGCTTTCCCGAAAGAGCGATCTCCTCGGATTCGCTCCCATCGCTCGACGTCCTGACCATGAGTCCGTCCAGTTCCCCATCTCGCAATCCGACATCGACAATCGTCACCATCGTCACCGGGCTCTTCCGCTTTTTTCTCTTCATCTTGAACTTGAGCCTCCCCTCCACAATCTCCTCCACTTCATACGGTCCTTCCGGCCCCACGTAGATCCGCAGATAAACGAGATTCTTCCCCTCCTCCTCCACGACCCTCATCCACGCAGGCTCACCCGAGTCCAGATCAAGCGTCCAGTCGCCAAGAAGGTCAGGGGGAATTGAGTCGGCACTGGCTGGCATGACCAAGCCAATTGCCACCGTTACGCAAAGGGTGAGTGAAGCAGCGAATAGTCTCATGGTTGAATAGTGCAGTTGTGACAGCGAAACAGCTCCAAATCAAGATTCAGCGGCCCCCTCAACTCAGAACGCCGAGGCGTCGTTCATCCACCCCGAGTCGATACGGATGATTTGCGGGGAAGCACATTCGCCTTCAGCCAGTCTCGACCTTTTCCCGTCTTCAACTCCCGTTCCCGGCGAATGGCCTCTGCTCTCGCCGCAAACTCCTCCTTGTGAATCACCATCCAGCCGCCATCGAATCTTTTCGTGTAACGACTCAACGTGTTCTCTGCGTCATTGCGCTGCCGAAGTCGCTTCCCCAGATCTTCGGTCTGCCCCACGTAATACTTCGAGTGCCGTGCATTCCAGATGACGTATACCCAATACATCGATTCCGCCTTCGAACCGGACTGGCTCCTCAGGTTGGGTTCGAACCAACGATCCGCCGCGGCGGATTAACAGCGACCTCGACATGATGAGGATCACTCGCGGGGAAGCACGTTCGTCCTCAGCCATTCTCGACCTTTCCCCGTCTTCAACTCCCGTTCCCGGCGAACGGCTTCTGCTCTCACCGCAAACTCCTCCTTGTGAATCACCATCCAGCCGCCATCGAATCTTTTCGTGTAACGACTCAACGTGTTCCC